>CAJUSD010000008.1 GCA_910589145.1 uncultured Oscillospiraceae bacterium
CTCAAGGCCCAACCGGAGCAGCAGGAGCGGCCGGAGCACCAGGGGCAACAGGCCCTCAAGGTCCGCAAGGCCCTCAAGGCCCAACCGGAGCAACAGGAGCGGCCGGAGCACCAGGGGCAGCAGGCCCCCAAGGTCCGCAAGGCCCAGCAGGAGCAACAGGTCCTACAGGCCCCCAAGGCCCGGCAGGGACAACAGGTCCACAAGGCCCTCAAGGTCTTGTAGGAGCTGTTGGCGCAACGGGTCCCCAGGGTCCAGCTGGGGCAACAGGTATAGCTGGTCTTACACCAACTTTATTAATTGGAACTGTAACAACGGGAGCGCCCGGATCTGCTGCAGTCGCCACTATTACAGGTACAGCACCTAATTTTGTGCTTAATTTAACAATACCGAGTGGCGCTACCGGACCTACCGGACCTGCCGGAACGTAAGGATAAGATTCAAAATAGTATAGAGATGTTTTTTATTTGCTGTTTGGTATGGCGTGAGGCGGGTAGCTTCACGCCGCTTTTTTATTTTTATCGTTAATAATTCCTTTTTGAATACTTTAATGTATTTTGATTCAACTTATAATAGTTTCCTGTCTGATTTGTTATACATTTTGTTTATTTTCCTTGAGAATATAGATATATTTTAAAAGCGCACATAATATAGGAAGTTCTATGTTTAATCTAATTTGCCGAAAATATATAGATGAAATGGTCTCTTAAAAAGCGAAGTATCATTTTGCTGTCACTGAAAGCTTTCCTTTTCTGTATCTGAATGAAAACCATTTTTAAAACATATAACGGAATATATGTATATCTCTCTTGTAATTTATTCATAATTTGATAATATATAGTAGTAAACAAAATTTACAAATAGACGGAAAAATCAACTGCCCCATTTACAGTATTATCACTATAATTAATAGAAAGAGAGGTTTCTGCATTGAAAAATTTCTTTAAAGACTGGAAGGTGCATCTTCTTTGTCTGGCCTTGACAGTGGCAGCGGAATTGATTGGTGTACACAAATTTCAATTTGGTTCTATGATTAGCTTTTCTCTCTTCCCTATGCTTTATGCCTTGATTTTTGGTATTATTTTGGCCTGTCTCAAAGTGATTCCTAAATCTATGATGGAGACTGCTTCGCCTTATATTGGCATTTGTGTTATGTTCCTTACCGCTAAAATGGCCGCCGATATTGGGCCAAACCTCTCCGCTATCATCAGTGCAGGGCTTCCTTTATTGCTGCAGGAATTAGGTAATTTAGGAACTATTTTCTTTTCCCTGCCGATTGCCGTTTTTGTCTTTAAAATGGGACGTGCAGCTGTTGGCTGCTGCTTTTCTATTTCCCGTGAAGGCTCCTTGGCGATTATTGGTGATATGTATGGACTTGATTCTGAAGAAGGACAAGGGGTTATGGGCGGTTATATCACAGGAACCCTTTTGGGAACCCTCTTTAATGGTTTGATAGCTGCCCTTTTCTGCGGTTTGGGAATTTTCCATCCCTATGCTCTGGCGATGGCTGCAGGCACAGGTTCCGCCTCCATGATGGCTTCAGCCTTAGCGCCTGTGGTAAACACTTATCCTGAAATGGCGGAGGAACTTTCTGGTTTTGCCGCTGCAAGCCAGGTTTTGACAACTGCCGATGGATTATATATGGGTCTTTTTGTCGCGCTGCCGCTTACAAACTGGCTTTATAAAAAATTGAAAGAAAAGCGTAAAATTCCTAAACCAAAAGAAAAAATGTAACCGCCTCCCAGATGTTGATGCACAATAAGAATAGAGTTCCATACAAAGGAGTGCCTTCTCTTATGAAAAAAGAATGGATTGTTCGCATTAAAGTTTTAATTATCTCTGCTGTATTTGTTTCTATTGCAAACTTTATTTCTACTTGGAAAGCTGGAAGTGTCGTTTATCCCTGGCAGGCTGCTCCAGGTTTAGCGCTTATGTTTGTAATGATTATTTCGGGCTGTCTGCTTCAGGATTTATTTAAATATTTTAAAATCCAGCTTCCGTCTATTTTGTTTATTTCTCTTATTACCATTTTAGCCAGTATTCCCGGATTTTCGCCCATTGCTGAACTGGTAAGGGTGGAATTCGGAAAAATTGGCCTGCTTCCTTTATGTACCCCTATTTTGGCGTATGCAGGTATTTCTATTGGCAAGGATTTGGATGCTTTTAAAAAGCAGGGAATTGCTATTGTTTGTGTCGCTTTGTGTACGTTTTTTGGAACCTATGTTGGCTCGGTTCTTATTGCCCAGATTATGCTGAAAGTTACAGGTGTTATTTAATATGTAATGTGAGTTTGATGAAAAATGTCTGGAACGTTTGGTTTTCAGGAGTGCAGCTTTGCTGCACTTAGCCTTGGTGACTTGAACAAGGAATATAATTCAGAAACGATTGATTCTGAATGATTGGATGAGTTACAGGTACAGTTAAAAAAGTTCAACTGCTTGGAACAAAAATATGTTCTCGAAGTTGTAACACATTTATTTGCCGCCTTTTCAATATATAAAACAACAAATAAACGACTAGAAAAAGATTAAGAACCCCTATACTTTATATTGCAGGAATCGTCCAGTGTGTTCCACAATAACCTGCATCTTGCCGTTCAGTCATAGACATAAACTATCCTATTGGTGGACATCAGGTCGATACTTTCTCTTTCTAACGGTTCATAAAATGGCGCGGCGGCGGCCGTGCCTCCAACTAAACATATTGTAATATAGGTGGGAGACGCTATGAATGAAAAATTTGTCCGCCAAAGAATCACCGAACTACGGATGCGCAGTGGAAATTCAGAATATAAGTTAAGCTATGACCTTGGTCACAGCAAGTCATATATTAATAATATTACCCGTGGGAAATCCATGCCGACAATCAAAGAGCTCATTTCAATTTGTGATTATTTCGGTATTACAGTCGAACAGTTCTTTGCAGAGAACACAAAATACCCTGATTTGATTCAACAGGCCATTGATGGAATGAATTGTTTGAGTGAAGAAGATTTGAATTTAGTTCTCCAACAGATAAAGCGCCTTAGCCAAAATTGATAGTATACACTTTACTTTTTTGAATTTCTTTTGCCTGACAGAGTAGGCATATACTATATTCAAAGTCAAAAATAGGGGTTATAAAAAACTTGAAACTGTAAAAATCCAAGGCAATAAAATCCCCGCAGAAGGTTTTCGAAACGAGGCCTTCTGCGGGATTTCTTGAATTTTTGGTAAAAATGCTTTCGGGGACAGGGGGTTTTTACAGCCCCTTTCTTTTTTTGCCTCTTTTCATAAATGATTGTTTGTGTTACAATGTTCTCATTCTGGAATCAAAGGTGGGAACAAAAGGTTTTATGACACTCAAACAAGAAGACGATTCTCTTTCATCAAAATCCTTTTCCAATCGGGAAACCTGGAAATACGCTTTTATCCAGTCTGTCCCTGTCTTTTTTGGTTATCTATTTTTGGGGATAGCGTTTGGAATTCTTCTTGAACAGGCAGGCTTTCATGCAGGATGGGCATTATTAAGCAGCCTGGTCATTTATGCAGGTTCTGGGCAGTTCCTTTTAGTAAGCCTGTTGGAACGCAATGCATCTTTGGCGGTAGTATCAGCGATGACGCTGCTGATTAATGGCAGGCATATTTTTTATGGTTTGTCCTTTGTGGAAAAATTCCGTTCCATGGGTCGTAAATGTTTGTACATGATTTTTTCTTTGACAGATGAAACTTATTCTGTTCTCTGTTCGCTTCAGCCTCCCGAAAAGGTTGACCCCAATAAGGCAATGTTCCGAATTGCCTTATTGGATCATAGCTACTGGATTTTAGGTTCTTTCCTAGGCGCAATGATGGGAAGTTTAATCCCTTTTGATTTCCAGGGAGTTGATTTTTCCATGACCGCCCTGTTTGTGGTGATTTTTTTGGATCAGTGGAAGTCAATGCCATCTCATATTCCTGCAATGATAGGAATTTTTTCTTCTTTGTTTTTTCTGGTGCTGTTGGGATCTGAACAATTTTTGCTCCCCTCCCTGGCGGCAACAGCAGCTGCTTTGTTTCTTTGCAAACATTGGATTGTCCATAAAATGGAAGGAGAAAATCAGAAATGACTGCTGGAAGGGCTTTTTTAATTATTATCGTTGCTGCAATCTGTACCTTTGCAACAAGGGCGTTTCCCTTTGTTGTTTTTGGCGGAAAAAAAGAATTGTCGCCTGCTGTCCGTTTCCTGGGAAGCTGTTTGCCTTCTGCAATTATTGCCACATTGGTGATTTACTGTTTAAGGGGAATAACGTTCACTCCGTCAGGCTTGCTTAATGCAGGAATTCAACTGCTTTCTGTTGGGATTGTCACAGTGCTTCATTTATGGAAACATAACATTCTGTTAAGTATTGGAGGCGGAACGGTTTGTTATATGGTGCTGCTTCGGGTAGTTCCAAACTGGATGCATTGATAATTGTTAGAACACAGATATCCAAATCATATGGCTTAAGGAGGGGTTGATTATGCTGAAACAATATTTAGAGGCTGGAAAAATTGTCACAACACATGGTTTAAAAGGGGAAACCAAGATATATCCTTGGACAGATGTTCCTGACGAGATGCTGGAACTGAAAGAACTTTATTTGGATAAAGGCGCGTCACATTTGGAGATAGAACGGATACGGACACAAGGGAACATGGTTTTGGCAAAGTTCAAAGGGATTGATACCATCGAACAAGCCCAGAGACTGCGGGGAAGGGTTCTATATGTAAACCGCAATGATATCCCGCTGGAGGAGGGGCAATATTTTATTCAGGATATTATTGGCTTGAAGGCAATAGATGCAGATGACGGCCATGAATATGGTGTAATAACGGATATCAGTAAAACAGGCGCTAACGATGTCTACCATATCCAATTTCCAGACGGAAAAATTGGTCTTGTGCCGAAAATACCGGATGTTGTGCTTAATATATCGCCGGAGGAAGGAAAAATTGTTATCCGTCCGCTGAAGGGGCTGTTTGATGATGAGGATTGATATAGCGACCCTGTTTGTTGAGATGTGCGAGATGGTTTGTGGGGAAAGCATTATAGGCCGTGCCTGCCGGGGTGGATATCTGGATATTCGATGCCATCAGATTCGCCATTACACCACAGATAAACATAACCGGGTAGATGATACTCCCTATGGCGGCGGTATGGGGATGCTGATGCAGGCAGATCCTATTTACAGATGTTATGAAGCTGTTGCCAACGGGTTAAAGGAAAAACCTCATGTTATTTATATGTCTCCCCAAGGAAAGGTATTCAACCAGAAAAAAGCTCTGGACCTTTCGCAAAAGAAACATCTGTTTATCTTATGCGGCCATTATGAAGGGGTAGATCAGAGGCTTTTAGATGAAATTGTAGATGAAGAAATTTCTATTGGGGACTATGTGCTGACAGGAGGGGAGCTTGGCGCCTTGGTGGTAATAGATGCAGTTGCCCGGTTGTGTGAAAATGTTTTGGCTGATAAGGTGTGCTTTACCGATGAAAGTCATTTTTCCGGTCTTTTGGAATATCCCCAATATACTAAGCCTGCTGTATGGCATGGCAGGACAGTTCCTGAAGTACTGACGTCTGGGCATCATAAAAATATCCGGGAATGGCAGCGCCGGAAGGC
The DNA here is from genome assembly GCA_910589145.1 of uncultured Oscillospiraceae bacterium. Lineage (GTDB taxonomy): Bacteria > Bacillota > Clostridia > Oscillospirales > Ruminococcaceae > UBA1405. The sequence goes on from CAJUSD010000008.1 coordinate 5,615, forward strand.
TTTGGAAAATACCTGGCGTAAAAGGCCTGATTTGCTGGAAGCGCTCCGGCTCTCCCAGGAAGATATGAAAACCTTAGCTGAATTTGAAAATAATATGACGTATAAACACAAATGAGCAATGGTCGGATTATGATTTGGGTTCCGTTTTTTAAAAAAACTTTTTTCAACTGTTGAATCTTAGTTGAAAAAACTAACTATGTTGCTGATTTTGTTGAAAACTTTGTAGGTAAAACGCACAACTTAAACCTTTTTTTCTGCCCGTTATCTATAAAACAAGCAGAATTTACCTACTTCTTCCCTTTTTTCATTGACGAAAGGAAAAGTTCAGCCTATAATGATATTGTCAAAAAAGGTATGGGATTCAGCAGGTACAATCGTGGATTGCTTTCAGTATCTTCCTTTTGTTTGCTGTCTTTCCAACCGCGTTTCACTTTTTCATTTTATTTAACAGGAGAGAAGTAGAATGTACGTAAAAGATGTTATGGTTCAAAATCAGGTAGGACTCCATGCACGTCCCGCTACCTTCTTTATCCAGAAAGCTAATGAGTATAAATCATCTATCTGGGTGGAAAAAGAAGAACGCAGAGTAAATGCAAAAAGTTTGCTGGGCGTTCTGTCTTTGGGCATTGTTGGAGGTACTCAGATTCGCGTGATTGCGGACGGTTCCGATGAAAACGAGGCCGTTGAAAGCCTGATTAAATTAGTTGAGTCTGGGTTTACGGAGTAATTGCGCCAATGAGTTGCTTTCCTCTGTGCCGCGCCGTTTGTTAGGACGGCGCGGTTTTCTTGTATGAAGCTGAATTGCGGGCATAAGCCAAAGTAAAGTACAGCATAAAGCGGATGAAAAAGGTTGGGGGACTTTCCTAAAAAGGCTCTTGTCGGGCAGCAGTGCTTGACGAAACTCAAAATTTTCTCTTGCAGCCATCCGGCAAACTGTAAGTTTGCTATGATGGTGTCTCTAACACAGAAAGAAGGTGGGCAGAAATGGCAGTCATAAGCAGAGCGGAAGAAATCGCCGCAAGGTCTGAAAAGCTCCGGTTCCTAGCAGAAAAAGCGCGGCAGCTTCCTTTGGAGCCTGGGGTTTACCGGATGAGGGATAAAACCGGGAACATTATCTATGTTGGGAAAGCGAAAGCGCTGCGCAACCGGGTAAGCAGTTATTTCCGCAGTGTAGAGAAGCACACTGAAAAAGTCTATAATATGGTAATGAACGTCTGGGATTTTGATACTATCATCTGTGACAGTGAATTTGAAGCGCTTATTCTGGAGTGCAGCCTTATCAAGCAGAATGATCCCAAATATAATATACTTTTAAAAGACGATAAAGGCTATCACTATATCCAGATATGGCCAAAAGATTGGAGCCGTATTACCGCGCAGAAAAACAAACCCCAGGAAGGTGCAAAGCTTATTGGACCATATATCAGTTCCTTTGCTGTCACTGAAACGGTGGACGAAGTCAATAAAGTTTTTTGCCTGCCCACTTGCAGCCGCAGGTTTCCCCAGGACTTTGGAAAAGACCGGCCGTGCTTAAATTACCATATCCATCAGTGTATGGGTGTATGCAGCGGGAAAATCCCTCTGGAGGAATACCAGGAAGTTATAGCACAGGCAGTGGATTTTATTAACGGAGGTTCGGCAGAAACCCTCAAACGTCTCAAAGTTGAAATGGAAGCTGCTGCGGAAAACCTGGATTTTGAAAAAGCAGCCCGCTGCCGGGATCGGATTAACGCAATTCAAAAGATTAACGAGCATCAAAAGGTAGTATTTACCCATGTGGAGGACATGGATGCCGCCGCCTTTGCCCAGGACGGGGAATCTATCTGCGGTGTAATTCTGAAAATACGGGGGCAGAGGCTGCGCGACAAGCAGGAATTTCTTCTTGGAAAAAACGAGTCCCTTACGCTGGCAGATGCGCGCCGCGAACTGGTCATGAGGTATTACGCCAGCGGGCAGGAGGAAATTCCAAAATTGATTGCCCTGGATGAAGACTTTGAGGATTCCGATCTGGTTCAGAGGATGCTTCAGGAGAAAGCTGAACGGAAAGTTGAGATATTTGTCCCTGTAAGGGGGGACAATCGAAAACTGGTGGAAATGGCCAAAAACAATGCATCCCAAAGGCTTGCCGCAAACAAGCCCTACTCCAACCGTGACGTTGCTGCCCTTGATGAACTTGCCAGGCTGCTAGGGCTGAAACAGCCGCCCAATTACATTGAAGCCTATGACATTTCCAATATTGGCTCTGAAACAGTTGTAGCCGGAATGGTAGTCTTTGAGGATGGGAAGCCTTTAAAAAATGCTTATAAGCGGTTTTCTATTAAAACTGTTGCGGGAACCGATGACTATGCGTCCATGTGCGAAGTCATTTCCAGAAGGATAAACCGTTACTTTGAAGAAAAAGATTCGCCTGAATCTGCCTTTGGACGGCTGCCGGATTTGATTTTACTTGACGGCGGAAAGGGGCATGTTTCTTCTGTTGAGCCGATTCTCCGCGCCAATCATCTTGACATTCCTTTATTTGGCATGGTCAAGGACAACCGGCATAAAACCAGGGCGATTGCAAGCGATGGAGGGGAGATTGCAATTTCTACATTCCGTTCTGCTTTTATACTGGTTTCCAGGATTCAGGAGGAGGTACACCGGTACTCAATTGCTTATTCCAGGTCAAAGCATCAGAAAACCGGATTTGTTATGGAACTGACCACCGTTCCCGGAATTGGACAGGCAAGGGCAAAAAAGCTTTTTCAACATTTTAAAACTGTTAAGGCGATGAAAAGCGCTTCCCTGGAGGAATTGGAGGCTGCTCCCGGTATGACAAAGAAAACTGCGGAGGCTTTATATTTGTTTTTACGCGGGGAATTGGTTCAGGAGGGCACAGTTTTGGATTAAGAACCTGTATTCACGACCGAGGGATGCCGGATGGACGAGGATTTTTCCCGTCAGACAAGGAGATTTTCCGCAGCCATACTGACGTATGGCAAGGGAAACCGACGCAGTATGGCGGGAAAAAGGCCAGCCAGACGGCGTGCAGCGGTTGTGAATACAGGTTCTAAGAGCCTGTCTCAAAATGATTAGACTCTGGAAAGATTGGCTTTTCCATTTCAAACGGTTGACAACAGGGGCATTTTGCATGATAATATAAATACCGCTTTTGCGGAACCTTATTTGGAAGGAATTACGCACATGAGAGTAACGACCGGAACGGCCCGCGGCAGGAACCTAATCGCGCCGCCGGACAGTAATATTACCCGCCCTACCTCAGATATGACAAAACAGGCAATTTTTAACATTATTCAATTTGAGGTAGAAGGAACAGAGGTTTTAGATTTGTTTGCAGGCTCAGGCCAATTGGGAATAGAAGCCCTTAGCAGGGGAGCCCGCCGTGCAACGTTTATTGACAGCAGCCGCGAAGCCCAGCAGATAATTATTCAAAACCTGAAAACAACTCAGCTTTCAAATCAGGCAAAAGTTCTGACAGCAGATGCTTTCACTTTTTTGACCCGTACAAGGGATACCTATGATATTGCATTTCTCGATCCCCCCTATGAAAAAGGGTTATTAGAGAAAACGCTTCCATTGACTGCACAAAGGATGAATCCAGGCGGGGTGATTCTGTGTGAGACTGCAAAGGAAGAAATGCTTCCAGAAGAGGCGGGGGATTTTCGCAAACAGAAGGAATACCGTTATGGAAGAGCGAAACTGACTGTTTACCGGTTTCACAATCCAGAGGAAAACAGAATGTAAAGCGCCGGTAAAGTGAATGAAAGCAGAAAGGTTCTGACAAACTATGGCTATCGCAGTATGTCCGGGCAGTTTTGACCCGGTGACAAACGGGCATTTGGATATCATACAACGTGCAGGCAGGTTGTTTGATAAGGTGATTGTTCTGGTGATTGTAAACCCGGACAAGACCCCTGTTTTTACAAGAGAAGAAAGGGTTGATATGATCCAAAGGTCAATTGATCTGCCAAATGTCGAGGTGGATTCTTACTGCGGCTTATTGGCGGATTATGTGAAAAAGGTAGGGGCTGCTGTTATTGTGAAAGGGTTGAGAGCTGTCACTGATTTTGAGTATGAATTCCAAATGGCCTTGACCAATAAAAAACTTGCCCCATTTGCTGAAACAATGTTTTTAACAACATCCGCTTCAAATATGTACCTGAGTTCCAGCGTAGTGCGGCAGGTGGGCAGTTTTGGCGGGGACATTTCCCCTTTTGTCCCGGAACAGATTAAGCAGCAGATTGCACAACGCCTGAAACGGGCTTGAATTTGGATGAGTGAGAACAGGAGGAAGCCGCTTGAATATCGAGGAAATTTTAGAAACCATGGACGATATGCTGGAACGCGCCTGGAGCCTTCCGCTTACCGGCGGCAGGTGTGTTGTTGACGCGATGAAGGTTAGGGATTTGATTGAGGAAATCAGGCTTAATCTGCCGTCAGAAATTAAAATGGCCAGAGGGATTGTCGCTGACCGAAATGAAATTTTGAACGAGGCAAAACGGGAGGCAGAAGCTACTGTCCGTAAGGCCGAAGAACGCGCTAGGGCTTTAGTTGCTCAGGAGGAAATCGTTCGCCAGGCCCAGGAACGTGCTCAGGAAGTTACTACCCAGGCCCAGATTAAATCCAGAGAGTTAAGGGGTGCTTCTCATAGTTATAGTGATAAAGTTTTGGGTGATGCAGAGGAAGCTTTGACTGAAGCGCTGAAAAGTGTTAAAACAACTCGGAACGCCCTTCGGTCTGCGTCTTCTACTTCGCGGTTGAAAGGTTAAACGGTCGCCGGGAATAACAGTTTATACTGTTATTCCCGGCGATGATGCTTTATAATGGCCCCTTAGCATTTTGTTTTGACAATTTTGGTGAGACAGGGTATAATGAACATGGGTTCGATAAAAAGCAAAAATTTTATCACAATCAATCAAAATCTCCGACAAAGGATGGCTGAAAAATGACTGCAATACATGACAGAATCTCTTTCCATAATGTAGACCATCTGGAAAAGAAAGGGGAAGTTCCCGGCCTGCTCCTGCAAAGATTTCCCGAAAACGTCCGTTTAGCCTTGGGACAAGGGGATCATGAAAGGGGACGCTTTTTCGCCCAAGTTTCTACTGGATGTGAAATCCGGTTTGTAACGGATGCGTATTTTTATCGACTGTCTCTTTCGTCTTACCTGGAGGATACCCATGTAATGATTTTCTGCGGGGACTATCTCCATTCAGTCCACCAAATCCCCGCCGGCAAAATCACCACGTTACATATTGAAATCCCCCCGTCCCTGTTCCAGAGCGAACCTTGGGTAAGGGAAGGAGGGCGTTTTGACTGCCGTGTATGGCGCGTCCTATTCCATAAACAGTCCTGCGGGATTTTCTGCGGATTGGATACTTTTGGGCATGATGTCCGCCCGCCGGAACCCCAAGAGGTTCCACAAGTAAAATGGCTTGCCTATGGTTCTTCTATTACCTTTGGCGGTGACGTGCATCTTGCATCTAATATGTATGTCCTTCAGGCTGCCAGAAGATTAAAAGCGGATGTTTATAATAAAGCGGTTGCAGGAAGCTGTTTCTGCGACAGTGCAATGATTGATTACCTTGTTTCCCTGCACGGCTGGGATGTTGCCACCCTGGAATTGGGGATCAATATGCTTAACCGCTTTACCGTGGAGGAATTTGAAACCCGGTGCCGTGCGCTTTCCCAGGCGCTTTTGAAAGCCAATCCGGGAAAACCTGTGGTTTTGATTACCGCCTATCCTGCACATGCACTCTTTAACGGGCAGGAGAGCAGCCGCCGGAAATATTTGGATTTTGAAGCCGTCCTGAAAAAAATCAGGCAGGAGGATACTTCCAACTGCCTGCATTTAATCGAAGGAAAAGAAATTTTAAAGGATATTCAAGGGCTTACAGTGGATATGACACATCCCTCTGACGACGGCCATATAATGATGGGACAGCGGTTAGCCGAGAACCTTGAAAAAATTCTGTGGAAGTAACAGTATATATGCAGTAAAATCCAGTTTTTCCATCACTTATATGATAGAGACGGAAACAGGGATTTCCCCAAGGGCTTCTCTGGGGGTGAGGATGTTTAGCGCCTGGGGCAGTACGGAAATTTCCACCTGGGAGGGATCGCCTCCAAACTCCCCATCCAGTGTCCAAGGCGCCAGATCTGGGGACTGGATTTGGAAGCGGGTGCTTTTGGTTCGGAAAATTAATTCCTGGCTGTCTTCCTCCCGTTTCAAAAGCGCATTAATAACGAATTGCATTTGGGCGATGCTCTCCGGCTGCCGGATCAGCAGCAGCTCAAACAGCCCATCGTTTAAGGCTACCTGCTGGCCTGCAAGTTTTTGAAAGCCTCCCACAGAAGTTGAATTTCCAATCAGTCCAAAGATAAAATCCCCCTCGATTTCACCGCCGTCATATTGTACTGTCATATGATAGGGATGAATGGAGGGAAGCTGCCGCAATCCCTCCAGCAGATAAGCGGGACGGCCTAAAACGTTTTTATATTGCTGGGGTGTTTGGTAGGCTACATTGGTAAACGCCCCAAATGCAGCAATATATGTGAAATATTTCCCTCCAAAACTGCCTACATCACAGGAAACCGGCGTCCCGTTTACAATGGTTTGTGCTGCTTTTTTCATGTCCTTGGGAATTTTCAGGCTGGTGGCAAAATCATTGACGGTGCCCGCCGGGATATAGCCAAATAATTGGGGCTTACCGCCCTGCATTAAGCCGGAAACAGCTTCATTTAAGGTTCCATCCCCGCCGGATGCGGCAATCAGATCATAATTTCCGGCACTTTCAGCAATGATCTCGGTTGCTTCCAGCGCCTTCTGGGTCGGGTAGACTGTCGGAAGGTATCCGCCCTTTACAAATATATCCAGAAGTTCATAGATACGCGGCTGGATTTCTGCTTTCCCGGAATTGGGGTTGAATACAAAAAGCATTTTTTTCAGTTCCATTTAAACTACCTCTCTGCTTTTGGATGATATATCTATTATAGCCTATTTTTTCCAAAGCGGCAACCTTGCGTTTTTAAAGAATCAGATTGGAAATTGGAGAATGCCTGATATGGAAAACCAAAAAGTTTATGCAATGAAATTATCTAAAATTTATCCTCTGCTTGTTTCAAAAGCAGAAAGGAAAAACCGTACTAAAAAAGAAGTTGATGAAATTATCTTCTGGCTGACTGGGTATGATGAAGCCGGTTTAGAAAAGCAGCTTACCAATGATGTTGATTATGGAACCTTTTTCCGTGAAGCACCATGTATCAATCCAAACTGCGTATTGATTAAAGGGACAATCTGCGGATGCCGCGTTGAGGAAATCAAAGAGCCCTTGATGCAGAAAATCAGATATTTGGATAAACTGATTGACGAATTAGCCAAAGGGAAGCCGATGGAAAAGATCTTACGAATATAATATATTAAAACAAAAGGGACTAAATTGCCGACATTGATAGAAATGAGGGTTGAATAATGAAAAAGAATCTGAACGCATGGAAGCGGACGATTTCCTCTATTGCAGCATTTGCTGTTGTAATGAGCCTTGGCGGGCCGTTTACGGCTGCGTATGGTGTGGAGTACCCTAAAACTCCGCCAACATCACAGGGGGAAACACAACAGGAAACAGGGAACGTATCTGCGGCGGAGTGGGAGAAATCTGCTGTCGAAGCGATTGGTACAGCTTCCGGCAGGGATGCTGTGGAGAAAATTTATGATTATCTTCGCACCCAAACCAATAAAAACGCTGCATCTTTTAATACCCTTGCCAAGAAGTATAATTTGGCCTGTAATATTGTAAATGGAACGTTTTCCGGGGCTGCCCATAGTTGGAATGTTGTACAGTTGGATAAAGCCTGGTACGCTGTAGATGTGGAAAAAGGCGTTTTGCTGGCTGGTTCTAAAACAGCTGTCAGCGGAGAAAATAGCTTTTCAGATCTATATCTAACTGACGATAACACTGTTGCATTAAGCGAAACAAACCAGGTTGTAACATTGACGATAACTCCAAATGTACTTAAAAAAGTTTACGGGGACAAAGATCCTGTATTTACTTATGCCGTCAACGGCGGCAATGTAGAACTGGATGGAGCTCTTTCCAGGGAGTCTGGTGAAGATGTGAAATCTTATTCTATTACTCTTGGCTCACTGAAAATTAAGGATTCTACAAAAGCAAACCTATATAAACTCGTTTTAGCTGACAACGCCCCTAAATTTGATATCACGAAAAGGGAACTAAATATTTCCGGCGTCACATTACAGGATGTCTCCAAACCTTATGATGGAACAGCGCTTGTACCTGTTCAGCAGATTGCTTTGGGGAATATTTCCGGTAAAGACGATGTTTCGATTGATTTAACAAAGGTTAAAGCTGTTGTAGCTTCTGAAAAAGCTGGAGATTATAAGGAAATTGCTTTAACTGAATTTGTCCTTCAGGGCAATAAAGCGGAGAATTATTTTATCCCGCAGTCTGTTATAGTTCCTAAGGATTTTTCTATTAAACCTGTGGAGGACCAGACCCCGGAAGTTGAAGGAACAGATGATTCCGCCAGTAATTCAACGCCAAACAGCGACAAAGATGTTGCTTCATCCTTAGATTCTTCATCCACTACCAGTTCCAGTGAAACTTCAAATTCAACATCAGAATCTAATACGGACTCATCTGGAAGTCCTTCCCAGACTGCCCCCTCTGATTCTTCCAGTTCAGGAAGCCAGCCCAATCCTTCTGAACCTGCCCCACCTTCTGATGGCGGGCAAACAACCCCTGACGGGAAAACAACTGTAGTCATTACAGTGGATTCCCTTGATAAAACCTATGGGGAGGACGATCCTCAGCCCCAATTTACCCCCAGTGTGGAAATTGAGTTAAAAGGCGAAATTTCCCGTGAAGCCGGTTCAGATGCTGGAACCTACGCCTATACATTAGGCACCCTTGCCCCGGTCAGCCCGGAATATAAATTGGAACTTGCCAACAATAACGCAGCGCTGACAATTTATCCGCAAGAAGTAACTGTTTCTATTCCTAACCAATATAAATATATGGGTGAGGCAGATAAAGCCATTCAATATGTACTAAGTAAATCCATGCCTGTAACAGGGGCTATTGAACGCGCTAAGGGAGATGCTGTTGGTAAATATGCCTATTCTATTGGGACTCTGGCACCTGCAAATGAGGCCGATAAGAAAAATTATACCTTTGTTTTGTCAAAGACAGTAGGAATGTTTGAGATCCTTGACACAGGTTCAGCAATCCCCAGCCAGAAAACCCAGGTTTTTGTTACCCCGGATTCTAAAGAAAAAACTTTTGGTGAACCTGACCCTGAACCTTCTTATAAATTGAGCCAGGCAATTGCAGTAGAGGGGAAATTAACCCGTAAAACCGGTGAAGACGCAGGTTCCTATGCCTATACGCTCGATGGGCTGAAACCAGCTTCCGATTTGTTTGAACTGGTTTTGGCGGAGAGCCAAACCCCTGCTTCCCTTACCATTCTTCCTAAAACGGTTCAGGTTTCTTTCCAGTCCCAAACCAAAATATACGGCGATAAAGACCCTGATCCCATCTACCAATTAGGAGAAACAATTGAAGTTAAGGGCAAGCCGGGAAGGGAACCCGGTGAAGATGTGTTAAACGGCCATCCCTATCCCTATACCCTGGGAACACTGGAGCCTGTTTCCCGCAACTATAAACTGGCCGCCGATAATAACAGCGCTGCCCTTACCATTGCTCCGCGGACTGTCGATATTTTCTTCCGCCGGCCTGCTTCTAATGACGTGGAGTTTAATTATTCCAGCGGCATGGCTTTTGTCGAATACGACGGCAAAGCCAAAGGGGTTGAGGCTTTCTATCAGACTGCCCGTGGAGAGGAAAGCCGCGTTTCTGTCCTCTATAATGGCAGTTCTGACATGCCCAAGGAGCAGGGTACTTATGACCTTTCCATTGCAATAGAGGATCCCAATTACATCCTTTCCAATAAGGACTTGGCTATTACGCAGATGATGATCAGACGGAAAACATTCTCCTCTGTAGATGTTTCGCGTACCCTGTCCAAAGATGATACATCCCGCAAATTTATCCCCCTTACCCAGTTTGGCGTACCAGCCAACGCTTTCCAGTATGTGTATGTCTATAATATGGAAGGAGACTACATCTTTGATGACAGCGTTCAGCCGGAAATCAAAAACGGGAATTTGTATTACCAGATTCATTCTGGACTGTCCGTTGGGATGGAGGGAAGCATTGTCCTTCGTTTGTTAGACAATCCTTCCTATGGGTTTAATGAGTTCCGGCTTAAAATTTCCGTAGGGGAACAGGGGTATGAAATAACCCTCCAGAATCCTCCCTCTAAAGTAACTTTGGGCAATGACATTGCTCTTTCCAACAATTTTAAACTTGTTACAAAATTTGACGGAGGCTCTACCGTTACCGAAATCGTTACACGGGATATGCTTTCCGGTTATGATAAAACAGATTCCGGCAACGACAGCATAGGCAAACGCACCATTACGGTTTCCAGTAAAAAACATTCTGCTTCGACTAACTTTGTAATTACGGTAGAAGATCGTATTATTGGACTGGAAGTGGGAGCTCCCGATCAGTTGGAATACGATGCAGGCGACAGCCGTTTAGATTTATCCGGCGGCTGGGTTGCCATGAAAATGCAGAGCGGGATTCCCCAGTCCAGAAGAACCCTTACCATGTCCATGCTTAATGTTACCAACAGCATTTTGAATAAAGCGGGCAGCTATCCAGTTAAAGTCAGTTATAATGGGTACAGCCTCGCCAAAGCATTTACCATTGAAGTAGAACGCAGCAGCATTAACTGGTCCGATGGTGACTGGTATCCGGTTGACAGTGATCCTGATTCTGGGGATTTCGGACTTTCTCTGAGTACGTCCAGCCTAGTGGGCTCCCATGAAAAGAGCGATATCCGTTTAGTCGTAGGGGATGTTTCCGGCAGCGACTACAATACCCTTGAAAATTACATGGATGACCGCAGCTTCGACGACTATGAACTAATGGATTTGAGCCTCTATGATGACTATACTGGGGAACAGATTGCCATCAGGAGCGGTAAATCTGTTACCATTTATATCCCATATCCGTCTGGAACGTCCTCCAGCCGTCATGTTTTTACCGTTTACCATCTTGTAAACGGAAGAATCCGCACAGAGACGGTCAGCGCCCAAAGCAGCCATCTGAAAATAACGGTCAATTCATTAAGCCCCTTCGCCGTTGCCTGGAAGCGCAAGAGTACCAGTTCCGGCGGTTCCTCCGGCGGAAGTTCCGGGGGCGGGAACCTTTCTGATGCAATCCAGCACCAACGAGAAATGGATGAATTCTGGGACGATGTTGCTGATACGCTGGAAGACACCAATTCCGGCAGGACAGTCCTTGTAGATGCGGGCGATTATGACTATTTCCCAACCCGCGTCTTTAATGCAATCAGAAACCGCGACATTACCTTAAAAATTCAGAATGACAACACAAAAACCATTGTTCTTAATGGGAAAAACCTGCCAAAGACCAGTTCCCTGAAAACAAGTTATACCATGTCCGAACTGTATAAAGCAGTGCAGGAGCTGTCCTCTGGTTCTTCCTCCAATTCTAATTCTTCCGGGACGTTTTCCGGTTCACTGGAGGAATTGTGGAGCGATGTTGTGAAATCCCTGAAATCCTATCAGGAAGGCACCACCATTACCATTAACGCCAAAGACAACGAAGCAATTCCCAAAACAGTCCTGGATGCCATTCGTGGACGGAACATTACCATGAAGCTGAAAAGTGACGATTACCCCCAGATGACCTTTAACGGGTTGGAAATGCCTGTAGATTTGGGCAGCAAAAAGCAGTATACACTCAACGAACTGTACAACTCGGCTGTTCCGGCTTCCATCAGCGATCTGGAAAGCCTGTGGAGCGATGTTGTAGAAAACCTGAAATCCTATAAATCCGGCGCACGCGTTACGATTAACGCCGGAAATAATACCTTTATTCCTGAAACCCTGCTTGACGCTATCCGGGGCCGCAATGTCACAATAGACATAAAAAGCGATTATACCTCTGAAATGATTACCCTGAACGGTTCTTCAATGCCTAAGAACCTGAGCGGGGAAAGATTCTATACCATTTCACAAATTGCAAACCGGGCAAAATCCGGCGGCATCATTATTCCCAATACCGGAAATCCAGCTGAAGATAATTTCAACAACACCAATATTGGCGGCGGGACAGCAAACAGGCCAGCTTCCAGTGCTGTACTGCCCCAGGGAAGCGGCGGACAGCAGAATTCATCTTCCCAGTCCTCGATGGTTTCTTCTCCTTCCGGGACAGGAGGCATTTCCTCCGGATCTTCTCAAAGTTCCTCTAAAATTGTTGCTCCTCCGTCTGTCAATATAAATCCTCCCCTTGAGGGCAGCGATAAAGACACAGTTCCATCCATTGAAGGTACAGAACAAACAGAAAGTGCCTTGCCAAAAGTGATTATTGGCATTATGATTTTTGCAATTTTACTTGTAATAGGAATCCTTGCATTCCTGCTCAGTGGAAAACGCCCACGTCAAAAGATAAAATAAAAAATCATTTTTTGCCAACTTTTGTATGATATTTTTTGAGCCGGCCGGCAAAAAAGCCGGCCAACTCAAATTTTCATTTTTTATTTTCTTTTCCTATTGACATTTGCATAGAAATTTAGTATAGTATGTAAAGAAGTAGTTGTGGAAGGGATTCTTTCGTGCATAGATGAAAACTCCAAACATAAAAGAAACGCAGTCCATGAACAATGAGAATACTTCTATATCTGGTTCAATACCTGATGTGTCAGAATTGGTAGCGGATTACAGGCCGCTGGTCTATGCAATTGCTTCTCGATATTACGGGATGGAATTTGATGATTTGGTACAAGAAGGTATGTTGAGCTTATTGAATGCTGCAAAGTGTTTTGATCCTTCTCAGGGCAGTTCTTTTGGTTCTTTTGCCGCCTTATGTATTCACCGCAGGCTGGCGGCTGCTGTGGCAAAACAGCAGGGGAAACGACGGGAAGAAATTTCTGTTTCACAACTTTCCCCTGAAGAAGAAAAAGTATTTGCAAAGCTTACTGAATTAGGGGGAGATTTTGCAAACAGCCCTGAAAACCTTGTTATCCAGCAAGAGGATGATGCTGCCTGGCAGAAAAAACTGGATGATCTTCTTTCTAAAAAGGAGATGCAAATAGTCCGGCTTTATCTTGAAGGCTGCTCCTATCAAAAAATTGCCGATGAATTGAAAACCTCTGTAAAAGCCGTAGATAATGGCTTACAACGTATTAAACGTAAATTGAGGAATTCTATGCAGCAGGAAAAAGATTTTTGATTTAGGTTTCCTCTCTAACTTTTGTTTACCAGCCCTTTGGCTGAGTATATGCCCGTTAGCTTTAAGGCAGAGTTTCCATTGTGAGTAGTTCTCAATGCAGCGCTTTCCAAGAAACCTAAGGGCAAATTTATAATCAAAGCGAGGTAATTACCAATGTACACTGACAAGACTTTGAAATGCAAAGAGTGCGGCAATGAGTTCATTTTCTCTGCTGGCGAGCAGGAATTCTATGCTCAGAGAGGTTTTGTAAACGAGCCTCAAAGATGTAAAGCCTGCCGTGATGCCCGTAAAAATGCGAACGGTACCGCTCGTGAGATGTTTACCGCTATCTGCGCTGAATGCGGCAAAGAAGCCAGGGTTCCTTTTAAACCCTCCGGTGATCGTCCTGTTTATTGCAGCGAGTGTTTCGCAAAGAGAAATAACGGCGGCAACGAATAATTTGCATGGGAACGCCCTGGCGAAAGCCAGGGCGTTTTTTGTGGAAAGTTTATGGGGCGGGCACAGCCTAAGATGACCGCAAGCTAAAGCAGATTAAAAAGGTTTGAAGAGTCCAGAGGAACTTTCCTAAAAAGTTCCTTTGGTCGCCCTCCGCAGAGGGCGAAATACCCCAGCTTGCTGAAAGCAAATATAAAGCATACCAAAGAGACAGATAATTAACCATTTCGTCAGTATTTAAATAAAAAGCCCGCTGGAATTGCTCAGGGGGTGGGATAAGATTGGGATTGGAACCAGTTTAGGGCGTGCAGCCCCATTATGGCGGGCTTCTTCCTCTGTGTCAAACTCCGCAGAGTTTGACGAAGCTTTTAGTTTCCTCTTGCAGCCATCCAACAAACCAACGGTTTGCCATGATGGCGTACCTAATACCGATAACCATCCAATTAACAATGTTTTTTCCGAATTCACGTTACACTAAATCAAGGAAGGAAAAAGATATATCAATGATTATCAGCGCAAGCCGCCGAACTGATATCCCCGCATTATACAGCAAATGGTTTTTAAACCGTATTGCAGAAGGATATGTGTTTACCTATAACCCAATGAATCCCAGCCAGCTCCGGCGGGTTCCTCTTACAAAGGATTCGGTAGACTGTATTGTGTTTTGGAGCAAGAACCCCCGTCCAATGCTGGAGCATCTCCATCTTTTAGAAGGATACGCCTATTATTTTCAATTTACCCTTACTCCCTATGGAACAGATATTGAGCCCAGTCTTCCGCCTAAAAGTAATTTGATTTCCGTTTTTCAGGAATTATCTGAACGTCTTGGCATAGGCAGGGTAATCTGGCGCTATGATCCTATCTTGTTCACAAAAACCTATTCCCTGGAGTTCCATTTGAAGGAATTTGCCCGGATGGCGCAGGAGCTGGCAGGCAAAACAAACCGATGTGTTATCAGTTTTGTTGACCCTTATATGAAAAAGCGGAAAAATTTCCGAATGTTTGGAATAGAAGTCCCTGATCTGCCGCAAATAAAAATCCTTGCATCAGAATTTTCTAAAATTGCCTCCTTCTATGGAATGGTCCTTCAATCCTGCGCGGAAGAAATGAATCTGGAGGATTACGGCATTTCCCATGGAGCCTGTATTGATGGGGAACTGATTGAACGGATTACAGGAAAACAATTTAGCTTCCGCAGAGACAAAAATCAACGCCCTGCCTGTCATTGTGCGGAAAGCGTTGATATAGGCGTTTATAACTCCTGTACCCTTGGCTGCCGTTACTGTTATGCCAGCGGCCGGGATGAAACTATTTTGGCAAATGTACAGAATTATTCTTTGCGTTCTCCGCTGCTTTGCGGAAGGCTTCCTGATAATTTGGTATAAACCGGGCGATATATCCTCGAATTAACACTCACCAGGGCAAGATGCTATTCTAATAATAAGGGTTTCGGTTCTAGGTACGCCATCATGGCAAACCGTTGGTTTGCCATGATGGCTGCAAGGGAAAACTTTCAGCTTTGTCAAACTCTGCGGAGTTTGACAAAAAGGAAGAAGCCCGCCTAATGGGGTGCCCCCCAGAAGCTGGTTCCAATCCCAATCTTATCCCACCCCCTGAGCAATTCCAGCGGGCTTTTTATTTAAATACTGACGAAGCTTAGGTAGGGTTTCTTTTTTCTTTAGCAAGCAGGGGTATTTCGCGCCTGCGGGCGCGACCAGGGCTGTCTGCCCTGGACCCGACAGGGGGCTTTTTAGGAAAGCCCCCTTGACCCGAAACCTTTTTAATCCGCCCTAGCTTGTACTCATCTTAGCTCTCTCGCAAATTTACTTTTCTTTTTTTAACAAAATAATATTAAAGGGGTAGAAATTGAAAAAATGGCATGGTATAATTCACTCATAAATGGATGGAAGGGGGATAACCCATGGCTCCAACAACAGAATGGACACAGCTTTATAACCAGAAAAGAACTTGGATACGTTGTCCCAATGATCTCAACGCATACTTCTCTGACAAGGAGGTTTGCGGGAAGGCAATCGATCAAATCTCTCTAGGCGAAATATCCTTTCCAACAGGGGAAATTCTGGCACGAGATCCTTTAACATATATGAGCCGGGATCAACAGCCATATTTGCAAAAAGTTCCAGCAGGGAAATACGAGGCGGAAGCCTGCATTATACTTCCAGAGAATGGAAACTATGCCCGTTTTGCCGCTGTACGTGTATGTTTTACAAACCATCCTGCATTGTATCATGAAGAAGCTTTGACAGGGGAGGAGGATTTAGTTCATCTGCGGGAAGGAGAATATTTTGGCTTTAACGTGGATGCAGGTCTCGCCTGTGTTTGTGATGTTAAAGTAAGAGATGCTTTTTGTGATTTTATGGATGAATGGGAACAGGAACGTCCTGGGGATAATTTATATGATGATTATTTCTCCTCGCTGTTTGTGTTGAATTCCCGCATGAATCCAAAGTATCAACGCAATGGGGGAGATTGGATTAATTGGAAAATCCCAAATACAAACTATTCTTTGCCCATTTTTCCAAGTGGATTTGGAGATGGGGCGTATCCGATGTATTTTGGCTATGATGCCAGAGGGAAAATCTGTCAAATAGTAGTCCAGTTTATAGATATTGAATTGGCATACCAGAAAAACGACCCAGAGCAGGAGACAGAAATTTAAGGAGCCGAAAGCAGAAAGGAAAAGACACCTATGAGTTATGACAAGCATAGTAAAGAGCATGAACTTTTAGAGAAAATCGAGGAATTAATTCAGGAGGGCACCGATACCTACCGCCAGGGGAATTCTTTGGAAATTCCTGCATGGGATGTGTCCATCCAGGTGGAAATAAACCAGCTTTCAGATAATGGGGCAGTAATAAATTATTATTTGGATTCCCCCCAGTGGGATCGGCAGGTTTTTGAATGTTGTGCAGGGGCAGGGCAGGATCAGCAGATGGCGATTGGCATGGCACAGGGAAGCTTTGTGTTTGGTATGTTGGATGGTATACGCGCTATGGCCCAGGAAGCCCCGCTTTCAGAAATGGAAACTGAGTTTGCCGATTCCCGCCATGAATGGGAAGTCTACCAAAGCAACCTGGTAGGCATGGGGGATATGCCCCAGGATACAGATGCTGAGAATATATGGGAACTGCTCCAGGATGAAATTCAAAAACGTATTGGGGGACAAAAGCTGTGTTATGTGAAAGCGTACTGCGCTAAAAACGGGGATGAAATTATAGGGGAATGTCGCATAAACGACATGCCTATCCCGGAGCTTGGGAAAATCATGTCAGACTATGCCCGGAGCTGGAAAACAAAAGGCTTTGGCTCTCAAAAACAGTTTTTCTTCCTGCTGCAAAAGGAAGAAACCCATATTCCTTATCCCTACACAGAAGAAGATATTGCAGAAGCTGTCCATATGGCAATATCCCTTTACCATAAGTGTATAAACGATGAATCTGATACCCGTTACCTGGAACTGCTGCAAGAAGAGCTGGAGGACAGCGACCTGGTAGAAGAACTGAGGAACTTCCTGCCGGAGATGTGCGCACAGCATGCCTTTCCAGCAATCCAATGCGGAGAGAAAATAGGGATCTGCTGTGGGGATGTCCAGACAGATGTATATAAAACTCAGCTTGCCAGTTATTATTTTATCTATAAGGCCCTTGTAAAAGAATTATATGACGATTTCCCAAACGAGCTGTTCAGCGCGTTGGTCAGTACCAGCTCTATGTATAATGCAGTAAGCGGGGCAAAGAAAAAAGGGGCAGATCTGGAGAAAGGCGGGAAACTGTTTATCAGTTATGGCTTTTCTAACAATTATCAGCTTCGCTAGAAAGTTTTGGAGGATGAACCCATGTTCCGTATTTCGGAATCTTTAAAGATTACTTCAGCGGCTGAGAAGAAAATTCAATCCTTTCCAGCCTCCCGGATATCTCCCACCAAAATTATTGTATTCGGTTATGTGGCTATGATTGCAATAGGTACACTGCTTTTAATGCTGCCAATCTCTACCCGTGTGGGGATTGTTACGCCTTTGGTGGACGCACTTTTTACCGCTACCTCGGCTACCTGCGTTACTGGATTGGTTGTATTTGATACCTATACCTATTGGTCGCTGTTTGGACAGATTATTATTTTAGCACTGATTCAGGTAGGCGGAATTGGATTTATGACCCTTTCGATTGTCAGCGTTATGTTTATGCGGCGTAAAATCGGACTGCGCCATCGCTTTATGATGCAGGAATCTGTTTCAGCTCCCCAGGTGGGAGGAATTGTAAAGATGGCCCGGTTTATCTTTTTTGGCACCCTTTTGATTGAAGGGACAGGAGCGCTTTTACTTTGTTTCCGGTTATGTCCGCAAAACGGTTTTTGGAAGGGATTGTATTTTTCCATTTTTTATGCGGTTTCTGCATTCTGCAACGCTGGATTTGATTTGATGGGACATGTCCAGCCTTTTTCGTCTCTGACTTCTGTTGCTTCCGATCCCCTTTTTAATGGTGTTGTAATGGCATTGGTGGTGGTTGGCGGGCTGGGTTTTTATGTTTGGGCCGATATTGTGGAAAATAAAACAAGGTTTCGCCGTTATAAACTTAACAGCAAACTTGTTTTAGTAACATCTGGAATTTTACTTTTGGGCGGTGCCATACTGTTCGCGCTGCTGGAATGGAATGGAGAAGCTTTTTCTGGTGCTTCTCCATGGAAAAAATGCCTGTACTCCCTTTTTCAGTCTGTCACTGTTCGGACGGCTGGTTTTAACACAGTAGATTTGTCCCAATTTTCTGATGGGGGAATTTTACTCTCCTGTGCTTTGATGCTGATTGGAGGCTCTCCCGGTTCAACTGCCGGGGGAATTAAAACAACTACCTTTGCCGTTCTCTTTTTGACCATTCTTTCTGAACTGAAAAATAAAAAAGAAGTTGAATGCTTCCGCCGCCGTATTGGCGGGGAAGTTCTTAAACAGGCATGCAGTATATTTATGCTGTATCTTTCCGTTGTTTTGGCAGCGGCGCTTGCCATTTCCTCTATTGACGGGATTGGGCTGCGTGCAGTTTTGTTTGAGACAGTTTCTGCAATTGGCACAGTAGGGCTTTCCCTAGGGGCAACTCCCGGCCTGTCTGTTTGGTCACACCTTATTTTGATTGTCATGATGTTTTTTGGAAGGGTCGGAGGCTTGACAATGCTTGTTGTCTTCTCTGATTTGTATGATTCAGCGCCTTCGCGTCTTCCCTTGGAACGAATTACAGTTGGATAAAGCAGGCACAAAAGCCGGATTTCCCGTTTCAGGGAATCGTGAACTGTTTTGGTGACGTAACCCCTTTATCGAGTAAAAAGGAGCATGTATAGATGACAAAATCGATTTTAATTATTGGACTGGGCAGATTTGGCCAGCATATGGCCTATAACTTCTATAAACAGGGTAACGACGTTATGGGTGTAGATGTTGTAGAATCCCGTGTAAACGATGCTATGCCCTATATGGCAAACGGGCAGATTGGGGATGCAACCAATGAACAGTTTATAGCATCATTAGGAGTTGGAAATTTTGATCTGTGTGCAGTGGTCATTGGAGATAACTTCCAAAGCTCTTTGGAAACAACTGCCCTGTTAAAAGACTTTGGAGCTAAATTTGTTATTTCCAGAGCCAGAAGCGATGTTCATGCCAAATTCCTGCTCCGCAATGGGGCAGATCAGGTTATTTATGCTGAAAAGGAAATGGCAGAGCGCCTTGCAGTAAAATACGGGCTTGATAATGTTTTTGATTATATTGAACTAACGCCGGACTACTCCATTTATGAAATTCAGGTGCCTCCTTCCTGGGTTGGGAAAACGATCATTCAGAAAAATGTCCGCTCCAAATACCAGATCAGTATTTTAGCAACAAAGGAAAACGGAAAAATCAAGCCGCTCCCTCAGCCTGACCATGTATTTTTAGAGAAGGAAACACTTATCATCATGGGGCATAACGACGATGTTTCAAAACTGACAGGGCAGAGGAAAGAACTGTTTTAATTACTTGCTATAGAGGAAATTCCAAAATTTTAGAGGAAAAATTGTGCAATTATTTTTAGGGAAAGGGAGTGACAAAATCTCTGATTTGTAGGATAATATAGATGTAGAATCGGAATTCAGATGGTATTTATACAACTTGTCTAAACTGGCAGGAACTAAACGCCATTTTGTACCGGGAAACGCTGTAGTCCATATAATAGCAGTGAAACAGTATGGCGCCCTTTAACCTTGCTGACCGGCGGCAGGCAGGACGTAGCCTGAGAGACTGAAAACTGTTATTACCCGGAAAACTCCCGACGTCTCAAATGTTACATGGATACCGCCGGAGAAATGGAGCCTGATTATGGATAACCTCATTATTACAATTGGACGGCAATATGGAAGTGGTGGACACGAGATAGGTGAGAAGCTAGCCGCTTATCTTGGTATTAAATTCTATGACCAGGAACTGTTGACGGTAGCTGCCAAGCACAGCGGCTTGAGCAGGGATCTTTTGGAAATCAACGATGAAAAGCCTATGAGCCTTCTGTTTTCCCTGTCAACAGGCGGATATGGGGCAGATATGTCCATTAATCATAAGCTTTTCCTGGCTCAATTTGAAGCCATCCAGCTTGTGGCAAGGGAAAGCCCCTGTGTCATTGTGGGAAGGTGTGCTGATTATGCTTTACGGGATTTTAATAACTGTGTAAACGTTTTTGTATATGCGGATTTGCCCCATCGTATTCGCAGGATTTCCAACTTATATCAAAAACCTGCAAGAATTGCAGAGGAAACTATTATTCGCACTGACCGCAGAAGGGCCAGCTATTACAGCTACTATACCGGTAAAAAATGGGGGGCAATGGAAAACTATGATATTGCCCTTAACACCAGCCGGGTTGGAATCGAAAATTCGGTTAAATTGATTGCCAATTTCGCGGAAATGCAGAAACAGCGTGAACCCATTGGTTAAATGTTGCTAAGAGGAAGAAAAGGCAGGGCATACGCCCTGCCTTTTGGATTTTGGAAAAGCTAATTAGCGGGGGATAAGCTAAGATGAGTACAAGCTGGGGCGGATTAAAAAGGTTTGAAGAGTCCAGAGGAACTTTCCTAAAAAGTTCCTCTGGTCGCGCCCGCGGGCGCGAAATACCCCAGCTTGCTGAAAGCCAACGTAAGCCTTGCCTAAGAGGCTGATACCAAACCGCTTCGTCAGTATTCAAAATCAAAAGCCCGCTGGAATTGCTTCGAGGGTGGGATTAGATTGGGATTGGTACCAGCTTATTGGGAGCGCCCCATTGGGCGGGCTTCTTCCTCTGTGTCAAACTCCGCAGAGTTTGACGAAGCTAAAAGTTTTCTCTTGCAGCCATCCAGCAAACCAACGGTTTGCCATGATGGCGTACCTAAGAGCCTATCCCAGAATCAGACGTACCCAGACTGCACAGTCTGGGTACGTCTGATTCTGGGATAGGCTCTTAAACCGAAAACCATAAAAATTCATTAAACCCGCGCTACTAATTTGTTTCATCATCTTCTAAGTCTATGTTCTTGAGGTAGATGGTGGGGGAAACCCCCTTCACCTTTTTAAAAACCCGTGAAAAATACAACGGATCATCATAACCGACGGAATTCGCAATGTTGGAGATTGTTAAATTTGAGTTCCTCAGCAAAGCACATGCACGGTTAATTCGATACTGCGTTAAATAATCATTGGGAGACAGCCGCAAATGTTTAATAAAAACACGGTATAAATGGCTGCGGCTAATTTTAATACTGGCAGCAATGCTGGTAATGTCAATGGAGTGCGAATAATTGTATTGGATAAACTTCAGGGCAGTTTCAATATAGTCGCTGGTAACATCAGATTCAGGCCGGTTCGCCCCTTGCAGTTCTACCATTTTCCCTAAAAAGAGGTAAAGACGTCCAATCATATTCAGTTCATCAGTAGGTTTGTTGCCGCGTGCTTCATAAATGTCGATAAGCCGGCGGTAAAGTTCCTGGTCTGGAAGGGAAAGGACCAAATTATCATGCCGGAAAGGGGTAAGATTTAACATTCTCTGTACTTCTGTACCGTTAAAGCCGACCCAGCAGTATTGCCAGGGCTCGTCCTTATCAGCACAGTAGGACACAACCTCGTTTGGATAAACCAGAAACAGATCCCCAGCCTGGAGAAAATAAGATTTTCCGGCGCACTCATAAGAACCTTTTCCTGAAATAACATAATGAATGAGGAAGTGATCTCGAACAGCAGGCCCCCAGGAATAACCGCTTTCACACTGCTGCATACCGGTATTATAAACAGCTAAAGCAAGGCTTTCCTTCGTTTTGATTTTATAGGAGTATTTGAAGGAACCGTTTTCCATGTTGTGATTACCAGTAGCTGACTCTGAAGTCATGCTGTCTCCTCCTCTAAATTCAGATATTATTTCAAGGTAGATAAGTCATATGACTATTATTATAAACGATTTGAAACAAAAAAACAACAATCGTCCATGAAAAAATCTGATTCTTTCCGTTGAATTTTTCCATGGTTTCCAGTATCATGGTAATAGAGCGTTTCTTTTTGTTTGAGAAATGGAAAAGGAACCTTGAATCAGAAAGGGGAATTAATATGCTTGCTGAATTGTACAAAAAGGCTCTTTTTGAAAAAAAGTTTGATGAACAGCTGCTGTATTTGTATGGGGAAAAAGCATTAGAGGCTCAAAGAAAACGTTATTGCAGAGCTATTGAACATTTTATTGAGATTTTTGGGGAAAAGGATGTGGAACTGATTTCCGCCCCTGGACGGACGGAAATTGGCGGCAACCATACCGACCATCAGCACGGCAGGGTTGTAGCAGCTGCGGTAGACATGGACATATTGGCAGTAGCTGCTAGGACAGAGGATTTCACAATCCATCTCCAGTCAGAAGGGTATCCGATGAATTTTGTCGATTTATCTGATTTGGAAATCCATTCGGAGGAAATCAATAAATCTAACTCCCTGCTTCGGGGAGTTTGCTCCCGGTTCCAGCAGCTTGGACGGAAAATCGGCGGGATGGAAGTTTACACAACGAACAATGTGCTGAAGGGTTCAGGGCTGTCGTCGTCAGCTTCTTTTGAGGTGCTTGCCGGCTCTTTGCTGAATTACCTTTATAATCAAGGGGAAATTTCACCTGTTGAAATTGCCAAAACTGGTCAGTATGCGGAAAACGTCTATTTTGGAAAACCGTCTGGGCTTTTAGACCAATCTGCCAGCGCTATTGGCGGGTTTGCCGCTATGGATTTTAAAAACCCAGAAGAACCCGAAATTGAACGGATTGACTTTGATGTGGAACGTTATGGATATTCTTTAGGCATTATAGATACTGGCGGAAACCATACAGATCTAACCCCGGACTATGCGGCCGTTCCCCAGGAAATGGGAAATATCGCCCGTTTCTTTAAAAAAGACGTTTTACGGGATGTGGAGGAATCCGTATTTTTCAGCTCTATCCCAAAACTTCGTGCTGAGTATGGAGATCGTGCTGTACTGCGTGCCATCCACTTTTTCCAGGAAAACCAACGTGCTGCGGATTTGGCACGATATCTGAAGGAGGGGGACTTTAACGCCTTTTTAGATACGGTCAACGCATCAGGAAATTCCTCTTTTATGTACCTGCAAAATACATACAGCCCAACCCATCCTGAAGAACAGGGGATTCCTTTGGCCTTGGCACTATGCAAGGGGATTCTGGACGGCAAAGGCGCCTGCCGGGTTCATGGAGGAGGATTTGCAGGGGCGGTACAGGTCTATGCCCCTCTGGAGATTATTTCGGATTTCCGCCAAAAGGCTGAAGCTGTTTTTGGAGAAGGTGCATTCCATCCTTTACGGGTTCGTCCCTGCGGTGCGTATCGTTTGCTGTCGAAGAACTAATATAACCTAGCCCTGTCAGCTTCATGTGTTTTCTTCTTAAACCGGGCTGTATGTCCGTAAAATAGATTTTAATCGGTCAAAAAACCTATTTAGAGATGTTTTTCTATAGCTTTTGCAGTGCAAGGGTATATTTCGCGTCTTGCGGGTTCAGTTCAGCTGAACCCGCAACGGGGAAGCTTTTGAGGAGTGCAGCTTTGCTGCACATAGCTTTGCTGCACATAGCTTTGCAGCATAAACCTTTGAACTCCAAACCTTTTTATTCGCTTTAAGCAGCGCCCGCAAATTAGCTTTTTTCAATGCTTACAAGGCAAAAAAAGAATTTGTATTTTTTAGAAAGAAAGAATTGCAAAACTATGAATTATATTGTATAATGTACTCTGGTAAGATTTCAGCGAGAAATCGTTGGCAGATTCGACCAATCTAAAATCCCAAAGGTAAGGAGATAGGAATTTTATGAATGTTGATTGGATGTTTGCCCTTACAGTACTTGTAACCGGCGTATTGGTAGTTTTTTTAGTATTAGTATTGCTGGTTGTGCTGATAATGCTGATGGGTAAAGTTGTCGGCAGTTTCGGTAAACAGGGAGGTTCTTCAGCATCCGGCGGAAAAGCGTCCCCACAGGCTCAGCCTGCTCCAAAAGCGGCTGCACCTGTGGCAAATCCTCAGCCTAAACCTGCCATGCAAACTGACGATGGTATCGGCGATGAAGTTATCGCAGTTATCAGCGCAGCGATTGCGGCAATTATGCAGGATGAAGGCGTTCCAGCCGGCTCTTATACAGTTAAGAGTGTCAAACGGGCGCGGGAAGCACGTCCGGCATGGGCAATGGCTGGTATGCAGCAAAATACACGCCCGTTTTAAAGGCTGTGGACGGTTTATCAAGGAAAGGACGGATGAGATATCATGTTTTCTACCATTGTCGGAACCATCTCTGAAATCCTGACAAATTCAGGCTTTTGTCAGGTGCAATGGCAGCAGTTGGTCATGCTGTTAATTTCGATGGTCCTCATTTACCTGGCGGTGGCCAAAGGTTACGAACCACTTCTGCTTCTGCCGATTGCTTTCGGCATGCTGCTGGCAAACCTTCCAATGGCAAACCTTTCCTCTTACAATGAGGGAAGCTTAATTTATTACCTCTATCAAGGCGTTAAAATGGGCATTTATCCACCCCTCATTTTCCTGGGCATTGGATGTATGACCGATTTTGGTCCCCTTATTGCCAATCCCAAAAGCTTCCTTTTAGGCGCAGCTGCTCAGGGTGGTATCTTCCTCACCTTTATTGGTGCTTTGGCTTTGGGATTTAATCCCCAACAGGCTGGTTCTATTGGTATTATTGGCGGCGCTGACGGCCCAACCGCAATCTTCACCACCAGTAAATTGGCCCCTGAACTGCTGGGCTCCATTGCTGTAGCTGCTTATTCTTACATGGCTTTGGTTCCTATTATTCAGCCTCCTATTATGAAGCTGCTTACTACGAAAAAAGAACGCAGCGTTGTTATGGGACAGCTCCGTCCTGTTTCTAAACTGGAAAAAATCGTTTTCCCCATTATGGTAACGATCATTGTTTCCTTTATCGTACCAGATTCTGCTGCTCTTGTTGGTATGCTGATGCTTGGCAACCTCTTTAAAGAATCTGGTGTAGTTGACCGCCTTTCTAAAACCGCTCAGAATGAATTAATGAATATTATTACAATTTTCCTGGGCGTTTCCGTTGGCGCTACTGCTACCTATGACCACTTCCTTGTTCCTGAAACTTTAAAGATTATTGTTTTGGGATTGATTGCTTTCTGCTTTGGCACTGCCTGCGGTGTTTTGTTTGGCAAATTGATGTATATTATTACCGGCGGGAAAGTCAATCCCTTGATTGGTTCTGCTGGTGTATCTGCTGTTCCAATGGCTGCACGTGTTGCTCAGAAAGTTGGACAACAGGAAGTTCCTACAAACTATCTCCTTATGCACGCTATGGGCCCCAACGTGGCAGGTGTTATTGGCTCTGCTGTTGCAGCCGGTGTGTTGATTAATATTCTTGGATAATTCCAGATCGTAAAGAGAAAGCCCGCTCGTTTAAATGAGCGGGCTTTTATTTTGAAAAGCTGATTGTGGGAAAGGTTTTTAATTGTCTACTCAAGCGTATCCCAAGAAGCAGTATAGATTTGTTTGGCAAGCTGTTCCAGCATGTCAAACATCCTTGGAGAGGCTCTTTCCAGTGGAGCTAAAGGCACCTTAAACATTTTATCCTTCTGTACAGCTTCCCAGTTCCCAAAATCAGAAGATTGCTGAATATCCTCTTTGGAAATGCGATCCCCAAATAAAACCAGATCAGGCTGTTTTCCAGAAATATCTCCAAACTCCGCTAAATTAACCAACCCTAATATTGACAGAATTTCGTGATATAAAGAACCGCCTGTTGCAACCACCCCGCTGGGATCTATCACGAAAACAGTGGAAAGCGTATCCCCTAAAGGGTCTTCTGAAACCTTCTCCTGTAAAACAGAAATTTGCTGGGAGTATAAATCTGCAAGCATTTTTCCTGTTTCGGTTCCCGTAGAAGCACCATCCATCAAAATACAAATATCACGGTACAAATTTAAAACTTCGGCAAAATCCTGGGGAGCGTTAATCTCCACAATTTCAATGTCCAGATTCATCAAATCCCAGTAGTCGTTCTGCTGTAAAGGGGTCTCTGTAATCAGGTAATCAGGGCTGATTTCCTCGATTTGTTTCAAGTTCGGCAGCAGAGAAGTTCCGCACTGCGGCAGGCCGAATACCATTTCAGGGTAATCGCAGGCATCGCTTACGCCAAAAAGCCGATCACCGTATCCAAAGGCGCAAAGCAGTTCTGTTACGGCAGGGGAAAGGGATACCACCCGGACAGGCTGGGATTTTGCTTCGACTCCAAATACCTCGACTGGATACTCTGCCGCTTGAGGCGGGAGGGATTCCGGCAAAGAACTGCTGCTGTCCGATGATAAAGAGCTGTCCCTTCGACATCCCGCCAAAGTCAAAGATAAACACAATCCAAGCATTCCCAGCCAAAATAATCCAGTACAATGCTGAGACATGGCGGAACCCCCTTTTTCCATTAGTTATTCTTTGTCTGGCTTGTATGAAGTGAAACCCAGTCGAAGTTTTCCCCGCGGCTTGCAAGGGAATATACATGGTCAATAAACTGTTTTGCACAGCGGGGGGAAAAATTGGCTTTGCGCATTGCCCAGATGTTAGCTTCCTCAAGAAGCTTTTCCTCTGGAACAGACAGCCCTTTGTCTTTTGCCAGGAGTAAAACGATTTCATTAAATTTCTTCCGATTTGGGGATAAAAATGTAACGGTTATCCCGAAACGGTCTGAAAGCGACGCTGCTTCGTCTAAAGTATCCGCCAGATGAACTTCATCGCCTTCCCGTCCTGAAAATGTTTCCTTTACCATATGCCGGCGGTTTGATGTGGCGTAGATTACCACATTGTCTGGCAGCTTCAGGGTAGAGCCGTCTAAAACCGCTTTCATAGCAGTATAATTGCTGTCGTTCTCTGTAAAAGATAAATCGTCTGTAAAAACAATAAATTTTAAAGGGTTTTTCTCTAAAAGCTCAATCAGCGGGGCAAGATATGTTAAGTGGTCTTTGGAAACCTCAATTAAGCGCAGGCCCTTGTCCACAAATTCATTTAATACAGCCTTAACAGTAGAAGATTTCCCAGTCCCGCGATCCCCATATAGAAGAATATTATTTGCTTTCGTTCCTTCAAGAAGGGATAAGGTGTTGTCTATTACAATTTTCCGTTCCCGCTCGTATCCCTTTAAATCCCTGAGCCGAATCCCGTCCGGGTTTTGAACTGGGTCAAGGCTGATCTGCCCATCCCGTCCTGCTGCCAGCAAAAAGGAACGGTATTGGGCATAAACACCATAACCATGCAGACGTGCAAACTCCGCAAAGAATTTAATATCTTCCCCCCAGTTTTTCAAATGAGCTGGAGGCAAATTGTCATAATTTGGGAGATTTGCAACCATATCCCCATAACTGGGATAAGCGCTGGAAAGATTGTCTTTAATGTCCTCTGAAGTTATAGCAGCCCCATACCATAGGGTTTCCAAATCACGCGCTGCGGCTGAATAGATATTTTCTGATAAGGCGGATAATTCCCCCCGTGCAGCCCGGCGGGTAAAAATATTGTCGCTGTACAGGGCAATATGATAGAGATATTCTGTTAAGTCCCCTCCGCTTTCGCTCCCAGCAAGCAGGGAATAGAATTCTGCATATTTTTCCGCAGCTTCATAAACGTCGTTAAATCGTTCTGAAAGCAGGGAGATTAAATGCCTGATAACAGGATCTTTAGCCGCTTCCCGATAAACTGTCAGGGAGGACAAACGGAATTTGGTTTCCTGAATTTGCTTCATGTTGTTGGCTCCTTTGTATGTCTCATTTTTATAAAATCAGAAATTATGTTTCGCCGAAAAGGGAAACATACAATTCTTCCAAACGCTGGCGGTGTTTATCCGCCAGTCTCGCCTCTTCCTCAAATAGTTTTGCTGTTTCTTCTGCTCCGTCATGTTGGGCTTCTTTAGCAAAGAGAACAAATAATTCTGATGCTTTGTAAGTTTCATAATCAATCATTTCTTTTAACAAAGACAATACTGACCGTTTTTCCATTTCTGGATAGCGTGCCAGAAACAAAAGTGCTGCTGCATTGTCAGCCTGAAGTCTGCGTTCCTGAGAAATTTCCTTACAGCCATTCCTTTCTGCAATACAGGACGCTGCTGTGCTTAGGCAGCTTTCTGTCATAAAGGCTGCTTCCAGATTTGCGTCAGTCTTAGGGGAATATTGAATTTCCATTTAAATCATTCCTTGATTTCCAGATTCCTGAAAAAGTCCTGGATTTTTTCTGCATCAGCCGCTACAGAACCCTGGACCAGATCAGCCGCGCCGCCGCCCCGTCCCTGTAAGGCGGCGTTTAAAGCCTTTCCATAGCTGCGGATGTCTACAGAACTGCTTCCAAAGGCGTACTTATATCCTTGGGAACTGTCACCGGAAAAAATGGCCGCAACCTTTGCCTTGCCGCACAAAAAGGAGCAGTATTGCCTGAGTTCTGCGGGGGATAACCCTGGGGCTTCCACCAGAAATAAGAGCTGTTGTCCATCAGGCAGAGTGGAAACCTTGGCTTCAAAGGCTTCCTTCCGGGCCTGTGCCAATTTCTGGCGCAGGGATGCAGATTCCTCTTGAAGCCGTTCTACAGCTGGGGCGATCTCTGACTGCTTAGCAGACAACAGGCTGGAAATCTGCGCTGCACTGTCCAAAAGCTTCCCATAATGTTCTAACGCTCCCATCCCCATTTGAACAGTCAGCCGAACGCCGCCTTTATGCTTTTGGCAGGAAACAATTTTCAGCGCCCCTACTTCTCCGGTTCGGCGGGTATGTACACCACAGCAGGCACAGACATCTGTATCCTCTATGGTGACAATCCGTACAGGGCCTGTTAATTCCTTTTTGCTTCGATACTGCATCCGGCTTCTTGCATCTTCCGGCGGATAGTCTGCAGCAACTGGCAGATCTGCCCATATTGCTTGATTGGAGAGGCGTTCCAGTCTAGGAATATCCTCTGGGGATATCTCGCCGTTGAAGTCCACTGTCACGCCGTCTGCACCCATATGAAATCCGACATTTTCATAACCATAAAGCTTATGGACAATGCCGGAAAGAATATGTTCTCCTGTATGCTGCTGCATCAGGGAAAGCCGACGGATCCAATCAATACATCCTTCTATTTCTGATCCAATTTCTAATGGGGACGATGTCATATGTAAAATCTCGCCATCCCGTTCTTTTACATCTATCACGGGGATACCACCTAAAAGCCCATGATCGGCGGGCTGCCCTCCGCCTTCAGGGTAAAACGCAGTTTGGTTCAAAATGGTTTCCCATAGACTGCTGTCCTTTGGACTGGGACAGCAGTCCAGGACTTTTGCTGTAAAATAAATTTTATGGGAATCTTCGTAATATAAACGGGCTGTTTTACTATTAGCCATATCCATAAAAATTTCTTCCTTCCTATTAACAGGTTCTCCTTTTCTAATCTTATAGTGTAATGGTTTTTATATTTTTTTGCAATATAATTCATACAGAATTTGTTAAAACCTTTTCGGAATTGCAGATAAAATACAATTCTTATAGGATTTATTTAAGCTCTGTTATCATTATATCCCATAACAAGGGATTATGACAAGCTGTATTGTCTTTACAGCGGCAAAAAACAAAGTTATAATAAAGTAGATTCACATAGAGCCTCTATTTCAGGCTGCGTTTGCGGATAATCTTTTCGTCATTTTTGCAATCAGCAAATAACAAAGGGAGAAAAAATATGCGTTGTTGTTTTTCAGGCCATCGCCGTTTATCCTTGGAAGAAATACAGGTCATCCAGCATGAACTATTATCTGTTATCGAAACGATTCTGATTGACCGCGAGCCATGTCAATTCCTTGCTGGCGGTGCGCTGGGATTTGATACGATTGCCGCTGAGACAGTTTTATTTTTCCGGGAAATTTATCCATGGATTCGTTTAATCCTCGTTTTGCCCTGCCAGAATCAAACAAAAGGCTGGCCTCAAAAGGAGATTGACCGTTATGAAAAAATCTGTTCCCAGGCAGATGAAATCATTTATACGTCCCAAGCTTACTATAATGGATGCATGCTTTTCCGGGATCGCTACTTGGCAGAACACAGCGATGTATGCATTGCTTTTTTAAGGCCGAATATACAAAAGGGCGGAACACGGTATACAGTGAATTACTGCTTGGAAAAGGGTGTTTCAGTTGTTAATATCGCAGAGCGCTGCTTAATCCTTTCAAAAGAGCCAAAGATAGATTTATAATGTGCAGATTGCCTAAAAAAATACAAAAAAATGTTTGACGTTATGTCATTCTAATGCTAAAATAAAAATAGCAGAATTTGTCTCATTATTTAAGTTGGTGAAGAAGGAGGGCAAATGAAATAGTTTTAGAGATGTTTGTTCTGTGGATTCCCGGCATAAAAAGGGGGACATAACAGTGAGGTCATGGTATCGGCAGGGTATTGCAGTCATTTTATTGTGCATTACGATTATATTAATTGTTTTAATAGGTCATCTATACTTTCAATATGTTTCCAAATGCGTTTATGAAGAAAGTACAAACTATCTGGTAGAAATTTACAATCAGGTCAATCATAACTTTCGATCATTTTTAGAAAAAAACTGGAAAAGCTTACAGGATTGGGTTTATTATATTCAGTCGGAAGAAGACGATCATATACTAGATTTTATAAAGATACGCCAGAGAGAGTTCAAATTCTCTGAGTTTTATTTTATTGACTGCGAGGGGAATTATATCACGCCCAATGGGGGAAAAGGAATCTTTTTGCTGGAAGGGGGACAAGATTGCCTGTTTCAGCAGAAGGATCAACTTATCATAAATGAAACCCTCCCAACCGGGCAGGCTGTTACATTGTTTGCGGTTCCTGTTTCAGAGGGAATATATCAGGATTTTCCTTATAAAGCAGTTGGAATCAGCTATACCAATGACGATATTATACAGTCGCTGGATATTAACGCTTTTTCCGATCGGTCAAAATGCTTTGTGGTCTATACCGATGGAAGCGTCCTGCTGTCTACCCAAAATGGCGGAGGCATATTTGAAAATTACATTTCTTATCTTCGAGCTGAATCTGATCTGGATGAGAAAGCGCTGGAGCAAATGCGCCAGGACTGGGAAAACCAGGTTTCCAGCGTATTACGCTGCCAAATCGGTGGGGTGAGCCACTACATATCCTATCAGCTGGTAG
Source organism: uncultured Oscillospiraceae bacterium (assembly GCA_910589145.1). Lineage (GTDB taxonomy): Bacteria > Bacillota > Clostridia > Oscillospirales > Ruminococcaceae > UBA1405. The sequence goes on from CAJUSD010000008.1 coordinate 37,081, forward strand.
GTTATCAGGATTGTGTGCTGTTAGGAGTCGTCCCTGAATCAGCCGCCAGTGCCAGTTTGATTAAAATTCAGCATGTTACCATTGATGTACTGATTAAAATTTTTTTATTAATCAGCTCTTTTCTCATATTGCAGTTTGTTTCCTATGTTAGAAAACAGCGAAAGGCAAGCGCCTTGGAAATTCAGTATCGGGAATTGATGTTTGACACCCTTTCCAACAATGTTGACGATATTTGTTTAATGTTAAACGGTGAAACCTGGGAGGTGGATTATCTCAGCCCAAATGTAGAACGCCTTTTGGGAATCACCCTAGCGGATGTCATGGAGGATATTTCTGTTTTGGGGGACACGCTTTCCAGTTCCGCCAGTACGATTTCAGCAGAGGAACTATTGTCAATTCCAATTCATGGCTGCCTCCAACTGGAGCGGGAACATATTCACCATAGCACCGGAGAACAGCGCTGGTACCGGGAAATGGTTTATCGTGAAAAAATTCAGGACACAGAAAAATTTATCGTAGTCATGTCCGACCGTACCCAGGAAAAACAGATGACCCAGAATCTTCAGGAGGCCCTCAATGCTGCTAAAAGTGCTAATGAAGCCAAAAGTCATTTCCTTTCCAATATGTCCCACGATATCCGCACCCCTATGAACGCAATTATTGGATTTTCAGTTCTTTTGGCAAAGGATGCTGACCGACCTGACAAAGTAAGGGAATATACCCGCAAAATAGCAGCTTCCAGCCAGCATTTATTGAGTTTGATAAATGATGTACTGGATATGAGCAAAATAGAAAGCGGAAAAACTTCACTGAATACAGTTGAATTCAGCCTTCCTGAACTGTTGGAAGAACTTTATTCTATTTTGCAGCCGCAGGCGAAAGCAAAACATCAAACCCTTGAGTTCCATGCACAGGGACATCCTGCGGAACATTTGATAGGGGATAAACTTCACCTGAATCAGATTTTGATTAACCTGTTGTCAAATGCAATTAAATATACACAGGAGGGCGGAGAAATTTCTTTTATTGTAGAGGAACTTTCTAAACATTCCACCCAATATGCACATTTGCGTTTTATTGTACGTGACAACGGGTTTGGAATGAGCGGCGAATTCCTGGACACAGTATTTGATCCCTTTGCACGGGAAGTCAATGACATGACCCGTAAAATTCAAGGGACAGGGTTGGGCATGGCGATAACCAAAAACCTGATAGAATTAATGGGCGGTGTAATACAGGTAGACAGCCAGCTTGGAAAGGGCACTATTTTTACAGTAGAACTTTCCTTTGCCGTTCCAGTTTCTTGGTCTGCTGAAAAGGATGCATTTTGGCGCCGCCAAAAGATATCAAGAGTTTTAGTTGCGGATGATGACGAAGATATCTGCCTTGAAATTCAGGAGGCAATGCGCAGAATCGGAGTAGACGTTTCCTATACAACAGAGGGAGAAGAAGCAGTGAAAATGGCAGCCCAAGCTCAAAAGGCAGGAAAAGCATTCCATGTTATTTTGTTAGATTGGCGGATGCCCGGACTGAGCGGGGCCGAAACTGCCCGGTGGATTCGGGAAGAGGTTTCAAAAGAGATCCCCCTTGTGGTACTGTCCGCTTACGATTGGAGCGATATTGAGGATGAAGCAAGAGAAGCAGGAATTGATGCATTTCTTCCCAAACCATTTTTTGTATCCACATTTCAGCAGGTAATGAGTACAATCCATCCAAATATAGAAGAAGCGGAGGATAAAACTGAACCAGAAGAAAGCGTTTTGGATGGGCTTTTATTCCTTGCGGCGGAAGACAATGAATTAAACGCTGAGATTTTAAGTGAAATGTTAGATATGGAAGGCGCAAAATGCGAAATCGCAGTGAACGGCAAAGTGGCGCTGGAAATGTTCCAAAAATCTGAAATCAATTATTATGATATGATTTTAATGGATATACAAATGGATGTTATGGATGGATATGAAGCAACCCAGCAAATACGTTCCTGTAATCACCCAAGAGCAAAAACAATTCCGATTGTTGCAATGACAGCAAATGCTTTTGCGGAAGATGTTCGAAACGCTTTGGATGCAGGTATGGATGGACATCTTGCCAAGCCCATTGATATGGCTGAAGTGAAAAAAATACTTGGCAGGTTAAGACAAACAGCCTTAAAATGAAAAAAGGTCTTTCATTTAACTCACATTAAAGTAAAGTTGCGGGCACAGCTTTAGGCCGTGTCCGCAACCTTGTTTTTACCTGAAATACTCCACTGCTCCTTGGAACAGCTTCATATCCTTTTGCCCGTCTACATTAATATACACCCTGTCCCCAATCCGTTCCGAGTGCCCCATTTTCCCAAAGACCCTGCCGTCTGGCGAAGTAATTCCTTCAATGGCAGCAGCAGATTCATTTGGATTAAATCGGATATCCAAAGAAGGATTTCCCTCTAAGTTTACATATTGGGTTGCAATTTGCCCATTAGCAGCCAACTGTGCAATAAACATGTCGTCAGCCACAAACCGCCCTTCTCCGTGAGAAATAGGAATGGTATAAATATCTCCTACTTCTGAGAACATCAGCCAGGGAGATTTGTTGGAAGCGACCCGCAACCTTACAAGGTTAGACTGATGCCTTCCGATGCGGTTAAAGGTCAGGGTAGGACAATCAGCGTCCATATCGCGGATTTCCCCAAAAGGAACAAGCCCAAGTTTAATCAAAGCCTGGAAGCCGTTGCAAATACCGCACATCAACCCGTCGCGTTGTTTTAAGAGCCGGTGAACTGCGTCAGCAATGCGTGGGTTTCGGAAGAAAGCAGTAATAAATTTCCCGGAACCGTCGGGTTCGTCGCCGCCGGAAAAACCTCCTGGGATAGCAATGATCTGGCTCTCCCCAATCCGCTGTTCAAAGGCAGAAACAGATTCTTCTAAATCACGGCTGGCTAAATTCCGTATTACAAAGATCTCTGTCTTTGCACCTGCCAGCTCAAAGACCCTGGCTGTATCATATTCACAGTTGGTGCCAGGGAATACGGGAATCAAAACTTTTGGCTTTGCAACTTTAGAACTTGCCGTCAATACGGTTTTCCGTTCATAGGAGAAGGTAGGAACCGCCATTCTGGGAGTAGGCAGCAGGTAGGGGAAAACCGGCTGCAGCTTAGACTCCCAAACCTTTTGGATTTCATTCATGGAAACGGTTTCGCCGCCCATGGAAATGGTATATTCCTCGGTAGTGTACCCTAACAGACTGCCAGTCGTTTCAATTTCTCCATCTGTTTCAAAAACAAACCCTCCATAGGATTGGTCTGAATTATAAAGTTCATTTTCAGAGATGGGAATCTCAAAGCGGAAGCCAATATGGTTCCCAAATCCCATTTTAGTAACTGCTTCCATAACTCCGCCAATGGAGGCAGTCCAGACAGAGCGGACTCTGCCGGAAACAATCAGTTTTTCCATCTCATCAAATACATTCCGAACACTGTCAAAACAGGGGAGTCCATCCTGGTTGTAATGGGGTTTTATAGAATAAACCGGATTCCCTGCCTTTTTAAATTCCGGGGAAAGAATGTTGCTGGTATTGGCAACCGAAACAGCAAAAGAAACCAAAGTCGGAGGAACGTCGATTTCTTCAAAGGTGCCGGACATAGAATCTTTTCCGCCAATCGCGCCGCATTTCAGTTCCAGTTGTGCTTCCAGTGCGCCCAGCAGTGCAGAGAGAGGCTTGCCCCAGCGTTCTGGCTGGTTTTTGGTGCGTTCAAAGTATTCCTGGAAGGTCAGCCAGCACTTGTGGTAGCTGCCGCCTGCTGCAATGATTTTAGCGACTGATTCCACAACAGCCAGCATTGCGCCGTGGTAAGGGCTGTACTGGGATAGGTAGGGGTTAAAGCCCCATCCCATTAGGGAACAGGTGGTAGTGTCCCCTTGAAGCATAGGAATTTTCGCGGCCATTGCCTGAGTGGGGGTAAGCTGATGTTTCCCGCCAAAGGGCATTAAAACCGTATTGGCTCCAATCGTGGAATCAAACCGTTCCACAAGCCCTTTCTGTGAACAGAGGTTCAAGTCGGAAAGATGAGCCAAAAGCCTTTTTTTCAATGATTGCGGTTTCTTTTCCTCCTGCGGTATTTCCTGTACCAGAGCGGGGACAGAGGCGTCAGTATGCTTTTCCGCACCATTAGAGTTAAGGAAATTCCGGGAAAGGTTTACAATTGAAACGCCGTTCCAATTCAGGACAAGCCGTGGCTGTTCTGTTACAACCGCCACCTTTGTGGCTTCCAAATTCTCCTGGCCGGCCGCTTTTATAAATGCATCTGCATCTTCTTTGGAGACAACAACTGCCATCCTTTCCTGGGATTCAGAAATAGCAAGTTCCGTACCATCCAATCCGTCGTATTTTTTGGGAACGGCATTTAAATTGATTTCCAAACCATCGGCAAGTTCTCCAATCGCTACAGACACGCCCCCAGCACCAAAATCGTTGCAGCGCTTAATCATGCGTGTAATATTTCCGTTGCGGAACAGGCGCTGGAGTTTACGCTCTTCAGGGGCGTTGCCCTTTTGTACCTCCGCGCCACAGGTTTCCAGAGATTCCAGGGTGTGGCTTTTAGAGGATCCAGTCGCTCCGCCGCAGCCGTCCCTTCCTGTGCGTCCTCCTAACAGAATTACCACGTCTGAGGGTTCGGGACGCTTGCGTATTACATTTTCAATCGGGGCAGCGGCGATAACCGCTCCAATTTCAAGCCGTTTTGCCACGTAGCCGGGATGATATATCTCTGCCACATGTCCGGTTGCAAGGCCAATTTGATTGCCATAGGAGCTGTACCCATTTGCCGCAGTTGTTACAAGCTTTCTTTGTGGAAGCTTGCCTTTTAAGGTCTGTTCCACCGGGAGCAGGGGGTCAGCGGCACCTGTAACACGCATCGCCTGATATACATAGCTGCGTCCAGAGAGAGGATCGCGGATAGCGCCTCCCAGACAGGTAGCAGCCCCGCCAAAAGGCTCAATTTCCGTTGGATGGTTATGGGTTTCATTTTTGAACATCAGCAGCCATTGGCTTTCCTTACCGTCGTTGTCCACTGTAATACGGACAGAACAGGCGTTGATTTCTTCTGATTCATCCAAGTCCTGCAAATATCCCTCTGCCTTTAAAGCCTTTGCACCGATGGTTGCCAAGTCCATTAAACAAACCGGTTTGTTTTCCCGTCCAAGTTTGGCGCGGATTGCCAGATACTTTTGATAGCTGTCCCGAATATAAGGGGGTTCAATTTCTACATGGTCTATAATGGTTCCAAACGTGGTGTGGCGGCAATGGTCTGACCAGTAAGTATCAATCATTTTAATTTCCGTGATTGTTGGGTCGCGATGTTCCTCGTCACGGAAATAACTTTGACAGAATGAAATATCATCTTCGTCCATCGCAAGCCCATAAATGCTGATAAATTCCTTTAACTCAGCTTTTCCACATTGAATAAATCCGTTTAAAGTTTTAACCTCTGTGGGAATGGCATAGGAAGTTTCCAATGTCTCCGGCTTATCCAAAGACGCTTCACGGCTTTCAACCGGGTTAATCAGGTAATGTTTGATTGACATAAATTCTGCGTCGCTGATTTTCCCGTAAATATAGTAAATCCGGGCTGTTCGGATAATTGGCTTTTCTTTTAAAGTGGAAATTTGGATACACTGGGCGCAGGAATCCGCCCTCTGGTCAAACTGCCCTGGAAGGTACTCGCTGGCAAATACCCGCGCGTCCTGGGAGTCTGGAAGCTCGCTGTATGTTTCGTCAACCTGGGGTTCTGAAAATACGGAATCCCGTACCTGGCTGAAATCTTCATCCGTTAATCCCTGTGCGTCGTAACGGTTGAGCAGGCGAACCCTGTTTACGCCCTTTATCATGAGGGCTGTTTGTATATCGGCTAAAATTCCCTGTGCTTCTACTGCAAAGTCCGGTTTTTTTTCTACATAAATGCGCTTAACTGCCATCTTTCCACACTCCTGTATTGTTGATTTCAGGTTAAGGGCTTCTCTATTATCAATCATATCACAAAATCCGACGCGAAAACAATAAAACTATATGAAAATTTTGGTGCATTCTGGGTTGTCCTTTTGTATGTTGTGTCTATTTTACTGGTGAATTTTGGGGACAGTGTTATGTGTAGCAAGGTTTTACAAGGGTTAAATACGGAAATCAAAATTCAGAATTATTGCAAAAAAGAAGCAGAAAACCTCCAGTGCGGGCACAAAGCAACGTCAGTCGCAAACTAAACCCGCAAGGCGCGAAACTCCTTTTGGCAGGCGTATTTTTTCTTTCCTTCTTTCTTTTTTGCGACAGGAAAAGAAAGAAGAAGCCCACCATTCTCTCCGCCTTCCCTGAAAAACACCCCGGTGGGGTGTTTTTCAATATCAGCCTTATCAACCTCAAAATCTCCGCAAAATTGATTTCCCTATTTCAAACCTGCTTTATTTGTCTTTCGTTTATGCCCGCAGACCTTCCCCGCTGCCGCCGTGAAAGATATTAAAATACCAATCCCCTTGGCCAATAGCTTTCCGGCTGATTTCCACAGCTTTTTCCTTATCCTTTGCAATCTGCGCCTTTAATACCTCAATGGAAGGGAATTTAACCTCATCCCGCAAATGTTCCAAAAAGAACACTTGGATTCGTTCTCCATACAGTTCCTTTTGGCAATTTAAAATATGGGTTTCTGCTGAAATACAATCGCTTCCAACAGTAGGCTTTACACCGACATTAGAAACCGCAGGAAGATATTTCCCCTCAATTTTCGCAACAGAGGCATATACGCCAAAAGCCGGGACGCAGTAACCAGAGGGAAATATCTGGTTAATTGTGGGGAAATCCATTTGCCTGCCCAGCTGGTTCCCGTGGCTCACTTCAAAGTCAATGGAATAGGGCCGGCCCATCATTTTTCGGACAGCTTCCATTTTACCCTGGGCAATGGCATCACGGATAGCTGTAGAACTGATTCTTTCATCAGAGTACGTCACCTGTCCAGCAGAAAGAACGGAAACCCCCACCTTATCACATTCGCGGATTAAAAAATCCACATTTCCAACAGCATCCTTTCCGAAGTGGAAATTGTTGCCGCAGCAAACAACCCTTGCCCCCATTTTGCCAATGAGCACTTCATGAATAAAACGTTCCGGGGAAAGTCCCCGGACCTCTGAAAAATCAAGGGAAACCACTGCTTGAAACCCGATTTCCCGGAAAGCATTGAATTTGGCTTCTGGGCTTAAAATGGTAGCCCCCTTTTTAGCCAAATGGCTGAAGGTAAAGACACAGGGGGTCATAATGGAGGCAAAAGCAGCAGTAGAGCATAATACCTTTTGATGGCCCATGTGAACACCGTCAAAATACCCCAGCGCAACAGCGGAGGGGCCGGGGATATGAGACTGAATCTGGGATAAGCTGCGGTAAATATCCATATAGAACTTTATCCTTTCATAAGTATAACGCAAATTTGCCTTATCGAATTCACGCTAATTTTAAATGGTCTTTTCCATCGGCCTCATATCAAGTATAGGAGCGGGCTGCCTGGCCGCCAGAATCTTTGTTGTTCTTAAAAGGCCCCGTTCCCAGTTTGGGCGGGCGATCCCCAAAAAGGTTTTATCCGAACCCATTACGCGAATATCGCCCTCCGTTTTTGGGCAGCGGAGTTTTTTCAAATCCAGAGGAACACCGTTGAGAAACAAACGGGTTCGGAAAGAATCGAGCCAGAGGGCAGGGAGGGATTCAAAAGCCCTCCCGATAGGGAACAGGAGGGATTCCAAATTTCCCTCATCTGAAGCTCTTTGAAGCTGCTCCAGAGTGAGGCAGTCCTTAAGCAGAAAGCCAGCTGCTTTGATTCGCCGCAGAGCCGTTACAACTGCCCCGCATCCAAGGGCGGCACCAATGTCATGGCAGATAGTACGGATATATGTTCCCTTTGAACAGGAGATTTCCAAAACGCCGGACTGGGTTTCTTCTGAAAAGGAAACCAGTTCCAATTGGTGGACTTCAACATTTCTTGGCTGGCGTTCCACTTCTATTCCCTGACGTGCCAAATCATACAGCCGCTGCCCTCCCACCTGTATGGCGGAATACATAGGTGGAAGCTGTTGGATTGCTCCCTGAAAGCGGGGGAGAATCTGTCCTACCTGTTCATAGGAAATTCGGGGAACCCCTTGCGTTCCTTTGACATTTCCCCAGATATCCTGGGTATCGCTGGTCAAACCCAGCTGGAAGGACGCTAAATATGCCTTGTCCTGGTCTGGAAGAATATCACAGGCACGAGTTGCCCTTCCAACTAAAACCGGCAAAACTCCTGTGGCCATAGGGTCAAGAGTTCCAGCATGTCCCAACCTTCGGATATGCAGGATCCCCCGAAGCTTTGCAATTACATCAAATGACGTAAACGCCTGAGGCTTATCCACACACAATACGCCGCTCCAGTCCTCTCTGTTGTCCTGGGCCATTCCATCTACATCCTTTCACTATTTGTACAAAAAGCTTTCTAGAAAGCCTTTTCAAATTCCTTGGAAAGAAGGTTTAAAGTTTTTTCTGCAGTCTGCTTTATTAGGCATCCCGCCGCCCGCTTATGGCCGCCGCCTCCAAAAACAGCGCAAATCTGGCTTGCGTCCACAGTTTCGCCTGTCCGCAGGGAAACTTTAAAACCACCTTCCGGGCGTTCTTTCAGGGTAGCGCCAATCTCAACACCTTCAATAGACCGGGGAGTATTTACCAGCCGTTCTGTGTCCTCATAGTCTGCCCCTGCTTTTGCCAAAAGTTCCTGTGTGATAACAATAGCCGCTGCTTTTCCACCGCAATAAAATCGGAGCGTTTTCAGAACTTCTTGTTCCAGAGTCAGTTGAGCCTGTGTTTTAACTTCAAACATATCCCAGTTGATTTCAAACCAGTTTGCTCCCAATTCCATTAGTTCCGCCGCGATTTGGTGGGTTCGCGGTTCCGTGTTGGAGAAGCGGAAACATCCCGTATCGGTTGAAATGCCCAAATACAGGCAGCTTGCAATTGCCGGGGTACAGGCAATCCCCATTTTGCCAATCAGGTCATAGATAATCTGGCAGTTTGCCGCTGCGCCCCCAAGAAGGAGACGTTTTGCATAGGGTTTATGGGACAGATGATGGTCTATTGCCAAATCAACCTTTCCTGCTTCCTGATAGACAGATAACGCGCTGCCCATAAGTTTAACGTCCGCTATATCGACAGAGACAATAAACTGTGCCGATTCCGGCGGAAACAAAAGGGAAGGGTTAAGCCCTTTTGTTACAAAGCCCATTTTCCGAGGAATTGGATCTGTACAGATAACGGCAGCATGTTTGCCAAGCTGATGAAGCGCCTGGCATAATCCATAACCTGAACCGATTGTATCTCCGTCTGGGCTTTGATGGCACAGGAGCAGAATCCAATCCTGCTGTAAAAGCAGGGATGCAGCTTGTTCTATTTGCAGAAGTTCCATTTTTGTTTCATCCTTTCCACAAAGGGCAGGGGGTTCGCGGCTGGAAAATGCAGCGAACCCCCTCCTTATTCTTGAAACCGGCAGTTATTCTTATTTTTCAGACGGAACAACTCCATCCAAAATTTTGGAAATCCTCGCGCCGGCTTCAATGGAATCATCCGGTATAAATTGAAGTTCAGGAACCTTTCTAAGCCGGAGTCTGCTGCCTAATTCCCTGCGGATAAATCCCTGGGCGCTTTTCAGACCCTTTACAGATTCCTTTGCCTTCTCCAACCCTTCCAAACAACTGACATAAACTTTACAGTAAGACATATCACCGGAAAGGTCTACTTTTACAATACTAAGCAAACCGGAGACTCTGGGGTCTTTCACTGACCTGAAAATATCGGAAAGTTCCCGTTTGATATCTTCGGTATTTCTGCCTAATTTGTGGCTGTTACCGGCCAAAAGGCGGCACCTCCAGACATAAATAGATTTTTGCTGTTATTCTTCGCGGTATTCCTCAATTTCGTAAGCTTCCAGTATATCGCCGTCTTTGATATCATTAAACTTAGACAAATGGATTCCACATTCAAAGCCCTGCTGGACTTCTTTGGCGTCATCCTTTAACCGTTTCAGGCTGTCAATTTTATCGTCTGCGACAATAATACCGTCCCGAACAATGCGGATGCTGTTATTGCGTGCAACCTTCCCCTCAAGGATGTAGCATCCTGCCACAATGCCCACATTGGAGATTTTATAAACCATCCGAACTTCAGCCCTGCCGATTTCAACCTCGCGGGTCTTGGGGGCAAGCATGCCTTTCATGGCAGATTCAATTTCTTCAATCGCATCATAAATGACACGGTAAAGCTTAATTTCCACGCTGTCACGTTCTGCATTGCTTCTGGCAACTGGATCCGGACGGACATTAAATCCAACAATAATCGCCTGTGAAGCATTGGCGAGCATAACGTCGGATTCATTGACAGCGCCAACCCCGCCATGGACAACTTTCACGCGTACTTCGCTGGTAGACAGTTTTTCCAAAGACTGCTTAACAGCTTCAACGGAGCCTTGGACATCTGCCTTAACGATAATAGGAAGTTCCTTTATTTCGCCTTCTTCGATCTGGGCGAACAGATTTTCAAGAGTTACTTTATTATAAGCCTGGAAAGCTGCTTCCTTAGCCTGCTGCTTCCGTTCTTCCACAAGCTGCCTTGCAAGGCGTTCGTCTGCAACAACGTTGAAAGTATCTCCTGCGCTGGGGGCTTCGGCTAAACCAGTAATTTCCACTGGCATAGACGGCCCTGCAATTTCGACACGGTTGCCCTTGTCATCCATCATAACGCGGACACGTCCAACAGCAGTTCCGGCGATAATAATATCCCCGTTGTGCAAAGTTCCGTTTTGAACCAGAACAGTTGCAACTGGGCCGCGTCCTTTATCCAACCGGGCTTCAATTACTGTACCCTTAGCCTGACGGTCGGGATTCGCTTTCAGTTCCTTTACATCTGCTACAAGCTGTACCATTTCCAAAAGGGAATCAATATTGTTATGGGTTTTTGCAGAAACGGGAACACAGATAACATCACCGCCCCATTCTTCGGGAACAAGGCCGTACTCAGTCAATTCCTGTTTCACCTTTTCAGCGTTTGCGTCAGGTTTATCCATTTTATTAATTGCAACAATAATGGAAACTTCAGCAGCCTTTGCATGGTTGATTGCTTCTACTGTCTGAGGCATAATGCCATCATCGGCGGCAACCACCAGAATAGCAATATCTGTTACCTGTGCGCCTCTGGCGCGCATGGAAGTAAACGCTTCATGTCCTGGAGTATCCAGGAAAGTAATCAAACGGTCATTGACTTTTACCTGATATGCGCCGATATGCTGGGTAATGCCGCCGGCTTCAGAGGCGGTGACATTGGCATGGCGGATCGCATCCAGAAGGGAAGTTTTCCCATGGTCAACATGCCCCATAACAACAACGACCGGGCTGCGTTCTACCAGGGAACCAGCTTCGTCCTCAGAATCATCAATTAACTGATCTTCAATGGTGACGATAACCTCTTTTTCCACCTTAGCGCCAATTTCCATTGCCACCAGTGCAGCAGTGTCAAAATCAATTACCTGGCTGGCGCTTGCCATAACGCCGGAAGCCATCAGACGTTTTACAACTTCGGCAACCTGGATCTTCAGCCTCCCGGCAAGATCGCTGACAGAGATCTCATCGGGAATTGCAATTTCCAGTTTCTGGCGGCGCTGACGTTCCATTTCCAGACGGCGCATTTTCTCGGCTTCCTGCTCACCGCGGGAGCGCTGAGGGCGGCGGTTGTACTGGCTGGAACGCTGGGTCAGTTTTTGTTTGCGTGCAGTCATATCCTTAACGTTTGTAGGCGCTATCTGCTCATATCTTTCATTATATTTATCCAAATCTACATTGACGGCGCGCATGTCCGCACGGATTACGCCGTTTGCATCCACGGTAGAAACAGTTTTCTGCGGACGGCTGGGATCAGCGGGACGTTGGGAACGGGCTGGCCTTGCCTGGGAAGCTGCTGGGCGTTGGGGTCTCTGTCCGCCGCCTGCGGAACGGTTTCCCTGTCCCTGTTGGCGTTGCCCCTGGGAGCCGCCTTGACGTTGGCTGCCTCCCTGTCCCTGACGGGAACCTTGACCACCCTGGCGCTGTCCCTGGCCCTGCCTCTGCTGACCCTGGAAACCGCCGCCCTGACGGGGGGGTTGTCCTTGCTGGCCTCCCTGGGATTGGCGCTGTCCCTGCTGTCCTTGAGAACGATTTTGACCGCCTTGCCGCTGGCCCTGTCCTCCCTGGCCCTGGGGACGCTGCCCTGACTGCTGCCCAGAACGCTGTCCCTGTGGAGAAGTGCTCTGGGGGGCGCCCTGCTGTTGGAGATTCTGCAAAGACTGGGCAGGCTGGGCTGTGGCTGCTGGTTGTGCCTGGTTCTGCTGGATTTGAGAGGATGCTCCGCCGGCAGATGCGGGCGCGGTCTCTCTGGTTCTGTTTTCCTGCCGTTTATTTTGGTTATTCGATGTTGTCACCTTTTTATCATCTTCCTCAGCTTTGGTTTCGGTCTGCTGTTTTTGGGGCTGGCTTTCCGGCTTTACTGACTCTGCCGGAGTCTGTATTTGAGATGGAACCAGCGGCTCTTTCGCCGGCGGTTCTTTTACAGAAGCTTCCTGGGCCGGTATGGATGGGGCAGAAACTTTCGGCGGTTCTTCCTCTTTCTTTACAGAGGCCTGTGAAACTTCTGGGGGATTTTGGAACTGCGCTGTCTGTGAAGCTGCAGCGGGAGCAGCCGGTTCAGGAAGCTTAACCGCCGGGGGATTGGAGGGGGGTTCCTGCACAATAGGTTTTTCCTGTGGCGCAGGAGGTTGTTTTGCTTTTACACGGGGGGTGCGAGCGGGCTTTGCCTGTTCCTGAACGACTTTCAATTCATCCAGAGAGTCAACCTGCTTCATCCGGGTAAAATGCGCCAGAACCACATTAATTTCCCGTTCCTCCAGAACGGTCATATGCTTATAATCTTCTTTTCCAAAATATTTTTTAAGGATTTCCAGCACATCGTTGCTGGGAACCCCCATATCTTTTGCGATTTCATGTACCCTGTACTTGTTTCCCATCAGCAGCTCTCCTTTCGAGACAAGGTTTCCGTCTTTTCTTCGGATTCTTCAGCTTGTGCAGCATCGGACAAAAGGGAACATATCTTTGACTCCATGCCCTTATCAGTAACAGCTAGGATTCCGCTGCGCCGTCCAATCTGCGCGGACATTTCATCCATAGAAACTCCCAGGGAGAGAGCAGGGACAGAAAAGTTCCGGCAGGCAAATTCAATTTCCTTTCGGGATTTTGAGGACAAATCCGAGGCAGTAAACACTGCTGAAACCTGTCCGTTCAGGACAGCTTCCTTAACGGAGTCTGCTCCGGCGTTCAGTTTCCCGGCCTTACGAGCCAAAGACAGCATAGATATCACTTTATTCCGTATTGCTGTGGCCGTCAAAGCGGGCTTTATTTCTACGGCGTGTTGATTCTTTTTGTGCAAAGTATTTCTCCTTCTATCAAAACTCCCCACAATGTACAGCGCCGGTTTCATAAAACGCTGTCAAATCCGAGCCGCTGCGGTTTGAATGCTTTCTGTGCATCCCTGAAATTCAGCCTTGTATTTCACGTTCCATACGTTCAAAGACCTCATCGGGGATTTGACAGGAAAAGGCTTTCTCAAACCGTTTGGCTTTTCTAGCTTTCTTCAAACATTCGATATTTTTACAGACATATGCACCCCGTCCAGATTTTTTCCCTGTGAGGTCTAGGGAAATTTCCCCGTCCGGGCTTTTGACCACCCGTACCAGTTCTTTTTTGGGCTTTTGTTCCGAGCATCCGGTACACATACGGATGGGAACCTTTTTTGTCTGCATCCCGCATCTCCCCTTTCATTGACGTTGGTTTTCGTTTTCATTAAACAGTAGCTTCAGGCTTGGAAGACTCAGCGGGCTGGGTTTCCTCCAATATAACTTCTTCCGCGCTCTCCTGGAAGGCCGTTTCCGATTCGCCCTGGGGTTTGGGAAGGGAAGCCAGGTAGCTTTCTGGTTTAATATCAATTTTCCATCCTGTAAGTTTGGCGGCTAATTTAGCGCTTTGCCCCTTGTTGCCAATAGCCAGGGACAACTGGTTGTCAGGAACAATAACCTGGCAGTTTTTCTGCCCGGAGGGGTCCAGAGTAACAGAAATCACTTTCGCTGGGCTGAGGGCGTTTTTAATAAACTCAATCGGATCATCGCTGTAATGCACCACTTCAATTTTCTCGCCGCACAGCTCTTTAACAATATTTTTCACACGGTTGCCGTCCATCCCGATGCAAGCTCCAACAGGATCAACGTCAGGATCCTTGCTGAAAACAGCCACCTTACTCCGAAGTCCAGCTTCTCTGGAAATACTTTTGACTTCCACAGTGCCGTCGTAAATTTCCGGGACTTCCATCTCAAAAAGGCGGCGGACCAATCCAGGGTGGGTACGGGAGATCAAAATTTTCGGCTGGCGCGAGGATTTCGACTTTTCATTTTTGGGTTTATTGTCATTGGAGGACTGAGGGCCAAAAACATTTACTACATAAACACGGATCCGGTCAAATTCCTTTAAAGTTTCAGTAGGAAGCTGTTCCCGGCGGGGCAGGGTAACTTCAATATTCCCGATTTCAATGGTTGCATCGTCTGTTTCAGGGTCTACACGGGTAACAGTTGTAGTGACAATTTCCTCTTTGTATTTTTTCAGCTGGGAATACAAATATTCCCGTTCTGCGTCGCGGATCCCTTGACGGATAATATTTTTCGCATTAATTGCAGAAATCCTGCGAAGGTCTTTAATGTCAATTGGTACTTCCACTTTACTGCCCAATGTAGCGGCGCTGGAATATTTCAGCGCATCGGAATAGGAGATTTCTACCACAGGGTCAAATACAACGTCTTCAGATTCCACAACTTCTTTGCGGAGCATAACCTGAAGTTCGCCGGTATCCTTACTGATATAAACCGTTACTTCAGAATCCCGGAAATCATTTTCGACCGCTTTTTTAATACCTTCCTTGGTTTTATCGATCATATAATCAAACGGGATTCCTTTTTCCTGCTCCAAAATCCGCAGAACTTCCAGAAATTCCTTATTCATTTTCCAGTTCCTCCATATTAATATCGTCCGAATCCTCTTGGCCGTCCAGAAGACGTACAAAAGCGGTTTCTTTCAGATGGAAGGTCATTTCAATATCTTCATCCATTAAAATCGAGACGTTGCCTTCCGCATCCGCGGACTCCAATTTCCCCAAAAAGTCCCGCTGCCCATCCACTGGGCGAATCAAACGGACATGGACGCTGCTTCCTAGAAATGCATCAAAATGTTCCTTTTTTACCAGCTCCCGTTCTACTCCAGGGGATGAAACCTGTAAAATATAACTTTGCTCAATGGGGTCTGCTTCATCAAGCCGGTCACTGACCGCACGGCTGACATTTTCGCAATCCTCAATCGTTATGCCTTCAGCCCTATCGATAAAAATCCGCAGATACCATAAGGACCCTTCCTTTTCAAACCGTATATCCCAAAGTTTCAGCCCTCTGGATTCTACATCTGGACGGATCAGCTCGTCAACGGCTGATACAGTCGATTTTTTCTTTTCCTTTGGCATAATTTCTCCTTTTCCCAAAGATATCAGGGGTTTTAGGCTTTCCCCCATACGCAAAGGAAAGAGTGGGCGTGCCCACTCTTTCCTTTCTATCAATATCGTACTACTATAGAATAACATACTTTTGACCGAAACGCAACCCCTAAATAAAAAAATATTACACAAAAATTCATAGAATAACAGAAATCCGACGGAAATGCAACCCGCTGGACCTGAAAATTTTTTTATCCGTCTTTGGTTTATGCCTGTACATTAATTTTTCTGCTCACTTCCCAAACTTTTCTGCAGCCTCCACAACCCAAAGCAAATGTTTCAAATCAATATCAGACGGCAATGTACAATCAGCCCCGATCATAACACCCGTTGTCCCGGAACTTTCCAAAAGCTCTCTGGCAAACTTCTGAATTTCCTCTTTACTCCCATGATAAAGCAGCCCCGTTTTCCGGTTATCAAACCCGCCCAAAACGGTTTTCCCCTCAAAGAATTTCTTTCCTTCCGCAAGTCCGAGATTCTCAATAAAAACTGCCCAGTTGACCACTTTCGCGGGATAGTCCTTCCAATTTTCAAGATGATTTGGAATACCAGCCCACCCACAGCAGTGGAGGATATTTGTCCGGCTTACCTGGTTCACCTGTTCTAAGACGTACTTATCGCTTGGCGTAATCCATTTTCTGTATTCCTCATGTGTAAACCGGTCTTTTTCCCCGCCCTGCACGCAGTAATAAACTCCATCACATCCCGCTTCAGCAACACAAAGCTGTGCTAAAAGCCCATTAGATTTTGCAATAACATCCAGAGCATATAAAACGGATTCCGGGTCTTGCTGAAGATGCTCCATTACTAAACCATCCCCCGCCTTAAAGCGGATAGAAGAAAAAGGCGCAAAGATATTGTAAAACGCGCAGTTATCCGGTCCAATTCCCTGAACGACGGCTTTGGCCCTCTCAACCTGTTCCCGAATAAAGGGATGGTCAGCGGTTAAGGGCTCCAGCTTCCTCCAGTCGGAAGGTTTTTCGATGGGAAAATCCAGTGGATAAGTAAAGTACCCATCACACATGATTTTCATAAAGTCAGGATTGTTAGAGCGGTAATATTCCATATGCGCATCAATACATGCCTGACCATCCCGCTTTTCTTCCGGGAAATGGAACCAGAACCCAACAGGAACCCGATCTACGGGCTTTTGTTCAAATGCTGCCATTAAGCGTTCGCGTTTTGACATTTTGTCTGACATAGAAATTTCCTCCTTTTTAACGCAACCTGTTTTTTATATATTGTAAGTAAATTCTCCGTTCTTTTGATTGATGCCGTAAAAGTCTGCAAAAGATAAACGGAAAATTCGGTTCTGCTTTCCGCTTATATCAATACCGTTTTTAATGAGGTACAGATACAAACCGCTGTTTGAAATGTTCCCCAGGGAAAGGAAGCCTGTTAATTTTCCATCTTTGACAACAGCTTTTTTGTATTCGTTCGGCGTTTTGTGAACCAAAACTTCCGCGCCCTCCGTTAAATCTAACCTTCCAGCAGATAGCATGGTAACACCGAAAAAATTGCTGGTATTTTTAAAGGGATAAGGTTTTTCATAGACAGTCGGAATACCAGCCATATTTTCCGCAGCTGCTTCTCCTTGTGAAACAGCATCCGGCCAAACGCCGGAAAGTCCAGTACAGTCCCCGGCAGCATAAACATCGGCCGCAGAAGTGCGCAGATGCTCGTCTACGCAGATTGCCCTTTCAACGGCAATCCCGCTGTCCTGTGCCAATTGAATTCGCGGACGAACTCCAGCAGCCATTATAACAAGGCCGCAGGGAATATGTTCCCCGGTAGATAGAATTACCTCAGTAATATTTCCGTCTTTGTCTACAACCGCGTCGCTTGCTCCAATTCCCAAAAGGAACCTGCATCCATGTTCTTCAAATGTTTTTTGATAAATACTGGCAGCATAATCGTCGGTTTGAAGAGGCATAACGCGGGGAGCCATTTCTGCAATGGTAATTTCCGCGCCGCGCTCACAAAGGGCAGATGCTGCATCTAATCCCACTAAACCAGAACCTACAATAAATACCCGTTTGCCCCTTGCAAAAGCCAGGTCAATTTTCATCGCATCGCTCAAGTCACGGAACCCAAATACATTGGGAGCCTCCCGGAAATGGGGGATAGGCGGGATAAAAAAGCCGGAACCAGTTGCAATTAATAACTTGTCATAGGGGGCGGAATAATTTTCCCCGTAGAAAACCGTTTTGGCTGCTGTATCAATTTTAGTGACTGCTTCACAGGTAATATGGGTAATGTCGTTTTTTTCAAAGAAATTCGCTTCCACAAAGTTAATTTGCTGCGCATCCCGTTCACGGCTCAGGTATTTATGGAGCATACAGCGGGAATGAACCTTTTCGTCAATAGAAATAACGGTAATAATGTCCTTTGGCCGAAGAACACGAAGCGTCTTTGCAGCGCTGATTCCGGCCGCGCCAGCTCCTATTATGATAAACCGTTCCATCCTCAGTTCACACCTCCCTCACTTCAATGGCCTTTTTGGGACAGGCACGCACACAGGCAGGGCCTTCCTCCAAATGGGCGCAAAAATCACATTTAATAATACGTTTCCGATCCGGGGAAATGGCTGGGACGCCATAGCGGCAGCTCATCACGCACATGTAACAGGCAGCGCATCTTTCCGCGTCATATTCGACCAGCCCGTTTTCCATATTTTTGTGCAGTGCGCCGCTCATACATGCCCCGGCACAGTCTGGTATATCACAATGCCGGCAGAAAACAGGGGAATATCCGCCTTTTCCATCGGAAAAGATACGGTTGCGGGACTGGTTCCGGGGATCCAGCAGGTCTAGTGTATAGATTCCCGCTCCTCCGTCCTGCCGATGGGATTCCATACAGGCCAGGGAACAGTTTTTGCACCCGTCACACTTGGCGGGATCAATAAAAATTCGTTTCATTTTAAAAGTCCCCCTAAATCTTCAAAGCCCTGCGTTTTTCCTCAATAATGGCTTCCAGCTGGTTGGCGGCAGATTTTCCGTCAGGATCAATAATAACGCGGCCTCCGGTCAAACCAACCATATCTTCTGTCAAAATTTTTGTAACAAGTTTGCTGCCGGTTACAAAGGGCGGAACACCCAAATGCAGGGGAAGCCCCAAAGCCAAAGCAAAGGAACCATCTGCCAAAGCCTGTTCTTCCAGCCATTGCGCGGCGGAAATAACAAGAGGAAGCTGGGGAAGGTCAACGCCCAGTTCCTGGGCAATTTCTGTTGCAGCAATTTCCAGCCGTCCAATTGCAAGACATGGGCCGAAATTTAAAACAGGCGGAATCCCCAGTTCTTTACAGACCGCTTTCAGATTGGGACCGGCAAGATCAGCAGCTTCAGGAGTCATCAGGCCAATATTTTCCAATCCGCCGGAGGAGCAGCCCGCTGTTAAAACCAGAATATCTTTTGCAATCAGTTCCTTTGTCAGTTCAGCGGTAAGGGTATCGTGTCCATACGCTACACTGGAACACCCCACAACACCAGCAAGTCCCTTTATTTTTCCACTGACAATCAGGTCAATCAACGGCTTCCAGCTTCCGCCCAGGAAAGCCTTCAGGCTTCCTTCGCTTATGCCGGTAAGGGTATTTTTATTGCCGTGTTCTGTAAACAGATTCATGGTAACCTGTCCCCGGCGGGATTTATATGCTTCAATGATTTCGTCAATAATTTTGTCGCCATCCTTTTGACGGGTTTCATAGTGGAAGGGAATCAGGTCGGCGTTGGCCTTCTTCGCTACAACATCCAGGCAAATTTGTTTAATTTTCAGTTTTTCACAGATTGGTTCAATGCCGGGAAGGGTGCAGTTGAATTCGCTGAGTACCGCGTCGATTGCACCGCAGGAAAGCACAGCTTCCGATATATAATTATTACCTGCATGGCCATCGAAAATTTCCGTATAATGTGCGCCGCGAAGCTGAAGGTCTTGACCGACACAGGTACATCCAACCAGTTTAAAACCCTTTGCTCCGGCGGCTTTTGCCTTGGCAGTTACATCGTCGTCTAAAAGCCTGTCCTGGATATAAGTAAACAAAGAGTGCTGATGTCCGGTAATCAGAATGTTGATATAATCGGGATCAATGACATTCATACCAACTGGAGCAGTACGGATTTCCGGCTCCCCAAGAACCACATCATTCAGCAGATTTGTCAGCTGCAAACCGTACAAACCTGTGGAAATTCCAAGGCGCAGACAGGAAACCAGCATTTCTGCAGGGTCAGAGCTAAGGTTGGTAGATGTTTTTACCACATTAAGAAAAACTTCGCCTTTGGCTCCTCCCGGCATAATCCCCAGTTCTTTCCAACGTTTCACACGGGGAGCATAGGCAAGCTTTTCCACCAGTTCCATTGGCTCATATTCTGGACGGTAAAGGTCTGAAAGAACTGTGTCCGCTACCTTAACGCATAAATCGTATTTATCTTCCCCAGTTACTCCCAAAAGTTCCGCAAGATGGTTTAACGCCTTTTCACTGCGGATTTTGTCCTTGTGCAGGCCAGTATTTTTTAATTGGCGGGCAGTATTTTCTACCACATGGATATAACAGCCGGAACCTGCGGCTACAGCTCGAAGAAAATTTCTGGCTGCTATTGTGTCTGCGTTGGCTCCACAGATTCCGCGGGGGGATTCTGGGGTAATGCGGCAGGGGCCGTTTGCACATAAACGGCAGCATACCCCTTGTAAGCCAAAACCGCATTTGGTAGATTGTCCCTCAACACGATGATGTGCTGTCTCCATTGGAAGCCGGCGGATGTATTCCTCCATAGGCTTATCCGCGCTGGAGCAGGTGTTGCAGTTGAAGCATTCGGTGCAGTTATTCATAAAATTTGTTCCTCCTTTTTATTGAATGTTTATTTAAAAAGTAAAAAACTCCCAATTTGCACAGAAAACAGTATATGCGGGAAAAGAAGGAGAAAGGCATAATAAAGAAAAACAGGGGAACGCTATGGATGGCCAGAGAAACCAATTTGCCGTTAAGCGACAAATTCAATAAAATAAAAGAATCCATCCCTGTAAATGGTCTTTTCTATATGAAAACTTCTTCAAAGCGAGGTAACTTGAAAATGAAAAAAACTTTGTTAGCATTGGCGGCGATTTTGGCTGTTGCCTTTGTTGGATGCGGCAGAAATACGCGTCCCAGCAGTTCGTCTATTTCGTCGTCTGTCTCATCGGGAACTTCTACAGCCTCTAGTTCTGAAAGTATGGGGACTTCCAGTTCCTCTGGTTCTTTAAGTTCTTCCAATACTTCGGAAAGTTCTCAAAGCTCCTCTGTCAGCTCAGACATTTCTTCCTCTGCTACAAGCAATTCTGCTTCCTCTCAGCCTGACGGCGTCATTTCAGAGGAGGTTATTCCAGATGGAAGCAGCTCGGATTTGGGAAGTTCCACTTCTTCCGGGGACCTGTCCAGTAACTCCAATTCCATGACTTCTGGTTCACTCCCTAGCTCAACTTCCAGCTTAGAGGCTTCCAGCTCCCAGACTTCGTCCAGCGGGGTTCATTCTTCCTCTAAGTAATTTGCTGCCTTTCACGAAATATTGTGGGGAAGCCGGATATTGTTTGGATATCCGGCTTCTTTTATTTCATGTGCGTTTGAAAAGGCAAAGTTGTAGATATTACCTGCAAGAGATCAAAAAAGTTAATGTCTAGAAGGTGTGCAGTAAAGCTTTATGCAGCATAACTGTACTCCTGAAAAACCCGTTTATGAAAGCAAAATACTTGGGGGAGGGGACAGGTTCAGGTTTCATAAAACATTATAAGGGCTTTTTGACCAAGCGGATTCTAATTTGAGGAGATTACCACCAACCCAGATTCAGCGGAAAGTCAAGCTTCCCAGTCCTTTCCATTAAACATATGCTGCTTAAATTAAGCTAAAACCTTGTCAAGCGTTTCAATCATTTTTTCAATATTAATCGGTTTTGCAATATGCCCGTTCATTCCACATTGAAGGGCGTTTTGCCGATCCTCTTCAAAGGCGTTGGCAGTCATAGCAAGTATTGGTATTGCTGCTAACTCCTGATTTTCCAGCTTGCGGATCAGCTTAGTTGCTTCATATCCATCCATAACAGGCATCTGAACATCCATTAGCACCAAATTATAATATCCAGGCTGAGAATTTTTAAGCATATTAACCGCAATTTGCCCATTATCAGCAACTTCCGTTGAAAAGCCGGCTTCCTCCAAAATAACGGTAGCAATTTCCTGATTTAACGGATTGTCCTCTGCTAAAAGGATGCGTCCAGAACGAAGCGTCTGAAGTTTGTCTTTTTTCATCTGTGTTTCGATGCTGCTGCTCGTATCAACGATAGAGCTGAGACAGCTTCTCAACTCAGATAGAAATAATGGTTTGCTGCAAAAAGCACTGACGCCAGCTTCCCGCGCTTCGTCCTCAATATCAGACCAATCATAAGCGGTCAGCACAATAATCGGAACGTTTCCACCAGTTTCCTTCCGAATTCTCCGGGCCACTTCAATGCCATTCATATCCGGCATTAGCCAGTCAATTACATAAACAGAATACATATCGTTGCGCATAACCGCCTGATGTGTACGCAAAACAGCTTCCCGGCCGGAAAGGGTCCATTCTGCACGCATTCCAATCTGTTGAAGCATATAGGAAACACTGTCACAGGTGTTGAAATCATCATCCACTACCAGAGCCCGGCAGTTTTTAAGCTTTCGGATTTCAGGAATAATTTTGACTTCACTGCTTAGGCGGAAGGTAAGGGAAACCAAAAACTCTGTCCCTACATTCTGCTCACTTTTTACCTGAATCGTTCCATTCATCATGTCAACAATATTTTTCGTAATTGCCATTCCAAGACCGGTTCCCTGAATACCGCTGATAGTAGAATTCCGCTCTCGTTCAAACGGCTCAAAAATATGATCGACGAAGTCCTTGCTCATGCCGATACCGTTATCTTTAATACAAAACTCATAGGTTGCATAGCCTTCTGGAGCTCCAGCCTTTTCTGAAATCCTCATGCTGACAATGCCGCCAGCTGTTGTATATTTAATAGAATTACTTAACAGGTTCAGGAGCAGTTGGTTTAATCGCAGTTTATCACAATAAATATCTTCATCTAAAACATCTACCGCATCAATATATAAGTCCAACTGTTTTGCGCGGACATCTGCCTGCACAATACTCCGCAGTCCATGGAGAATATCCGGCAGGCTGCAGAGCTTTTCATCCAAACGCATTTTGCCGCTTTCTATCCGGCTCATATCCAAAACGTCATTAATCAAGCTTACCAGATGGTTTCCTGAAGTCAATATTTTTTTCAGGTATTCCTGAACCTGATCTTTTCGGTCAATATGGGTGAGGGCTAAGGTGGTAAAGCCGACAATCGCATTCATAGGTGTGCGGATATCGTGGGACATATTGGAGAGGAATATACTTTTGGCTTTGCTGGCCCTGTTAGCTTGTAAAAGTGCATCTTCCAACAGGGTTTTCTTTTCCATTTCCTCACGTGTTGCATTGTCCACATTGCGAAATCCCAGTACAATCCTATGGCGGTTTCCCCAAGTTCCAGCACGTACGGCCTTGATCTGATAATATACCACTTTTCCGTTAATACAGGAGCGATAATTGATATAATAAGTTTTCCCTTCAGATAAAACATGTTTTAAGTTTTCCTGCGAGCATGTATGACGCAGGGACTCCTGATCGTCTGTATGGACAAAACGCTGTATATATTGTTCCATGCTGTCCTGGAAAGTAATTTTTCCTTTGAAAATGGGGGCGATTGATTGGTCAATGCCTTCAGCTAACTGAAGCAGGTCTCCTTCTCCGTTGTCCAAATTAAAAAAGCATACTAAAGTATAATCGACGCTTAAAGCGTGGATCAGTTCTATCTGGCGGCGTTCGCTTTCGTTCCTTTCCTCCTGTTCCCGCAATTTTTGGGCAGTACAATCTAACAGGAACCGTTGATAGAACAGCTCCCCATTTTCTTCTACCAGCTTGACATTTCCCATGATGTGAAGCAGCTTCCCGTCTTTATGCTGTACACGGTATTCTACGCTAATAGAGTCTTCTGCCTTTTTCAATGATTGGATACTTTTGCGCAGTTTGGACTTATCTTCATCTACAACCGAACCCGCAACAGTGGAAAATCCATCCTCCATCATTTCTTCCTGAGTTTCATAGCCCAGAATTTGAAGCGCCGCCCGATTAATACGAACAATTTTTGAACCATCCAGCGTATGGTATATAACCCCACAGTCCATAGTGGTAAATATTGTTTCAAGGGCCTGATTTTTTGATATAATTTCCTGGCGGTACTCTTGTTCCTTTGTAACGTCAATTGCAACGCCCACTGTTCCCATGACGCTGCCGTCTAAATTGAACAAAGGAGATTTATAAGTGGTAAGCAGCCGCGTTCCTTCACTGGTCTTAATCACTTCTTCTGAAACTAAGGTTGCTTTCCGGCTCATAACCTCGCGTTCTGACTCAATACAGGCAGGATCGTCATATTCTACATCCCAGATATAGGCGTGGCGCTGTCCTTCCACCTGTTTTTTAGTTTTACGAACCGTTTTACAGAAGCTGTCGTTTACTTTCTCATGGATTCCATTCTTATCTTTATACCAAATTAAATTTGGAGAACTGTTAATTGCAGTTTCCAGATAGTGGCTGGTCTGCCAGAAATCTTTCTCTTGTTTATAGGACTGCTGCCAGCGCAGAAACCGGAACTGAATTTCCTCTGAGCTTAGCGGTGTAGTCCAGATATCTTTTACTTCTGTCAGACTGCCGGCTATTTCCTCTATCTGTTTTTTATCTGCTAGAAGAATCAATTCTGCATCCTGCCGCTTCCCATTTAACAGCCTATACAATGTATCCTTGGCGTCCATCCCATTCAGGTCTGCCAAAATGACATCTGCTTTTGCTAAAGCTGATTCATCGGGTTCTTCCCCTTCATCGAATTCATGTGTAAAATGTTCTAAAGGGACAATCCTTTTCATTATTTCAATTGCTTTGCGCTGATTCCCTATTAAATAGAAATGAATACAGCAATGATACATATTATGTCTCCCCCTTGCGCATTGCAAATGACTAACTTGGGTTTATACCTTTCCGTATGAGCTCTGCTTCAGGAATATTTCCCCCACAAATAATTCATTCGCTTATGTGTTATATTTTACCAACCCCATTATACTTTGTCAATATAACGGTTTTTTCCAAACATGGAATAATGAGACTGCAAAAGACTGGCAGTATATTTATTTTTAGACAAAAATAAATCCTGAAAGATAAAAATCCAGACAGCATCTCTATATTTTTAGTGTATAAATCAGATATCATTCTAATAAAAAGAGAAATGATAAAATAATCTAATATATAAAAGAAAAGGTGATTTTAAAAAATTTATTTTCTGCTTTATTTTCTTAAGAAAGATTGGGGTTGCTTTCCCCAATCTTTCGACCATAAAATTAATTTTCACATTTCTTCTTTTTAATACTGAGTGGGGAATTATCCTGACATCCCTGAAGCCTGAATTCAAACTTGGACGTTCAACTGGGTCAAGTATCATCCACAAATTAGAATTCAATAGGTCAGAAAACTTTATTTCTCCCTTTTGGTTTATACAGGAGTATTTTGCGCCGGCGGTTTCAGTGCAGAAAGCTGCAATGGCGATCAGAAGGCTTTTCAGGAGCGCAGCTTTGCTGCACAGCTCCCGGAATCCGCCCCCTTTTTTATACGCTTGAGGTTGTGCAGTCCTTTGGTTTATGCTCGTAGGTCAGCATTTTAGATTTTACCTGTGTTGTTATCTCCAAACGTTTTGCCTGCAAAGCAACACGCGCTCGAACCTGCTGAAGAAACGATTCAGGCCCCAATACCCGTACCACTGGGCCAAACCCTAAAATGCGAATCAAAACTTCTGTTTCATCGGCTTTCTGATACCAAATTTTTACCTGGCAGTGTCCAGTCTGCTGGTCAAAAGAAGTTTCCTTTTTATAGGATGAAAATTCCACTAGAAAACGTTCCACTCCATTTCGTTCTGGTGAAACATCCACTTCAACCGGCTGGCTGCATTGCTGCTTTTCCATCCATTTCAGAAATAATAACCGTTCTGAGGGAGTTTCAAATTTTCCATAATAGGAACTGACTGCTGTGACCCGACCCAAATTAATGGTAGCATATCCTGCAAATTTTTTATGATGCAGCCTTTGGCAGTATACCCGAAATTTATTATCTTTCTCAGAAAATTCCAACTGTAGGGGAAGATAAACGCCTCTATGAATCCGGGGATTTTCCAAACCATCGTGAGTCCCAGCCTGAAAGGAAATTTCGACAGCATTTCCTTCCTGTAAAGCAGAAAGCACCATACGGAAATTTTTTTGGTATACAGAGGATTGATAAGGATCGCCATCCTGGTACTGGTCAAAACAGCGAAAATCTTTATTTTGATATAAAGGGGCAATTCCTTCTAATGCCTGAGACAACCTTCCTAAAAGTTCATAAGAAAGGAACAGGGGGGCTTTTGGATCAGAAACTACAGCAGAAAGCCATTTTCGTTCAAGAAGGGTTAAAGGCCTTTTTGATAGACAATGCAGCCGGCTTTTCCAATGGGGAGGCGTCCCGGAAAGTTTCTCTAAAAAGGGCCATCCATCTTCACCAAGCAATTTAGGGAGCAGGTATATAGATGTTTCGGCAAATCCCATACGGTCTGCCAGCTTCTGGATTCCTTCCCGGGTCAGCCCGTTCTTTCCTGGATTTCCACAGATCTGCAAAAGATACGATGTCATTTGATAATATGCCCCAAACACTTCTGAAAACAATTCCAATGCTGTCAATCCTCCCCTCTATAGAGCCCTGCCATGCGTTCCATATCGTTGTAAAAACGCCGAACAACCTTTGAATTGTCCCCCTCCACTTTAAAAATCCTCCCAGTGAAGGTTTTAACCCATTCCATCAATTCGTTTGAATCCGATACATAAATAGAATAACGAAAACGGTTTATCCCAACCTGTTCAATGGTACCGCCGCGGCCTTCCCGGAGAAGCCGCTGCAGAATATATTTTTCTCTTTTTTCATCTATAAACAGTTCCATTGAAAAACGTTCCCGCTTTGGTCTCCAGGTTATAGCAGAACCCCAAGCGGCATTTAAACTTTCCTCTCCCTGACAGCGGATGTTTTCTAATTCTGGCGGACAGAATCCAAGGCGTTTAATAGATTGAATGTAATCTAATCGGAAGGAATGGAAATTTTTACGTTTGTCTCCATAGAGAACCAAGTATCTTCTTCCGGTTTGTGCGCTGACTAAAATGGTGATTGGAACCCCTGTACAGACAATTGGCTGTGAAATATTTTCCTTTTGCCTCTGGCGGCGGCCGAAATTGGTAATCTCTATCAGCTCTCCTGATGCAATTACTTCTATTGCTGTTAAGAGGATGTTGTCATCCAGGGTATGGGAAAGAAAATGATGTTTAAACCGGATATGCGGATTGGAAAAGCCCTCCCGCTCCATAAGATAACTTCCAACTACGCCAAAAGGGGCGGTTTCAGAGAAAAACGCCAGAAAATCTTCCAACTCCTGATTTCCCTGGTATTTTTCTAATAATCTGGAGAGTTCTTCCTGTTCCGAATTTAGCCGGTAACATAGGGATTTTCCGTGTTTTTCAGCTGTAAAAAAACAGAGCCCCTTTTCAGAAGCGGTATACTCCCTGAGCTTTCCCCGGACAGTCTGCACATCAAAACACAGACCATACCGTTTTGACAGTTCATCTGCAAGTTCTCCAGCAGTCCAACCCTCCTTTTGTGGGGGAGAAGTTCCTGACATGATTTCTAGCAGAAAAAAATGAAGGACAATGTCATTGTCCGTAAAACTTTTACAGCGGTATGTTTGATATAATGGGTTCCGTTCTAATACCCCGGATTCCATTGACAGCCATACCTGTTTCCCACGTCCTCCATCCTGCCCCCGCTGCACACGAAAACGCATATAATCTCCAAGATAGGATTCTATCCTGCGGCGCTCGTTGTCATAGGTGCGAATGCTTTTGCCGGGATAATCTGACCGGGTTTTATATCCATATATAAAAAAAACCCTCATATAGTCGCGTAAACGATCAAAATTTTTTATCAGTTCCTGAAACGCCATAACTATCCGTCCTTATTTCCAAATGGCAGTCACATGGTTCCAATTCATATAAATGAGGATCAATTTCTTCTGCGTCTGTACAGCCCTGCCGCCGGTAAAAACGTTGTGATTCTTCTGACGAATGAGCCGATATGTATAGTTTTTCAACGCCGCGCTCCCTGGCGTATGAGCAGGCCAGCTGGAATAGTTCCGTTCCAAGTCCCTGGCTGCGGTATCCTGCGTCAGTGTAAAGTTCATGGAGAACAAGATATTGCCCATGGGAACCAATCGGCTTTCCCTCTACGGCGGCAAAGGCTGCCGGATGGCTGGAACCTTCAGGGAAGGCGGCAAACACAGCGCCGGAAACAGCAGTTTGCTTTAAACTAAGGGAGATTTTCCGCAGTTCTTCAGCATCCCAGTTTTCCGTAAAGGCGATTGGCTGTAAAGTCCATTCATCCTGGATTTTACGCCAACATTTTTTTACTTCTTGATACCTTTCAAAGCTGGATAGGAAATCCGCAGTGATTTCATCAGCTGTAAGTCTTTTATATTGCATGTTAAAAATCCTCCGGTTTTTTACGGTTGATTTGTTTATTTTATTGTACTATACTTATTTATAGGAAGTCAATAAGCGTTCGTTAAATGACACGAGTTCGATGAAGCAAAGATGCACTCCTAAAAAGTCCCAAGCCGCCAAGTATGGTTATAAAAATTCCATTATTTTGTGGGAAGGAACAGATTACCTTTCTGAAGGGAAGAACCTGAATGATAAGAAAAATAATCAAGATTGATGAAGAAAAATGTACAGGGTGCGGATTATGTGCATCCGCCTGCCATGAAGGTGCGATTGAAATGATTCACGGAAAAGCAAAGCTCACCCGTGAAGATTATTGCGATGGGTTGGGGGACTGTTTGCCGGCATGTCCCGCCGATGCAATTTCTTTTGAGGAGCGGGAAGCCCCTGCCTATAATGAAGCAGCGGTTAAAGCTGCAAAAGAAAAACAAAAATCGGTACCATATGAAATATCTCCTGTTTCCGTAGTGGAAAGCCAGCTTACCCATTGGCCGGTTCAGCTTAAACTTGTTCCAAACCGTGCGCCATATTTTGACGGAGCTGATTTGCTGATAGCCGCAGATTGTACTGCATATGCTTATGGAAATTTTCATAATGAGTTTATTCATAGCCGGGCAATAGCAGTTGGCTGTCCAAAGCTGGACAATATAGATTATGCTGAAAAATTGGCACAGATACTGATGGGCAATGAAATAAAGAGTGTAACAGTTGTACGGATGGAGGTTCCCTGCTGTGGCAGGCTTGAAGATGCAGTGAAAAGGGCTTTGCGGTTAAGCAGGAAGTCCGTTCCGTGGGATGTCGTCACAATATCTACAAACGGTAAGAAGTTAAACAACTAGGGCAGGGGGACGAAATAATGGGAAGCTGTCAGAATAATAACGTATCTGAATTGCAGGATCGCCTTATAGGTGGGTTAATTGGCCTTGCAAGGGCAGCCGATGGAAGTGCTGAAATTCCACCTTCCGCTGATTTTTGCATATTGGAAAGTCTCGCGGTGCTTTGTTCTGCTGAACCAAACGACGGATATCTCATGGAACTTATCCAACGTGTAGCTGAGGAAAAAAGAAAATTATCCCCTGACTGTTTTGTTTGTGGTTCACCCTGTGGAAGAACGAATGACTATGACATGAAAAAGTTTTGGAATGTTGAAGAAGGTTCCAGTTCGCTGAAAACAATGCTGCTGTATAGTATTCAGTGTATGGCAGTTTATGCCCTTCGAGCTGCAAAAATAGGTTTCACAGACAGCGAAATGAATTCGTTTTTTTATAAAGCTCTTTTTTCTATTGGGATGGATGATTGGGGAACGGAGAAAATTTTAACACTTTTAAAAGAAGCTGAGAAAATCAATGTAATATGCAGAACCCTTTGGAAAAAAGCATCCACTGAATTTTGCTGATTATCATAAATAATAAATTTTATAGGAGGCTCACTATGAATCATGATCTGACATTTTACGGAACTGGAGCAGCAGAAGCAATCCCCAGTCCTTTTTGTTCCTGCCGTATCTGCCGAAATGCACGCGAGAAGGGCGGTCATGAGGTCCGCCGCCGTTCTATGTTGAGGATATCAGATGAAATGTGCATTGACCTGGGACCTGATACTGTTTCCCAGGCAGTTCAGTTTGGGGACTTGACCCAGCTTCGCCATGTCCTTGTCACCCATATGCACATAGACCATTTTTCCTATGGCGTGATGGAAATACGCAGAATGGCTTATGAACGTGGGGATTGGCCTCTGCACTATTATCTGACTGATAAAGCCTATGAAGCAGTAAAAATGTTTACCACCGATTCCTTTGTTGCAGAGGAAACAAAGAAACTGCTTCAGCTTGGCATTATGGAATTTCATCGGCTGGAATATGGACAGACTTCCATGATTGGAGGCGTGGAGGTAATGCCTTTGCGCGGCAACCATCGCGGACAGATCGGTGAAAACAGCGCAAACTATCTGTTAAAGCTTCCCAATGGGAAAAAGCTGTATTATGGCTTGGATACCGGCTGGTATTTGGATGAAACACTGGAAGCCCTGCGGGGTGTAAATTTGGATTATCTGGTGAGCGAATGTACCTTTGGACTTACGCCGGAACGTGGAGATAGACCAGAGGGGCATCTTCATGCCACTGCCTGTGAACAGCTTTTCCAGGTTTTGGCGGATCAGGAGACACTTACAGAACAAAGCCATATTTATCTGACCCATATTAACCATCATACCTCTACCGGCGCAGAACTGGATGCGTGGCTGAAAAGCAGAAAATTCCCTTGTCCAATCACACTTGCCTATGATGGACTGCAAATAAAGTAGTTTGAATCTGTATAAAACCAGCCAAGCGGGAAGAAGGAAGGGAATGTAATCTATGGAAGAATTTCTGATGAAACCCAAGATAGATTTTGCTTTTAAGGAAATCATGTACGACGAAAATGCTTTGAAGGGGTTTATTGCGGCAACCATAGAGCTGAATCCGGGGGATATCAAGTCAGTAAAAATTTTAAATACCGATTTACGGAAGGTTCATGTGGAAGACAAACAGGGAATATTGGATGTCAATGTCCTGATGAATGATAATACAGAGATAGACATTGAAATCCAGCTATCAGAAATGCTGATCTGGCCGGAACGTTCCACCTTTTATCTGGCAAAAAAGTATGTGGACCAAATTAAAGAGGGGGAGCCATACAGCGTCCTGAAAAAATGTGTCAGCATCAGCATATTAGACTTTAAGCTGTTTAAGAGTGAAGAATCCTTTTATTCCAGGTTCCGCATTATGGAGGATACCCGGCATTTTATCTATACAGACAAGATGGAGTTCCATGTAATAGAGCTGCCAAAGCTGCCGAAGGAAATCCAGAAAAGCAGCAGCGATGTATTATTATGGGCAAAGTTCTTTGCCTCAGAGAAGAAGGAGGACTTTGAGATGTTGGCAGAAATGAATGAAGGGATTAAAAGCGCATACGAAAGGCTTCAGGTCATCAGTCAGGATGATACCAAACGCAGAGAATATGACGCTCGTATGAAAGCTCTCCGAGATTACAACCAGGGGATGCTTGAAGCAGAGGAACGGGGTATAGAGAGAGGCCGAACAGAAGGCCGAGCAGAGGGCAGTAATAATCGTGCATTTGATATTGCAAAAAATATGCTGTCTGCTGGTTTTGATATGGGGACGATTGCCAAAATGACGAATCTGACCGAAACCCAGGTAAAAGCGCTACGCGATTAAAGGAATTTCCGAGGAGTTGGCAGAAATGAATGAAGGGATTAAAAGCGCATACGAAAGGCTTCAGGTCATCAGTCAGGATGATACCAAACGCAGAGAATATGACGCTCGTATGAAAGCTCTCCGAGATTACAACCAGGGGATGCTTGAAGCAGAGGAACGGGGTATAGAGAGAGGCCGAACAGAAGGCCGAGCAGAGGGCAGTAATAATCGTGCATTTGATATTGCAAAAAATATGCTGTCTGCTGGTTTTGATATGGGGACGATTGCCAAAATGACGAATCTAAGAGAAGACCAGATAAAAACATTGAGAAATTAAGGATTGGAAAAATGAACGAATGAAAATGACAACAGAGGAAATAAGGCAAATTCTTGAAACCTAGACCTTTTATTGGAGAGTTTTTAGTGCTGGCTGTTATTGACTATTAAACAAAAAAGCTCGGATACGGGTTATCATTCCCCCATATCCGAGCTTTTTGTAAAGCATTTTGCTTTGCTCTGCTGTATGCCTTTGGGTTTTCCGATCTGCGTGTTACTGGATTGACCCCGTTCCAGCTTCCGCGTTTCTGCTGATCACGGCGGCGGCGTTCCTTTTTGGAACATTTTTCATAGGAAACAAATTTTTCCATGAATATCACTCCTTATTGGCTTTGCCTTAAGTATAGCATAATTTTAGGACTTATACAACTATTTTTCTGTGTTTATTGTTCAAAGAAATTGTAGTCCTTTTGTTTGTTGTTATACTTATTTAAAATATATTTATCTTTCAGAAAGGTTATATTGATTCAAAATCACAAGAGTACTGACTATATCAAAAACAGAGAGCATTTGAAAAAGGTAGTGAATTCCGCTGGGCTTCTGCACCTCATCTGCCAAACAACGGCGAAGGTATCTGACATGGAAAATACCCCATACCCCGCTTTCTGCAATCAAAGCACAGGTAAATAAAATGGGAATAGGAAGCAGAATAATGAGAAAACCCCTTGTGGCGGCCACCAGTGCCAAATAAAGCAAAGAACTGAAAATAAAGTTAAAAATATAGAAGGGGATAGAGTAAAGCTTTAATGTTTTCCATCCCTTTTGAAGCTGCTGAAATCTTTCCTCCTGATAGGCAGCTCCTGCCGCAACTGCTGATACAATACCGAGAATATGGACCAGTACAGCAGAAAACAGGTAGAGAATCAGCAGGAAATTTAAAATAGGATTCCATTTGTATGAACCGCTGACAATAAACAATCCCACCGCTGCGCTAAGGCTGAAAAACAAATAGGCATACATACTAATCAGAAAGGCGTTGGCGATTTTCATTTATGTTCACACCCCGTTCCATATTATGTAGTATGATTATAGCACAAAAAACAATGGAACACCATAAAAATATTGGGAGTTGAGCTAAATGCAGAAAATCATGGTGATAGAGGACGATCCGGTCATACGGGACGAGCTGTCCCTTCTGCTGGAAAACGAGGGGTACCAGTCTGTTCCTGTCTTTGATTTCACAGAGATTTCCAGACGGGTTCAGGAGCAGCAGCCGGATTTGATTCTCTTGGATTTGGGCCTGCCCAACCGGGACGGCAGCCTGATCTGTGCCGATATCCGCCGGAAAAGCAGCGTTCCGGTTATCTTTGTCACCAGCCGGGATTCCGCTATGGATGAGTACCGCGCCCTGAGCCTCGGCGGGGACGACTACATTACAAAACCCTATAATATCCCGGTATTGCTGGCAAGGGTGCGGGCAGTCCTGCGGCGAAGTGCAGGGACCCCAGATCCGGATACCATAGAAGGATGCGGCATGAAGGTCAATCTGACCAAAGGAACCGTTTCCGCCGGAAGCAAAACCGAGGAGCTGACCCGCAACGAGCTGAAAATTCTCGCCCACCTGCTGGCCAATGAGGGAAAGATAGTCTCCCGCGCAGACTTAATTGACGCGCTGTGGGACAGCCAGATTTACATTGACGACAACACCCTGAGCGTCAACATGACAAGGCTTCGGGCAAAGCTGGAAAGCCTGGGACTGTCGGGGTGTATTAAAACAAGGCGGGGAATGGGGTATCAGCTATGACACTGCGGGAATTTTTGGCTGAGCGGATGCGAATGTATCTCTTTTTGGGGTCCTTTACAGCGGCGGCAGCAGTGTTCCTTTCCGCTACGGGAACACAGACCGGCATCATTGTCATTTTGCTGATTGCCTTGACTTTGGCTGCTCTCACGATACAGGCAATGGACTTTCTCAAATGCCGCGCCCGCTTGGAGGAGCTGGAGTATATTCTAAACGGTTTGGATAAAAAGTATCTTTTTTCCGAGTGTGCCACACCTGCCAAAACCCTTTTTGAGAAGAAGCTCTTTGAAATGTTCCGTCGTTCCGGCAGGTCGATGATCGGGGCTGTTTCCGATGCACAGTCCTCCCAACGGGAATATCGGGAATATGTGGAAAGCTGGGTTCACGAGATGAAAACCCCTATCACTGCTGCCCGGCTGATATGCCGAAATGTCGATGGGGAAAGCCGGACGAAACTCTCCCGCGAGCTGGGCCAGATGGAAGCCCATGTGGAGCGGGCGCTATTCTATGCCCGTGCCGAAAGCCCGGAAAGGGATATTATGATCCGTCCTTTTTCCTTGGAGGAAATCGTCTCCCAAGCCATCCAAAACCACAAGGAGCTGCTGATACAGGGCAGTGTGCAGATTGAAACAGAGGGGTTGGAGGGAACTGTCTATACAGATAAAAAGTGGATATGCTTTATTTTGGGACAGCTTCTCCAAAATTCAGTTCGCTACCGGGGAAACAGTCCGGCTATTACCTTGTCAGCCCGGCATATAGGCAAACAGATAAGCTTGACCGTCGCGGATAACGGCATCGGCATCCCTGCCCACGAGCTGCCCCGTATCTTTGACCGGGGCTTTACCGGCAGCAACGGACGGGCAAGGGGCGGTTCTACTGGTATGGGATTGTACCTCTGCCGGAAATTAGCGGGGTTTTTGGAAATCCAAATTCAGGCTGATTCCAGGGAAGGGCAGGGGACTGCTGTAACCCTTGCCTTTCCTTCAAAAGAGAATCTTACAAAAATGTAAGGGAAATCCATATCAATTCGCTACAACCCAAAGGGCCTTTGATGTATCCTTATATCACAGGAAAAAATCAAACCATTAAGGAGGCATCAGATACAGTATGCTGAAGGTTGAAAATATTGAAAAGTATTATGGCAGTGCCAACAACGTCACCAAAGCCCTGGACAGGATCAGCTTTGATGTGGCAGACGGTGAATTCATCGCCATCATGGGTGCATCGGGCAGCGGCAAAACAACTCTGCTCAACTGCATCTCCACCATTGACACTGTAAGCGCAGGGAAAATCCTGCTGGATGGAGTGGATATTTCGGACTTGTCTCCAAAGGAGCTTGCCCGGTTCCGGCGGGAACGGCTTGGATTTGTGTTCCAGGATTTCAACCTGTTGGACACCCTGACCATTGAGGAAAATATCGGCCTTGCCCTTTCCCTTACTTATACCAATCCCCGCTCTGTTCAGAAACAGGTGCAGGCGATGGCCCAAAAGCTGGGAATTACCGATATTCTGAATAAATTTCCCTATCAGGTATCCGGCGGGCAGAAGCAGCGGGCGGCTTGTGCCAGGGCTATGGTTGCGGGGCAGTCCCTCCTTCTGGCTGACGAGCCCACTGGTGCGCTGGATTCCAAGGCGTCCAAAAATCTGCTGGAAATCCTCACCCGCATGAACCGGGATATGGGTGGGACGATCCTCATGGTAACACACGATGCTTACAGCGCCAGCTATGCCTCGCGGGTGCTGTTCCTGAAAGACGGCCGCATTTTCAATGAGCTGCTGCGGGGAAACCGGGAACGGACAGATTCCTATCATGAAATCCTCAATGTCCTGGCGATGATGGGAGGCGATATCAGTGACGTTATCTAGCCTTTCTATGCGAAATGCCAAACGCCAGGCGCGGGATTATCTGGTTTACTTTGTCACTATGGTTATGACTGCGGCGTTGATGTATTCCTTCAATGGCCTTGTCTTTTCCCAGGAGATGCTGAACCTTGGTAAAATGATGGAAGTTCTTCCTATGGTTGTCACCATGGCAAGTATTGTTGTGGTCTGTATCATTGCCTGGCTGGTGCAGTATACCACAAACTTCATGCTTTCCCGCAGAAGCCGGGAGCTTGGAACTTATATCCTCATCGGGCTGGAAAACAAACAGGTGGCAAAAATGTTTTTCCGGGAAAACCTGATTGTAGGCGGCGCAGCCTTGGTTCCCGGGCTTCTGCTGGGAAATCTGTTGTATCAGGGGCTGCGGGCCCTGGTGCTGTCGCTGTTTGGAAAACCATTTTCCTTTACATTGGGTTTTTCTCCCAAGGCTTTGGCACTGACCCTGTGTTATTTTCTGTTGATTTACTTGATGGCCCAGCGGAAAAGCCGCAAGCGCATCCGCTCCATGAAGATTTATGACCTCATCTATTTTGAAAGGAAGAATGAAGAGGCCGTCATACAAAAAAGCAGCAATCGGAAAAAGCTGTCTGTGGTATCTATTGTGTTGGGGGTAATAGGAACCCTTCTGATTATGGCAGGGGATTTGACCTTGGGGCTGATTGGAGCAGGGCTTATTATCGCCTTTCTCTACGGTTTTTTCGCAAGCTTTGCTTCCAGCGTCCCTGCATACTTTGAGAAACACAGCGAAAAGAAATATCAGGGGCAGACACTGATTGTCTTTCGCTCCCTCTCCGCGAAGCTGGCTGCTATGGGGGTGGTTATGGCTACCATTGCCCTGCTGTTTACAGCCACCCAGATTTCCGAGGGAGCGGGATTGATCTTCCGGGCTATGTTTGAGAACCGTTATGAACAGAACTCCTGCTTTGATTTGATGATTAGTTCAGGGACTCCGCAGGAGGAAGCCATGGCCAAGGGGGTTGAGTTTGCAAAGGAAAGAATATCGGAGGAATATTCCAGAGAGTATAATATTTATTTCAGGGAAGAAACCCAAAATACAGATGTAATTGGAAGCTATATCGCGAAAAAAGGGGATTATTACCGGTATTATAAGATGGATACCCTGATGAAGTTTTCTGACTATGCTGCGCTGAGAAAACTGTTGGGATATTCGGAAGTCACATTAGAGCCAGGGAAATACCTGATACACTGCCAACCCTATATCGCCAGGATTTTAAAAGATTGGAGCCAGACAGTGGAAGCCGGGGGCAGCAGGTTGGAATTCGGCGGAATCTATACAGAGCGGTTTGCACAGTATTTATGGTGTGTCAACGGACATGGGTATATTATGATTGTGCCGGATGAAATTGCCGAAGCCAGTGTTTTCAGCCATAGGGTATATGCTGCCAAGACTCCTGAACCGATGGATGGGTTTTATGGAGAATTAAAAGAACAGATTTCTGCTGTTTTGAGGGCTAAGGATTATGAGGACCATAATGTGGATCTGTTTTTATACAGCCGTGCCGAGGATGAGAAGGAAACGGCTTCCGAGATAGCCACTATCGTTTTCCCGCTCTATTATCTGGCACTGACCCTTACCATGACCGCTGCGACAATCCTGACCATCCAGCAGTTAAGTGAAACGGATCGCTATCGCAGGCAGTTTAACCTGCTCCAAAAGCTGGGGATGGACAGGAAAGATATGGAAAAAGCCCTGCGAAAACAATTTGCCTTTTTCTATACCCTGCCTGCGCTTCCTTCTCTGCTGATAAGTATCCCTTTTCTGCTGAATATGTGCGGCGCAGCAGATTCGGGAAGCCTGGTAGGTGCAAGCCATCCCCTGATTTTGCTTGGAATTACCTTTGCTTTATTCTTTTTCATCTACGCAATTTATATTTTTATGGCTTACTCTACTATGAAACGAAATGTCCTGCCGTGAATTTGGACAGGAAGGAATGACAAGGGAAATGAAACGATTGTGTAAGACAGCAGCAATATCCCTAATAATGCTCAGTTTGATTCTGACAGGATGTACTGAGCAGCCCTCTGCCGAATGGCTCCGCCAAAACCTGCAAAGCTGGATCATGCAGGGCGGAATGTTACAGCAGGGGGCAATGTATGGAATATCTCCTTCTGTCCCGCGGGCTGTCAACAGGGATTCCATTCGCAAATCAGGGGGCAGCAGATCGTTTTAAAGCCGAAAACAGCGTTGCGCTGTTTCAATACAAACGTAATTTTGGGAAGGAGGATAAAAGATTTCCTGCCGCAAAAGGTTGAGTCCGACCAACAAAATCTTTTTAGAGCAGAAAGAAAAAGAGTCAGGTTTATCCTGACCCTTTTTTCTGTTTATAGAGAAAAAATCTTAAACATCTGCAAACTGGCTGTTATATAAAGTATAATAAGCTCCCTGCTTTTGCAAAAGCTCGTTGTGATTGCCCTGCTCTACAATCTTCCCGCTTTCCATAACAATAATGATATCAGCGTTGCGGATGGTTGAAAGCCTGTGTGCAATTACAAAGCTGGTTCTTCCCTCCATCAGAAAATCCATTGCCTTTTGAATCTTATTCTCAGTAATGGTATCTACTGAACTGGTAGCTTCATCAAGAATCAGCATGGGCGGATCGGCAATCAGCGCCCGTGCTATGGTCAAAAGCTGTTTTTGTCCCTGGGACATACTTGTGGCATCTTCAGATATAACCGTATTGTAACCCTGGGGCAGATTTATGATGAAATCATGGGCGTCCGCTGCTTTTGCAGCCTCAATGACTTCTTCGTCAGTGGCTTCAAACCTGCCATATCGCAGATTTTCCATTACAGTTCCATGGAATAACCAGGTATCTTGTAAAACCATTCCATATTGGCTGCGGACATCCTGGCGATCCACATTCTGGATATCTTTGCGGTCAATACGAATTTCACCTTTCTGATAATTATAAAACTTCATTAAAAGATTGGCAATAGTGGTTTTACCTGCTCCGGTATGGCCTACAATAGCGATATGGCTTCCTTTGGGGACATTCAGGCTGAAATGTGTGATAATCTCTTTATCCGGCAGGTAAGAGAAAAAGATATCTTTAAATTCTACAGCGCCTTTGACATGCTCCAGATGTTTTGTTTCTTCTTCCCTGGCTTCCGGCTGAACCTCTAAAATAGAGAAAACACGTTCAGAAGCGGAAAAGGCGGATTGGATAACATTGATAATATTAGCTGTCTCGTTAATTGGCCCTGAAAATTTCTTAGAATATAAGATGAAACTGGAAAGGTTACTGATATCAAGTTTTCCGCGGAGCATCAGGAGAGCCCCAAAGCTGCTGACCATCAGGAAACTAAAGTTGTTGAGGAAATTCATCACCGGCATAACGATACTGGAAAAGAATTGGGCTTTATATCCTGCGTCGTTAAGCTCTCCGTTGACCTTGTGGAATCCATCTACACTGGCAGATTCATGGCAATAGGCTTTCAGGGTCTTCTGACCGGTGAGAGCTTCTTCCACATAAGCGTTCAGTTCTCCATATTTATACTGCTGGAGACGGAAAAGCTTGCGGGTGTATTTGGTTATTTTACGGGCAAATACAAATGTTGCCGGTACAATGATACAAAAAACAAGTGTCAAAGTTGGATTAATCATCAGCATCATAGCAAGGGAGCCTGTAACAGTAATAACCCCTGTCAGAAGATGGACGATATCAGTAGAAAAACAACTGCTGATATTATCAATATCATAACTAATACGGCTGATGATGTCGCCCTTATAGGAGCTGTCAAAAAAGGACATAGGCAGAGATTCAATATGATTGAACACATCCACCCGGATATCGTATATAACCTGCTGCGTCATACGAATCATAAAGATATTTTGAAGCCAGGTAAAAAGCGCGCTGGAAAGGTAAAGTACTCCCAAAAGTCCCGCATTGGCAGCCAACAGTTGGAAATCAACTTTTCCGGGGCCGCCATCCATGGCAGCAATCGCCTTTCCAGTGACAACTGGACATAACAAAGCCAAAATATTAGAAACCACTACAAAAACCAAAATCAAACAGATTCGAAGCATATGCCGCCGTGCATATACCCATAGGTGGGAAAGTACTTTGACTTTATCAATTTTTTTAAAATCTACAACGTCGCCTTTGCCAAAGGATGCACCTTTAATGCCAAACGATACATTAGCCATTGACAATACCTCCCACTGTTTGGCCTTCCCCCATCTGGGACTGGTATATTTCCTGATAAATTGGACAATTTTCTAAGAGCTGGCTGTGGTTTCCAAATCCGACGACCCTTCCCTTATCCATAACCAGAATCCGGTCAGCGTTCATAACAGTACTGATTCTTTGAGCGATGATAACCATTGTACAATTTGTAAGCCTGGTTTTTACTGCCTGGCGCAATTTTAAATCAGTTGTAAAATCCAGTGCGCTGGAACTGTCGTCCATTACCAAAATGTCCCCTTGTTTGACAACACCCCTTGCAATGGAAATTCGCTGTTTTTGTCCGCCGGACAAATTCACTGCTCCCTGTGAAAGCTGTGTGTCATATTGTTTTGGAAGCTGGGAAATATATTCGTCCATCTGGGCAATACTACAGGCGGACTGTATTTCTTCCAGTGAGGCACCGGGTTTTCCCCAACGGATGTTTTCCGCAATGGTATCGGAAAACAGCATTGTCTTTTGCAGAACAACAGATACCTTTGTACGAAGTTCATTTAAATCAGTTTGCCTAATATCAACGCCTCCGACCCGTATCTGTCCATTGTCAGGATCATAAAAGCGGACAAGCAGGTTAATTAATGTTGATTTGCCGCATCCGGTAGGCCCAATAATCGCTAATGTGCGTCCTTTTTCAATATAAAAGCTTACATCTTTCAAAGATTGGTGTGTATCTCCAGGATAGGTAAAACTCACGTTTTCAAAGGAAATTGCCTTTTCCGCCTGCTCCATATGGATGGGAAGGGGAGCGTCAGGAGTACGTATCTCTGAAACAGAATCAAACACCTGGTTAATTCTTGCACCTGATGCAGAAGCACGAGTACACATAGAAAAGATCTTTGAAATATTGGTGAAGGAATTTAATATCATAGTTAAGTAGTTTAGGTAAGCCAAAATCTGCCCGGTCTGCATTCCGCCGGCATTGACTCGAATCCCTCCAAACCATACGACTGCTATTACCGCTGTATTCATTAAAAGCGTAATTAATGGGTTGACGACTGCCAGAACCATTCCCGCCCCAAGCTCTGTTTCCTTTACATCCCGGCTGCGCTGATAAAAACGTTCCTTTTCATATTCCTGCCGGCCAAAGGATTTAATTACCTTTACGCCGGTTAGGTTTTCCCGGACAACCATTGTCAGACGGTCCAGGTTTAATTGCAGACGCTTATAAATGGGTTTTGTTTTCCTTAAAGTATACTGGATTACCAGATAAAGAAACGGCAGCAGAACCAGTAAAATCAGAGATAACTTAGGATCTAATACAAACGCCATTACCGAGCCGCCGATCGCTAACACGGGCGTGCGCATAAACATACGCATTGTCATCATGATTAACTGTTGTACCTGCTGTACGTCGTTGGTAATACGAGTGATTAGGGAAGGGGTGGAGATTTCATCCAGTTCCTTCATTGAGTATGTTTGGATATGCTCGAACATTCCATTGCGGATATCCTTTGCAAAATCCTGAGAAATTCGTACTGCGTTTCGATGCGCCCGCAAAGTTGCTGCTGCACCACATATGGAGATAATCAGCATAATAATCCCATATTTTACGACGACTGGAAGGTTGCCGTTAGCCACTCCATCGTCGATAATGATAGATGTGATGTACGGAAGCGCCAGGTCAACCACTGATCCCAACGCTTTCATTGAAGCCGCTATCACAATTCCAAATACATATGGCTTGATATATTTTCCTACATGTCCCAAGCCAATTCCTCCCTTCAATGCTGCTGCATCTAAATAGTTTCAATATCAACTATTTTTAGTTTAGCCATGAAAGAGAGATTGTCAAGTTTTTTTGGAAAACTCCTAAAATTTTTATAATTTAGACGTTACAGTTCAGAAAATTGCGGCAAAGTTTTTAGTTGGATGATATGTAAACACAACCTAAGACAAGTACAACTTAAGCCGGATGAAAAAGATTTCGCGCTTGGGTGTTCAGCAAAGTTGAACTCCCCAAGCGTCAAATACCCTTGCACAGACTAAAAGGGGAAGAAAAGTCTCTCTCAAAGATGGAAAAGAAAAAATATAATAAAAAAGCCTGTTTGTAGAAATGAAAGGGCCATTTGAGTTAGCGAATAAAAACTCACAGATATTATTCCTTAGAATATCTATTTGTTAGTTTCAGTTTTGCATGTTGGACTTATATTAGTATCCTTGAAACCGGAAACTTAGCTTATAGGCTCTGCTATTCATCATAGGAATGAGAACATATAGGATAAGGATAACTTTCAGAACCTGTTTATGCTGTATATCCTAACAATATACATTTTAAATATTATTATAAATTCAGCAAAAAGATGAAATAAATGATCTTTCTTTTGGCAAAATGCCAAAAAAGGTCCTTTAAAGCAAAAAATCACATCAATACTAGAATTAATATCATTAGAATATAGGGAAATTTATTATTTAATTCAACAAATAAATTTCTATAATCAGCCAGCATTTCTGAAAACAGAATTTATTTTCATTTATACAATTGACAAGTCATTGTTTTGTGATTATAATAAGAAAAAGGGGTGGTCACAATGGAAGAAAAAAAACGTATGGTTCGCCGCAGTGCAGATGAAAGAATTGCAGAACTTGATAAAAAAATAGCATATCATCAGAGGTCAATTGAAAACTTGGAAAAAAGAAAACGAGTTATTATTAACGGTGTTAGAAGACCTGATTATAACGATATTGTTACTGAGATGGCTGAATCAGGTATGACGCCAGATGAAATGCGTATTGCATTAAAGCAGATTACTTCTAAGAATTCACACGGCAGTAAAAAGTAATTTTTAGATTTGATTTAACAGATTGAAAATGAGAGAGTATCGAATTAAATTGATACTCTCTCATTTTATATTTAAAAGAATATGAGTTTGGGGAATCAA
This sequence comes from uncultured Oscillospiraceae bacterium, assembly GCA_910589145.1. Classification (GTDB taxonomy): domain Bacteria; phylum Bacillota; class Clostridia; order Oscillospirales; family Ruminococcaceae; genus UBA1405. Next base: position 79,609 of record CAJUSD010000008.1, read on the forward strand.
AATGGAAGACCGGGGGTTACATTTCACTTAACTTGGAGATACAGATGCAAACCCCTTTTTATTCACCTTAGGCTGTGTCCGCAGATTGGCTTTCATTATACATTAAAGCGGAATAGGACAATATCGCCATCCTTCATAACATAATTTTTTCCTTCCTGACGAACCAATCCTTTTTCTTTTGCAGCTGACATACTTCCACAAGCCATCAAATCTTCAAAAGTAATTACTTCCGCACAAATAAAACCTCTTTCAAAATCCGAATGGATTTTCCCGGCAGCTTGCGGCGCCTTCGTCCCTTTCTGGATCGTCCATGCGCGAACTTCCGGTTTTCCAGCCGTCAAGTAGCTGATTAAGCCCAACAAACTGTAACTTGCCGTTACCAGTCTGTCCAGCCCTGATTCTGTCAGGTTAAGTTCTGACAGGAACATCATTTTATCTTCTAAAGACATATCGGAGACTTCTTCTTCAATTTTGGCACAGATTGGCAAAACTTGGGCATTTTCAGCTTTGGCGATTTTGCAAACTTCCTGATAAAAAGGATTTGTGTCAATATGGTTGATAAAATCCTGTTCGCAGAGATTGGCAGCGTAAATGATGGGCTTATTAGACAGGAGAGAGACTTGGGAAATCATCTCTTTCTGTTCCTCAGTATATTGAAACCCTCTTGCAGAATTGCCGTCTTCCATAAATGCTTTTAGTTCGTTAAGGAAGTCAAGTTCCGCAAGATATTTTTTTTCAGCTTTAGCCATTTTGGAAACGCGGTCAATCCGGCGGGCTAAAACATCCAAATCTGCAAAAATAAGTTCCAGGTTAATGGTTTCAATATCCCTTGCAGGGCCAATAGAACCATCAACATGGATGATTTCGTCATCTTCAAAACAGCGTACAACATGGACAATCGCATCCACTTCCCGTATGTTGGCAAGGAATTTGTTGCCTAGACCTTCGCCTTTGGAGGCGCCTTTCACCAATCCGGCAATGTCTACAAATTCAATAACAGCGGGGGTAAACTTGTCAGGCTGGTACATTTCAGCCAGCTTGTCCAAACGTTTGTCGGGTACAGAAACTACGCCTACATTTGGTTCTATGGTGCAAAAGGGATAGTTGGCGGATTCCGCACCCGCGTTGGTAATTGCATTAAAGAGGGTGCTTTTTCCTACGTTAGGCAGCCCTACCATTCCAAGTTTCATAATGTCACCTCAAGATTATTTTGATATCCGTTTCCTGTTTTCGGCAAATACACGTTCTATTATAACAAGTTTTTTAATTTTCACAAGTACAGAATTTAAATAAAAGCGTAAATTCCCTATCCAAGAAATCCTAAATGCTCTAATAAGATTTTAATTCCCATAAGGATCAAAACAATTCCGCCAAACAATTCAGCACGGGATTTGAATTTAGCTCCAAATACATTGCCGACTTTTACCCCTGCCCAGGAAAAAGCAAAGGTAGTAATTCCAATCAGAGATACCGCCCATATAATATTGACCTGTAGAAAGGCAAAGGTAACTCCAACTGCCAGTGCATCTATGCTGGTGGCAATGGCAAGCGGAAGCATTGCCCGAAAAGTAAAGGATGGAGGAAGCGTATCCTGTTCTTTGTCAAAGGATTCTTTTACCATATTGGCGCCAATCAGCCCTAGAAGGACAAAAGCAATCCAATGGTCATACCGTGTAATCAGTGCCTGGAACTTTGCCCCCAGAAAATACCCCAGCAGCGGCATAAAAGCCTGAAAGCCCCCAAAATACAAGCCGACAATGATTCCATGTTTTAATTCTGCCTTTTCCACAGAAAGTCCTTTGCAGATGGATACTGCAAAAGCGTCCATAGATAATCCGACCGCAATGATAAATAATTCCCAAATGCTCATATACATGTCCTCCATGTTGATATTTTATAAGGGCTTGTTCCTATAAATATGGGAATAGGGTATAGAAAAAGACCTATCCGCCCCTTGGAACAGATAAGTCTCATCGTTTCAAACAAAGCCAGGACATATATAATGTCCAGCATGTTGGCTTGGTTCCGCCCAGCTTGTACAGCGCAGACGCTGACTACTCCCTTATAAAAAAATAGTATCATAAAACCATCTGGATAGTCAATGCTAACTTAGAGCCTATCCCAAAATTAACCGCGCCCAGCCTGCGGAAAACCGCCTTGTTTGGCAAAAAATCTGACTATGCAGTCTGGGTGCGTCTCATTCTGGGATAGGTTCTTATGTATAACAAAGATGGATTCTGAAATTTAAAAAGGAAAAATCTGTGGGATTATATTGACTTTTGTTACTATGTATAGTATATTGATATATAAGAAATGATATATCGCCGTAAAATAATTAAGGCACCAAAAAGTCAACAATGGAGGGTATAACATGAAAAAGGCAAAAATAATAAGTGTATCAGTTGTTTTATTGGGCATGGCGCTGCTTTCTGGATGCAATCAGAAGGAATCCAAGAAGATTTCTGTCTATCGTGTAGAAACAGACGCGCTGTATATGTCGGCATTGGATACATATCAAAAAGAAAATCCAGGGCTTGAACTGGAAATAAAGACCTTTCCCAATTACGCGGAGATGAAAGACCAGCTTAACACCGAGCTGATGAGCGGGAAGGGGCCGGATGTCCTACTATATAACAGCCTGCAAAGTGAAGCAGATCCTTTTAAACTGGCCAAAAGCGGAACTTTCCTGTCTTTGGACAACTATATGGAAGCGCTTCCATCAGATGAATATTTTATGGAAATTATGGAGGCAGGGGTAATAAATGGTTCTCAATATATCCTTCCCTTGAGCTGGAATATTCTTCAAACCTATTCCACCCAAAAACTTGTGAATGAACAAAATTATCGAGGACAAACCTTTTATACTGTTTTACCCAAAGAAGCAGAACGCCTTGTAACAGAAAATGACTGCGCCGTTTGCAGTTTACAATTTGGACGGGCAGACGTGCTTAATTATTTTGCTGAAATATCAGGACTTTCTGTTATAGATTCTTCTGGCAGCCTGCTGATTGATGAAAATTCTTTTCGTCAGTTGGCAGAATTTACAAAAGTCATTTATGACAATGTAAATAAAATACAAGGTATTGTGCAGCGGTACCGAAATGATTTTGTAGGCGCAACCGCGCACCTAAGTTTTTTGCTGGAGGATTATTCGTTTATGAATAACCTTCGGTATTACCAGAGCGTTTACTCTAAGTCTTTAGGGGAAGAAATGGTGATGAATCCTGTCACACAGCTTAACAGCAAGGGAATAACAGCTCAGGTAATCCAGTATGGCGCAGTCAATGCCAACTCTAAAGTCCCAGATGAAGCATGGAAACTGCTGCTGGCTGTTGCAAATACATCGGTTTCCACCGATTTTTCAAAATATGATGAGGCAAAGGTATACTATGCGCCTGTTAAAGCATCACTTTATAACGATTGTGTAGTACAGCTTTCCACTCAAAATGGTAAAGGGGCAAAAGGGCCTGCTGAACCACTGGACGAGGAGAATACAAGCCTTTTACAGCAGATTTCCCAAGATGTTGCTATGGCAGTGGTTCCTAATGTTTCAATAGGAAACTTGGTGCAGGAATGCATGGAACCTTACCTGATAGGGAACGGCGATTATGAAAGCTGCTACCAGGGTTTGATGAACAAACTTGAACTATATCTGGATGAATGATATATCAGCTCCAGAAGCATACGCCAAAGGAGGGACATTCTATGAAAAAAGTATATTGGAAGCAGCTTGGATTCCTTTTTCCCAGTTTTTTGGGAACAGCGGCGTTTTTCCTGCTGCCACTGTTCTACTGTCTGATTTACTCTGTCAGCAGGACTTTTGGAAGCTTCCATTTCGCAGGGTTCAATAACTATCTCTCCCTGCTTGGTTCAGGGGCTTTCCGGCTGGCCTTTGGCAATACCTTTTTTCTGATGTTCGCCTATATTGCCCTGCTGCTTTTGCTTTCCCTTCTGGCAAATTATCTTTTAGATTTTTCCGAAGGGACGACTGCATTTCTATCAGCCCTCTCCCTGGCGATGTTTCTCCCGTCTGTGCTGATTGTAAATTTCATTGATATTTTCCCACAGCTTTCCAAGGAATATCCCCGTATGGTTTTCCTGCTGATTTTCCTTTGGAAACATATTGGAGTGAATGCCCTGCTCCTGCGCATTGCCTCCAGCCGTATGGACCCCTCATGGCGGGAAGCTGCCATGGTCGACGGGGCAGGCAAATGGCATTTTTTCCAACAGGTAGAATTTTTCTATCTGCTTCCCTACATAAAATTCCTGTTTATCTTTGATACCACTTGCTTTTTCAAGCTGTTCCGGGAAAGCTACCTTTTCTACGGTCTATATCCGCCGGACAGCGTGTATATGATACAGAATTTCTTTTTTAACAACTTTGAAAACGCCAACTATCAAAGGCTTTCCTCTGGCGGGACAATTGCAATCCTGGCCCTGTTCGTCATCAACCTTCTGGTCTTTAAAGCAGGTGAACGCCGTGAAATTGTATAACTCGTCCCGCTCTGCACAAATCGTTTTAAAGGTACTGCTGGGAGGATTTGTCCTGGTCCCTGTTCTGTCGGTTCTGGCAGCCTCACTGCGCAGTCCGGTGCCTTTGCGCCTGGACAGCATGACAGCTTTTGTAGAGAGGTATTTCTCGCTGGAGCAGTATCGCGATATCCTGTTCCATAATCTGGATTACTGGGCCTGCTTCTGGAATGCTGTTTTCCTGCTTGTTCCATCCATGCTCCTGACGGTCATATTTGCATCCTTGGCGGCATATGGCCTGTCCTGCCAGAGCCGATCAAAAGGCCAGAAAGCGGTTGTTATGGGTTATATCCTATTATCCCTGCTTCCAGTGCAGATTTTGCTGGTACCTAATTTTATTGCCCTGTCTTCAATAGGGCTGATCGGTTCCCGGCTGTCGGTAATTCTAGTTGCCAGTTTCAGCCCTTACTATGTTTACTTTTTATTCCGCATCTGCAGGCAGCTCCGGCTGGAAATTTTTGAGGCCGCCCGGATAGAAGGAGCGGGGGAGCTTAAAATATACTGGTTTATTGCTATGCCCCAGATGAAATCTGGAATTGGGATGCTTCTTTTGATTGGTGCTGCTGACCTCTGGAACATGGTGGAGCAGCCGCTGGCTCTGCTCCAGGATCCGGCTAAATATCCCCTTACTTTGATGTTCCGTTCCATCAACAGCGGGATGCAGTACGCTGGTTCCATTATATTTTCACTGCCGTTTGTGATTTTGCTGCTCTGTTTCGGCGGGGAAGCAGCTAAAAATCTGGAACATATATAACCTGCCTGGGAGGGCTTTACCATGAAGCATAAGATATGGATCTCTATTACCGCTGTCCTTTTACTTTTTGCCATCTGCACAGTTGTTTCCTACAAAAATTATGTTTCTGCATTAAACCGCGTGATTGTCGGTTCCACTGTCCCAAGCCAGATTCATACGGAACTGACCGTAAACGGGAATTTCTACTTTTCCAGCGTTCAAAGCTTTCCTGTGCCTGCGGAATGTTATGTGGAGGAAATTATGGTTTCAGAGGGGAATAATTTTGAAGCTGGAGATCCGCTGGCAGCATTTCATATTGACGATGTTTCCATTGCATATTACCGGCTTCTCCTTCAGAGGGAAACACTGGAAGCACAGCAGAACAGCGGAAGCGAGGCAGCACGGAATCTTGCGTCCCATTCTCTTTCCAAGCTGTCGAAGCAGATAAAAATATTAGAGAAACTTCTGGAAAACGACGGCATTTTGTCCGCCGAAACCTCCGGCCAGGTAGTTGAATTAAATTTAACTGCTGGGGAGGCCACAACCAACCGCTCTGCCTTGCTTTATGGGGATTTGGATGGGGAAGGCTATTTTGAATGGCATATAGATCAGAACTCCTACAAACCATACAGTGATATAACTGCATCCGGTTCCGGGTATTCCCTTGAACTGAAAACAGATCCACACCATTATCTGGATGAGAAGAAAATTTTCCAGTACCGCTCCAAGCCAGTTCCTTGGAAATCCGTTCCCAATGCAGCCCATGGAATGAGTGCCCAGATAGAAATGCGGTATTTCAGCGGCGAATACCGCGCTGTACTGCCTAAAAACTGCATTCAGACTGAAAGCGACGGTGGAACCTATGTATTTATACTTCGGGAAAGAAGGGGGGCTTTGGGGATAGAATACTATGTCCAGAAGGTTGGCGTTACCATCGAGGAACAGGACAGAACCAATGCCGCTGTCCTGCAAAGATTAGATAATTTGGTGCTGCAGAGTACAAGACCGTTGGAAGATTTAGAAAAAGTACTGGTAATTGATGATGGATAACCTTGTCGCACCTATAACGAATGGGGAATTTTTTATTCGCTAAAAAAGAGCGTAATATATTATAAAAATGCCGTATCCATTTATAAAGCGGAACCCCCAGTTTGAAGTATAATAGAAACAGTATCATCAAACAGGAAACGATTCACTTCAAACCAAAATAAGGAACGGGATGGAAATGGCAATCACAAAAAGGCATGAAGTACGCATGACGGAAGGGAATATTATCCGCCATTTAATACGGTTTGCACTGCCGCTGCTAATAGGGAACATATTCCAGCAGCTATATAATACAGTTGATACCTGGGTTGTCGGCAACTATGTAAGCAATGAAGCCTTTTCGGCGGTGGGTTCTGTAGGTCCGATTATCAATATGCTGATTGGTCTGTTTATGGGGCTGTCCAGCGGGACAGGGGTAGTTATCGCCCAGTATTATGGGGCGGAGCGTGAATCTGAAGTCCATGAAACAGTACATACAGCAATTATCATGACGCTGGTTTTAGCGGTTTTCTTTTCTATATTGGGCAGGGTTTTAATTCCCTTTGCACTGGATTTTATGAAAACCCCGGCAGAGGTTATCCCTGAATCAACCAAGTACCTTAATATTTATTTTTCAGGGGTAATCGGCCTAATGCTCTACAATATAGGGACAGGTATATTAAATGCTGTCGGCGATACCAAACGCCCTTTTTACTTCCTGGTAATTTCGGCACTGCTCAATACAGCTCTAGACCTGCTTTTCGTGCTGGGGTTCCATATGGGTGTAGAAGGCGTTGCCCTTGCTACTGTCATTGCACAGTGTACATCGGCAGTGCTTGTTATGATTACCCTGATGCGGAGCAATTCCTGTATTCAGCTTATTCTGCGGGATCTGCGGCTTAATTTTAAAATGCTTTCCAAAATTATCAAAGTGGGAATTCCCGCTGCTATCCAGATGGCAATTACTTCCTTCTCCAATGTTTTTGTACAATCGTACATTAATTTCTTTGGTGCGGATTGTATGTCGGGCTGGACAGCTTATTCCAAAATTGACCAGTTTATGATGCTCCCCATGCAGTCCTTGGCACTTGCCTCCACCACTTTCGTGGGGCAGAACCTTGGCGTCAACAATGTAGAACGTGCTAAAAAAGGGATCCGTTCTGCTTTGATGATTGCGGTTTCTTCCGTTGTCGTTTTAATGGTTCCCGTTATGCTCTTTACTCCGTCTCTGGTTGCATTCTTTAACAATAAGCCTGAAGTGATTGACTATGGTGTTATGCTTTTGCGCTGGCTGTCCCCCTTCTATGTACTTTGCTGTTTTAACCAAATATATTCCGGTGCGCTGCGCGGCTCCGGCAACAGCCGCGTTCCTATGGTAATTATGCTGCTTTCTTTTGTCTGCTTCCGCCAGGTTTACCTTTATATTATGGCGAACTTTATTTGTAATGAAATTATCCCCATTGCTATGGGGTATCCTGCCGGGTGGTTTGTTTGCAGTGCCCTTACTATGATTTACTATCGAAAAGCGCATCTTTCCGGCTCAAGGCTTGTTGATGACCCGAAAGAAGCCCCTGCACAATAGACAAAATTTTGTTCTCATATACTTGAAAACCTTTTTTGCCCATGATATAATCAATTAAAAAAGGTTGTGGTTTATGATGAAAGCTGTCGTTCAACACGTTTCCTTTCCCAAAGGGAAACGTGTTGTTGCTGTTAGTGACATTCATGGTTCCTATGATGTACTGAAAAAGCTTTTGGAGAAGATTTCTTTTTCCAGTGATGATATCCTTGTTTTGGTCGGCGATGTGCTGGAAAAAGGCAGCCAGAACCTTGAAACGCTTCGTTTCCTCGTTAATCTTTCCAAGACACATCTTATTTATAAAGTTGCCGGAAATGTGGATATTCTTTATGAGGATATTTTTGAAACCTTTACCCGCGAAAATGGTGAAACTTTATTAAGCTACCTGATGCGGGAAGACCGCAGACAGGGCCTGCTCCATCAGATGAGCAGGGAAATCGGTTTTCCCATCTCTGAGAACATGGACCTGGATGTATGGCGGAAAGCCCTTTTAGAGCATTTTCCCAGGGAGCTGGAATTCCTGCGGGGATGGCCCCATATTCTGGAAAGCGAAAAGCTTATTTTTGTTCATGGCGGTTTGACTTCCGGCAATTTGGAGGAGCAGCAGGCTTGGAAATGCCGTAAAAATGATTTTTTTATGTCCCAGGGGCTTTCTTTCGCTAAAATGGTGGTCGTTGGACACTTTCCTGTTACCATTTATATGCCTGATGGTTTGCTGAACCAAAATCCTGTTATTAACCGGAGGCTTAATATCTGCTCGATTGACGGGGGAATGGTCGTCAAAAGCTTTGGCCAGTTAAATGCCCTTATGATTTCCGACGGAGACCCGAAACAAATTTCCTATACATATTCCAGTCCGTTTCCCATGGTGGAAGCATTGGACGCACAGGGGGAAAGCCAAAATCCCAAGTCAATCGTTTGGGGGAAGGGCAGAAATTTGATAGAAGAAATACAAAAAGTTGATGAGTTTACATTGTGCCGGCAGACGCTGACAGGGGAAGAATTTTGGATTTTAAATGAGCAGATTTATACAAATGGGAAAGGGCTGCGCTGTGCAGGGGATACGACAAATTATTATCCTGAAATCCATCCAGGAGACTCTTTCTGTCTGCTTAGGGAGACAAGCAGAGGACATCTGATTTTAAAGGATGGGGTGATTGGATGGTATAAGGGGAGATTGGTTACAGCCAAATACAAATAAAAAGAGTTTGGCGCGTAAGCGCAGACTCAAACGCGTACAACCAAGGTTTCGAGTCCAGGGGGGATGTACAGCCAAGCTATGTGCAGTAAGCTGCACTCCTAAAAAGCCCTCTGGCTGCGACTGCATGCACGAAATATCCCTGCACAAAGTAAAAGAATAGTCCTAATTCGACTTCATGTTCCCAGTAGAACCTATCGAATAAATATGTTTCAATTTGACCATATGGGATATTGCAAATTGTAGTATCTAAAGATACAATTATTAAAATGATTGAAACGAGGTAGATTAGATGGCAACACACGGTAAAAATATAAATATATTTTTAATGGATGGAACAGCTAATGGAAGAATAAAATGTACACTAGCAAATTGGACGGGTGTTGCATATCGTATTCCTAGGGTTGACCTAGATTTATGCAAAGAACGAAACGACTTGAAACAAAGTGGAGTATATTTTTTATTTGGTGCATCAGATGAAACATCTGAGCAAGTAATTTATATTGGCCAAGCTGGTGCTAGAAAAAATGGAGAGGGCATTCTTTATAGATTGCAGGAGCACAAGAAAAATCCAGATAAGAATTATTGGTCAGAAGCTATAGTATTTACTACATCAAATAATTCTTTTGGTCCTACAGAGATCAGCTATTTAGAAAATAGATTCTGTGCTATGGCTACTAATACACATAGATATATCGTGAAAAATGCAAATGAACCCACACAAGGAAATGTTACAGAAGAAAAAGAAAGTGAACTTGAGGAGTTTATTGAATATGCAAAGATAATCATGGGTGTGTTAGGGCATAAGGTTTTTGATCCTCTCGTTACGACTGAATCAACAGAAACAGATATGGATAAGCCAATTGGAGATAAACATACCACATTTTTTATTAAAAAGCGAGGGGCATATGCCAAAGCAATACAAACAGCAGAAGGGTTCATAGTTTTATCTGGAAGTATCTTAAGCAAAGAGGCAGTTCCATCCTGTCCAGATAGTGCAATTAGTGCACGGAGAAGATATAGTAGTATAATAGATGAAAACATGGTACTTTTGAAAGATATACCATTTAAAACACCTTCAGGTGCATCATGCTTTGTTCTTCTGCGCTCATCAAACGGAAATTTAGATTGGACAACCGAACAAGGGATAACATTTGGTAGGTTTGAAGGTGCAGACCTATAGTGTATCAAATAAATATCCACATAGGGAAACAGCCCGTTTGCGAAAGCAAATGGGCTGTTTTATGATATCTTTTTTCCTTTTCCTTTTCCCTTGATAGGGTGCTTCCCTGTCTTTTTAGTAAGAGCAGGAACATTTCACGCCTATCGGGTTCAGTTACCTTTGGTTGCCTTAAATTACAGAACCATCTCGCGGAGGCTTTCAGGAAGCTCGTCCTTATCGCAGCTAATTGTAAACATAACTTCAGTATCGCCTCTTTCAACGACAACTTTCTGAAGTTTCAGCAGCATATCAGCCAGAGCGTTGAGGTCTCTGCCACCAATTCTCAGTGTAGCATCAACAAAGAGATGGGTAATATCATAATTTCCAGCTAAAATCCCAGTCAAAAATCCATAGAGAGCATCATATCCCGCAACATCATAATGCTCAATATCTACCAAACGGATTTTATGGCTGATGGTATAGGTCATAACAGAGCCTTTTTCGACACAGACAACATTACCTTTACTGGTTTTAGTAGCCTCGTTGATTTTGTCAATCAACATTTTAGTTTTGCCGGAGCCTTTTTTCCCGACGATTAATTTCAGCATAGTAAATTCCTCCTAAAAAATGGAATTGATGTGCAAAAAATCTGTAATGGACAGAAGTGAAAAGGGAAAACCCGGCTCCATGGAAAGGGGAGGGAACTCCCCTTCCGCAAAGCACAAGCCAAACAAACCCCAAAAGATTACTGGAGTTTTGCTTCCAAATCAGCTTTCATGTCCTCATAGCCGGGTTTCCCCAGCAAAGCGAACATATTCTTTTTGTAGCTTTCCACACCAGGCTGATTGAAAGGATTCACACCCAGGAGGTAGCCGGAGATAGCGCAGGTGGTTTCAAAGAAGTAAACCATATAGCCGTATTCTTTTTCGGAGATTTCAGGCAGATTGAGAACCAGATTGGGAACCCCGCCTTCCGTATGGGCTAAAATGGTGCCTTCAAAGGCTTTCTGGTTGACAATAGACATATTTTGATTGGAAAGGAAATTAAGCCCGTCAAAATTGTTGGGATCATCTTTAATAAAAAGATCCTGCTTGGGCTTTTGGATGTTGACAACAGTTTCAAACATAACCCTTGCCCCATCCTGGATAAACTGTCCCATGGAATGGAGGTCAGTGGAAAAGGTGACAGATGCAGGGAACAAGCCTTTTTTGTCCTTGCCTTCGCTTTCGCCGAAAAGCTGCTTGTACCATTCAGCCATCTGTGTAAAGCAAGGATCGTAGCTAACCAAAAGTTCAATGGATTTGCCTTTGCGGTACAGAATGTTGCGCAGGGCAGCATAGCGGTAAGCATCGTTTTTGTCCAGATCGCAGACAGATAGTGCTTTTTGTGCTTCCTGGGCGCCTTCCATAATGGCAGAGATATCTGCGCCGGATACAGCTATGGGCAGCAGACCAACCGCAGTCAAAACAGAGAACCGTCCGCCAACGTCATCAGGAATCACAAAGGTTTCATAACCCTCTTTATCAGCAAGTTCCTTTAATGTGCCTCTCGCCTTATCCGTTGTGGCATAAATACGGCTTTTGGCTCCTTCTTTGCCGTATTTTTTTTCAAGGAATTCGCGGAAAACACGGAAAGCCAGCGCTGGTTCGGTGGTAGTGCCGGATTTGGAAATAATGTTGACAGAAACGTCTTTCCCTTCACACAGAGCCAAAAGCTCGTTTAAGTATGTAGGGCTGATGTTGTTTCCGGCAAAATAAATGTCAGGGGTTTTTTTGTTCAGGTTGTTATAAAATGGAGAGCGGAGCAGATCAATTGCAGATTTCGCCCCCAGATAAGAACCGCCAATACCGATTGCAATCAAAATATCGCTGTCCTTTTGGATTTTTTCAGCCGCCTTCTGAATACGGGCGAATTCTTCTTTGTCGTAGTCGGTGGGAAGTGTCACCCAACCCAGAAAGTCATTCCCAAGGCCGGATTTTTCATGAAGCGTCTTGTGGGCCGCTTCTACCTGGCTGCGGATTCCTTCCAGTTCGTGGGGTTCTACAAAGCCCTTCAAATACCGTTGGTCTAATGTCATTGCCATAGCTTACCACCCATTCTCACTTTTTTAATTTTCCGTGCGGGATAATCATTATTTTCAGTCCTATTCTCCACTCCTTTTTGGGGATTTGGAAAGCTCTGAAAGTAACTGTCTTTATTTTACTATATTTGCACATTTTTTTCAAGGCTAATGTATGAAAATCCTATGAACTTGTTGGCTTTTCACAAAGAAGGGCAGTTTTTTAATTTATTCCTTGTCTTCAGGGGCAGAGGAGTCAATAGATTGATCGGGGCTGCAAAAATCCACAGCCCCTTTTAACAACCGTGAAAAGGCTGTTGTAAAGGTCATTTTTGGCACATCGCTTCCAGCTTCTATCGCGTATCTCCCAACTTCTTTTCCGTCAATAGCAACAATAACAGTTCCAATTACCTGCCCTTTTTGAATAGGGGCTTTGACTTCAGGGGAAATTTCCACTGTCTGTTCCAGCTTTTTTTCGTCCCCCTTTTTCACTACAATTCCTTCAGGCTCCCGGCTTACTGGTGTTACGAATTCCTCTGTCCCGCCCAGAACCTTGACTGGGAGGAATTGTTCATCTACCTGGGGAGGCTGAGCAATGCTATAGTTTGCAAAACCATAGTCCAGCATCCTGCGGCAGCTTGTAAAGCGTTCATCACTGGTTGCGCTCCCTAACGATACTGCCACCAGGGATAACCCGCCTCTTGTGGCGGTTGCCGCCAAACAGCTTCCCGCTCCATCTGTTGTACCTGTTTTTAATCCTGTGGCACCATCGTAAAACCGTACAAGCTTATTGGTATTGACTAACTGGGTTGCCCCATCTCGTAGACTGTCCATCCAGATAGAGGAATATTCCCGAATCATGGGATGCTGGATCAGTTCCTTTGCCATGACAGCAATGTCCCGCGCAGTCGTTAAGTGCCCTGGCGCATCAAGGCCGGTACAGTTGACAAAATGCGTATTTGTCATGCCAAGTTCAGCGGCCCGGTTGTTCATCATTTCTACAAAGGCTTCCTCACTTCCAGCAATTTGTTCTCCAAGGGCTACAGAAGCATCGTTAGCGCTGGCTACGGCTGTTGCTTTGACCAGTTCCTGTACGGTCATCTGTTCTCCTGGCTCAAGCCAAATTTGAGAACCGCCCATAGAACAGGCATGAGGCGAGGCTGTTACAGTTTCATCTGGAGACAACCGCCCTGACTCAATCGCCTCCATAACCAGCAGCAGCGTCATAATTTTTGTGATAGAGGCTGGCGGCATTTGTTCATCAGCATTCATTTCACATAAAACCTGTCCCGTGGACTGCTCCAGTAAAATTGCGGACTTTGCCGGAACGTCTACAGGCATTCCTGCATTTTCAGCCTGTGGGGTATTGGCGGCCTGAACGGTGGGAACCGATGCTGCAATCACCACAATCCCAGCTGCAATGGCGGCCATTGTGCGAAAGATGGCTCCCCTTATATCATGTGTCCTTTCCATTCTCCATCTGTCCTCCTTAAAGTTTTTCTGCTTTAAGGATATGACAAGCTTTCCCGAAAAATCCCTCCCAATCGAAAAAAATGCGGTATGCTATCCGCAGAAGGGAAAGTATACCGCACAATACCCCAATTAACGTGAGTTTGATAGAGCAAATTTGTGGGGATAAGCTAGGACGAGCACAGGCTACAGCGAATTAAAAAGGTTTGAAGGATCCAAGGTTGCGCAGCGGAGCTGCACTCCTTAAAAGTTTCCCTGGTCGCCAGTTCAGTTCTGCTGAACTGGACCCGCGTCAATTACAGGTTATCTTTAATTTTCTGAATAATCTGCTTGTATTCCTCATCGGACAGATACTTGGGAGGATTCACATTCATCTCAAAAGTACCGCCGAAGGTGTGTCCGCCTTCCTGTTTTGGAACAATATGCACATGAAGATGGGGCAGGGTGTCGCTGAACATGCCGTAGTTTACTTTTGCCGGATTGACAGCCTTCATGACAGCTTTTCCGACCCGGAGGACATCCTTCATAAAGGCTCCCGCCTCTTCATCGGTTAAATCGGTTAGATGATTTACATGGTCTTTATAAGCCAGAACCACACGCCCAAAATAGGTCTGCTCTTTAAATAAATACAATTTTCCGGTAGGCAGGTCCGCAATAGGAAGCATTAAGCTCTGAAGCTTTTCGTTTTCCGCGCAGTACATACAGGATGTGTCTTTCATGTTATGTATCCTCCTTATTTTTGACGGTCTAAAATAATTATACTATGCTGTAAAGGGTTTTACAAGGACTGCTGTAAAAATTCTTCAATCTGCCTGTCCATACAAAGCCTGACATCTCCACCGCTTAACCAGCATTTGCTCCATTCGACGGTTTTTTGTACTGCCATATCCACATTCCAGTGAGGATTCCATCCGAAAACGGATTTTAATTTGGAACAATCCAGTTTCAATATATTTGCTTCATGGGGACCGCCGTCATAGCAGTTAATCCATTTTACCCCATCGCCCCAGTATTTTACAAACAGATCTGCTAATTGTCCTGTTTGGAAGCAGTCCTGTTCATTTGGCCCAACATTATAGCTGCCGGTGTATTTTTTGTCACTGTATTGCATTGCGGCAATCATCAAATAGACATACAGAGGTTCTAAAACATGTTGATATGGCCTTATGGAAAATGGATTTCGGATAATGATATCTGTTTTTTGAGCTGCTGCACGGATACAATCCGGTAAAATTCTGTCCTTGGCAAAATCCCCGCCGCCGATTACATTGCCGGCACGGGCAGTTGAAACAGCGGCTCTGCCGTCCTGGAAAAAGCTGTTTTGGTAGGAATGTGTTACAAGTTCCGAACATGACTTGGAATTGGAATATGGATCGAACCCATCCAGCTCCTCATTTTCGCGGTAACTCCAAACCCATTCTTTATTTAAATAAACTTTATCAGTTGTGACATTTAAAAAAGATTTTACAGAAGGACAGCTGCGAATACATTCCAAAATATTAACAGTGCCCATAACATTGGTTTCATAGGTATACCTTGGATTTTCATAGCTTTCCCGCACAATCGGCTGTGCAGCAAGGTGGAATACAATTTCCGGCTGGGCACTGTTAAATGCCTCTTTCAGCTTTTGGAAATCCCTGATATCACCAATCACAGAATGAACATCCTGTTCAATCCCTGCCAACTGAAACAGGGAAGGATCAGTAGGAGGTGTTAAGGAATATCCAGTTATCTCTGCTCCCGAATGGGAAAGTAATTTGCAAAGCCAGGAACCTTTAAAACCAGTGTGGCCTGTGACAAAGACCTTTTTTCCCTTGTAAAACGATAGATCAAAGTTCATTTTCATTTCCTCTTTACATTGTCCAAAAACGTTTTAAGCCTTCTTCCAAACTTACCTTTGGGCTCCATCCGGGAACTATGGGGAATAGGCGTATTGCTTTTTGGATTTCTTGATTTGGGTGGCTTTGCCCCCATTCTGCTTTTAAATTTATCTCATTGACTTTCAGAAAGAGCTCTACTGTTTCCCGTAAAGAACGAATGTCGCCAGAGGAAATTTGATAGGTTTGGTTTGTTTCTGTATTGTCAAATAAATCCATGCTTTTTATTAAACCCTGTACAACATCGTCGATAAATATCGCATCAAAATCTTGAAGTCCATCTGAAAAGGAAACAGTTTTATTTTCTAAAACGGCCTTTTTGACTACATTGAGTATTGTGCCATGCTGATCCTTTGGTCCATATGTATTTGAAATTGCAAGTGTAACCGAACGAATTTGATTTGTTTCAGTATAGTATCGAATGATATCGGAAAACGCCAACTTTGTAGCCCCATAAAGATTTACAGGAACGTAATTTACTCCGTTAAAGTGACGCATAATGGAAATAGAGCTTGTATAGATCAAATGGGTACACCCGGATTGCGCCATTGCTTCCAACAACTGACCACCGAATACAATATTGCTTTGATATAAAGCTGATAAACTAGGTTTCTCATTTTTTCCGGTGTAATAGCCCGCAAGATGATATATAATATCCGGCTTAAAAGTTTGTAATGTTTCTAATACGCTTTCATAAGTCCCATCATAGTATGCTAGTTCCAAACCATCTCCCCAATTATCGAGATATGTTTTGTTTAAAGGGGTTCTGGCTAAACCAAGTATAGTATTATTTTTTTGCAGTTCTTTTACAAGAAAGGACCCTATATAACCAGTAACTCCTGTAATCAAAATTCGTTTCATAATATAGCCGTGCTCCTTATAAATATCCATACCGGTTGACAAATTCTGAAACGCTGGGAAGCTTTCTGTCTTTTTCGGAAATGGTTAATTCGTTTATATCTTGTATAGGCCAGTTGATTGCAAGCTCTTTGTCCTCCCATAACACCCCAGTATCGGAGGACGCATCATATTTACTGCCGCATACATAAGCAACAATTGTATTGTCCTCCAATGCCTGAAATCCATGGGCGAAGCCCTGCGGGATATATATCATTTTATGATTTTCATCGGACAATGAGAATCCTTCCCAGCTTTTAGCTGTTTTAGAGGTTTTTCTTAAATCAACGGCCACATCGTAAATACTTCCACTCACGACAAAAACCAATTTGTCCTGTGGTTTTTTATACTGAAAGTGCATCCCCCTGATAGTGCCTTTTTTGGATTTGGAGAAAAATATCTCATAAGGGGAAAAAGGGGTATGATGATCCAAAAACTCTCCCCACTCGAAATTTTTCATAAAATACCCACGATCATCTGCAGCAAAAAAAGGTTGGATAATTTTTAAACCTTCCAATCTGGTTTCATTAAATTGAAATGGGTTCATCTGTTACCGCCCTTTCAATAGATTGAATCATATAGTCTATTTCCTCCTTGGATAGACCGGGATATACCCCCACCCAAAAGGCTGAATTCAAAACCCTGTCCGTCTGTTCCAAATTGCCTATACTGCGGTAAGAGCCGCCCATCGCCTTAATATGTTCCATACATGGATGACGCAGCAAATTCCCTCCAAATAACATTCTGGTTTGAATTCCGTTTTCCTCTAAACGTTTAACTATTGGTGTTCTGGCACCTTCCTGCTTACACATAATAAGGAGGCCAAACCAGCTTGGATTGGCGTTTTCACAAGAAACCGGGAGTTCTATATACTCCTGCAAGTGTTTTAAACCATTATAAATGGTTTGGTAATTTTTACGCCTTTTCTGGGAAAAAGATGGGAGTCTTTCCAACTGAACACACCCAATCGCTGCCTGCATATCAGTTGCCTTCAAATTATATCCAAAATGGGAATAAACATATTTGTGGTCATATCCTAATGGGAGGCTGCCAAATTGCCCATCAAACCTATGCCCGCACCGATTATCCTGCCCGGAAGCACAAA
>CAJUSD010000009.1 GCA_910589145.1 uncultured Oscillospiraceae bacterium
CTCCCTTTGAGTCATCCTTTTTTGCACTTACATTGTATATTCACCGATAGAAAAAAGAAAGAAGAAGCCCTCCTTTTTCTCCGCCCTCCCTGAAAAACTTCCAAAATTGATTTCCCTGTTTAATTGCAAAGAAGAAAATTTGTGCTATAATATTAACAATAATATTAAACTGAATGGGGGTGGGTAACATGAAATTAGCGGAGGCACTACAGGAAAGGGCGGATTTGAACCGGAAAATTGCCCAGCTAAGAAATCGTCTTGAGCTGAACGCCACTGTTCAGGAGGGCGAAAACCCGGCTGAAAACCCGGCAGATCTGCTGAATGAGCTTGACGAATGTATTAAACGCCTGGAAGAACTGATTACGAGAATCAATCTTACTAACTGTACAACGGAGATTGAAGGCAAAACCCTGACAGCACATATTGCAAAAAAGGATTGCCTGACATTGAAGATTGCATCCTATCGTGATCTGTTGGATGCAGCCAGCAGTATTTCCCAGCGGGCGTCTCGAACTGAGATAAAAATCCTAAGCGCTGTTGATGTAAAGACACTTCAGAAAAAATCAGATGAAATGTCTAAAGAACTGCGTCAAACAGACAATACTATCCAGCAGGCCAACTGGCAGACAGAATTAAAATAAGGAGCAAGCGGTATTTTTCAGGGCGAATGTTATCTCTAGGGCTGAGAATGAGCCTAATTTGCATTGGAACGCACAGGGCAGCGGTATTTTATGATTGTATTGCCCCAACAGCGTACAACTGCAACTAGTACAACGTATTTTTACTACCAGACATTGACTGAAAAAGAGGGTGGGAATGGGGTTTGCTCTTAAAAGACAACAACTGCTATTGGGCTGGACATCTACATCCCCAAAAATTTTACATATTCCATAACAGACATCAGAGGCATTTGAAGTTTTATCCTTGTTTCCTCGGAGACGTCAAGTTTCTGTGCCATTTCAAAGCCCGCCTGCTCTACAGCATTTAAATATTCGCAAACAGCGGGGGAAACAGATGGGTTTTGGCTTTTCAGCAGCTTGCCGCAGTTTCTATAAATTTCGAGGCAGGGGCTGCAACATTCAAAAACAGCTTTCATTACTTTGAAATTGTTTTCACCAGGAAAACCACAGTTTGAAATAACTACAAACTTTTGTGTTTTCGCCTTGGTATCGGCAAGGTCAAAATCTCCATTCTGCTCTGTTATTTTTGGACTTTTCAAGGGGGCAAGCCTGTCAACGAAATTTTTCATTAATGCTGTCATGTTCCATGTATATACAGGTGTTGCAAAACAGACAATATCTGATGAATTGTATAACTTTATCAATTCTGGCATATCGTCGTTAAGAATGCATCTGCCAGGAGTTTTAAACCAACAGGCAAAACATCCGCAGCACTGTTTGACATTTTTCTCGGAAAGAAATATGTTATGGGTTTCTGCACCAGTGCGTTCTGCTCCGCGAAGAAAGGCTGAAGCTATTACATTGGTTGCACTGTCTGCACCTGCAGGACTTCCATTAAATACTGTAATTTTCATTCTATAGTCACTTCTTTCATAATATTATATTTTTTGGAATCCAACCAATTAGAGTATATATTTATAAAACTATACTGTCAATCTACGCTCCGTAGAGTAACATGAATACCTATTTAATTGAATCTGAAAGTTAGGTCTAGTGCTTCATCCGGTCAGAAATCGGAATATGGATTTGGAGCTGGATTTTTGCAGGGCAAGACAGAGGACGCAGGCGGGCTGACGCCCGTCAAGGACGATAACGCAGTCCTGCGGAAATCCAGCCCAAAGCCGGGTTCGATTTCTGAACGGATGGAGCACTAGAATATAAGTGGGTAAATCGGGAGTAGAAATATTTTCTTTTTAGCAAACATATGTTTTTATTATTTAAAAAGGGAGTCAAAATGATGGATGTATACAAACAATGCCCAGAATATGAGACGAAGCATTTCCGTCTGCGATTGGTACAAATGGAAGATGCAGAGGATCTTTTGAAATGTTATTCAGATCAGGAAGTCATTGCAAGGGTCAACGCAGATAACTGTTCCAACAGCTTTTATTGTACTACAAAAGAACAAATGGAGGAGTGTATCCAGTTTTGGTTAAAGGAGTACCAAAAGGGATATTATGTAAGCTTTGCAATCATTCCCAAGGATGGAGAAAATTCAGGACATGCCATTGGGACAATGGAAATTTTCGGCGGGGAAACTGGGATTTTGCGTCTGGACATTGCATCCCACTATGAACAAGGGTGTTACATAGAAGAACTTCTTCACCTTGCGGTGTTACAGATGGTACGGGATTTCAGGGTAGGAAGCTTGAAAGTTAAAGCTTCTAATACTCCGAAACGGATACCATTTCTGGAAAAATATGGTCTTGTACCTTCTGAAACATTCCGTCCGGGGATGGGATACTATGAGCGTTCCAGAGCAGAATTTTTTGATCCAACAAAGGGAATTGCATACTGCGGTTTGGCTTGCTGTGCATGCAGTGAAAACAAGGACTGTGCGGGGTGCCGCAATGACGGCTGCAAGGGGAAGGAATGGTGCAAAAGCTATTCCTGTTGTAAAGGGGATGGAAAAGAGAACTGCTGGGAATGTGAAAAATATCCCTGCGGCTATCCCATGCTGGAAAAGCCTCGAATCAAAGCTTTTGCTGAATATATCAGAACCTATGGGGAGAGGGATTTGATCGCTGCCCTGGGCCGACTAGAAAGGGAAGGGGTCTTATATCATTACCCGGGAAAATTGATAGGGGACTATGACCTGTTTCAGACACAGGAGGAATTATTCCAGTTTCTGCGGCGGGATATATAAATTCTCATAAAAAGAAAAACAGCTATGCCCTGTGTATGGGGACAGCTGTTTTTGGTTATTGGGTGTAAAGGCAGAAGATCATAAAAAATAAACTTTATTCTTTTTTGATGTATGTTTCTATGATTATTTTCTTTGGATTTATTATAATTTTGATTTTTCTTCCGGCTGGTGATTGGCCAGGTAATCATTACAGCATTAGGCGAAGAAATCGCTTTTCGCGGTTCCCTTGCGGGAAAAGCCATGAAAGTATTTCCTTTTTGGACTTGCGCAGTGGTTTCATCCGTTGTCTTTGCCGTGGGACACATTGCTAATTGAGCAGCGTTAGAAACACCAATTTGAAAAGGGAGTTACATACTGTCAACAGAGAGAACACCCCCGATTTCCATCAGGCTTTCCAAATATTGTTCCCGGTTGAGCCTGCGGGGAATACAGACGGTGAGCGTAATAAGAAAGGACTTTGTATCTGTCCCTGCTCTGTCTACCTCAAATAAGTCCACAATACACCCATCTGCCCTTAACTTTCGCATAAGTTCTATAGAAGTTCCGCCTTCTGCTGCCTCTATTTGGAGAACCATATATCTGGAGTATTTATATGCTTTGGCCTCAATCATTGGAAGGATATGGAGCCCGCCCAGCAGAATCAGTGTTGCCAAAACAGCACCATCTACAAACCCGATGCCCACAGCCAACCCAATACAAGCACAAACCCAGATCCCAGCAGCCGAAGTAAGCCCTTTTACCTGATGCCGGGAAACAATAATAGAGCCAGCGCCCAGGAAGCCTACACCGCTTACCACCTGGGAAGCCATTCTTGCCACATCTGTAGTTCCTTGATAGCGCATTTCCATATACTGCCCGGTCATTACCACTATAGCAGCCCCAAGGCAGACTGCTGCATCGGTTCTGGAACCGCCGCCCCTTCGCTTTGCACCGCGGTCTATGCCGATTAATGCCCCCAATACAAAAGCGGCGATCATTCTAAGAATGACATTTTCCCTTGTCCATTCTGACAAATCCACGAAAAACATCCCTATGTTCCCCCTCTATTTGCCTAAAGACATCCTCTTTATGTCATATCTTATCTGAAAACTAAGGAAAATGCAACCCTTAAAGTCCAATATAGAAAGGCTGTATCTGTACATTTTTTTATGCGAATTTATACCTGTATACAGCCGGAAAGTTCTGGTATTTCAGCAATATTACAATTATCTTATTTGTTCCAATTGTGCATAATCTCGTATTTTGTAACTGAATTATCCCCGCTCCGCAATCTCTCTTAAACAGGTATCCAAGGGTGATTGCCCTTCCGGCGAGGTTATATCCGGTTCCGTCCCGAATTCCTGGCTGCTGGCTCCGTCAGGAGTCACGCCATAAATTGGGCTGTACCGAACTAAAAACCCACTGTTAGGCAATACAATGGGGTTCGGGTCAATCCCAATCCCGTCCCCGCCGGTAGTGGTTCCCACCAGCTCTGCAAATCCTGTCGCCTTGGTAAACATTGCCGCGTATTCTGACGAAGAAAATACCTTTTCACTGACCAGCATCCACAGCTTCCCTTGGAGCATTTTCCCACTGGACAATGGCTCTATCTGATATGTTATTGGCATATACAAATCAAATTCTGTAAAGTCCTCCCGGTTCATGCGGGGCAGGGAGGGGGCTTCACTGATTGGCTGGAACTCTGAAAAATCTATAAATTTCTCATTGTATTTTCCGGCTTTCATAAACATGTATACATCTGTGGAAAGGACTTCGTCTATATTCGGCGCAGCAATGAGATCATCAAAATAGGACATCCCTCCTCCACCATTTTCAGTAAGGTCAAAAATTACATGGGGATAATCCTTTACCTGTTCATAAAAATCAAACAATACCTTTTTATCCTGCTCATAGCCTGCCATATCAAAGGCGCAGATTTTGATATAAGCGATTTTCCCCGGCTCCAGTATTTTGGTTTCCACGTTGCTGAATTCTTGGGGTTCGCCCTGATTTTCAGGAGTACTGGCAGCACTGCCCGCCTGGGATTCGTCTTCCTCTAAATTGTCATAATATGCCATAACTTCATCAAATACCGGCCAAAATACTTCATCCATTTTTTCATAGCAGAATGCTGTCTTTTCATTGGTATATGTTTCGCCTATGCGTTTCATTCTTTCGCCGTCCTCGCTGGTATCTCCTGAAAGCTCCTCATAGGCCTCCTTGAACCATGGGTAATCCAATGGGGAAATAGTGCTTAAATGCCCAATCATTTCAGCTTCTCTGGTGAACTGGTCAAGGATTACAAAAAACTTTGAATCTGTATCGCATGTTTTTACTTTTTCCTTGTATTCTTGGTATACCTTTTCCATTTCCTTTCCGGTCATCCGTTGGACAACATGGAAGTAGGGGTAGTTTTCTTTCAGGGTTTGGTAGAGGTAAGCAAAGTCCTCCAACCTTTGCTCTTGTGTAATGTTCAGCCAGTTTCCCTTTTTGTTGTCAAGCTTCATAAATTCCCCTAAAACGGTTGGGTCTTTGTCTAATTCCGGCTGGGATGGCTGTGGGGCTGTACATCCTTCCAGGGAAGCCACTAATACTGCGATTGCTGCCAATTCTGCAAATCTTTGCTTTATCATGCCAGATTCCTCTTTTCCAAACTATTTCAATAGTTTATTTTGGACTATTATAATAGTTTATTATTAAGACGATTTTAATAGTCTGAAAATTTTCCTTTTACATGGCAGAATGATATGGTCCAAATAGATTATTTGAGGCCATTATAAACAGATTGCAGTTTTTGATAAACTCTATCCTATACTATATAATAACCCCTCAGTTTTGATTCCTGCCAGTGAAAACCCAGCAACGGTTTATTCTGACTCATATGTGTACATTTTTATTCTCTGGGACCTCCAAAATCTCAGGATGGCATCGGACATAATGAAACAAATACTGCTGCGCCACGCCAGCGATTGGCAGAACCTCCTGGGGGAACCCTTCCGGGAAAAGGTTGTCCATTGCTCTGCCAATCCAAACATCCCTTGGAAGGCAGTCCAATTTATGCATGCCAAAAAGCAGCGCACACTGTGCCACCTTAGGGCCAACCCCTTTAATTCCCATCAAAATCTCCATTGCTCCCTGTGTGGGAATTTTCCGCAGGTAATTCAAATCAATTTCGCCGGAGGAAATCCTTCTTGCCGCATCTAAAACATATTTCGCTCGGAAGCCACACCGTACAGGGGCAAGTGTTTCCTCAGACTGGGAAGCAAGAGCCTTCGCAGTTGGAAATGAAAAAAATTTCTTACCATCTATGGTCAAAATAGATTCCCCAAAATTTTCACAAAGCCGTTCTACCAGCCCGGCAATACGTTTGATATTATTATTTTGGCTCAAAATAAAGGTACATAAGGCTTCCCAGGGTTCCTGGCGCAAAATATGAATTCCCCCTGCAAACGCTGCCGCTTTTTTTAATATTGGATGGCTGCCACATATTCCTTGAATCATTTGGTAATCTGTATCCAAATCAAAGTACTCCCTTAAAAAAGGCTCGATTTCTCCTTCCGTTTCCGGTCTGGACAAACACCCTGCAAAAATCTTCTTTTTTTCTTCTTTGACCCATAGCACACGTTTCCCAATAACCCCAACCCATGTATTGTCATTCTGCAAATTCCAGCGAAAGCTCTGTCCGCAGTTCAGGGTTTGGGCAAGGGACAGCCTTTCCGTATCCGGCAATATCAACACCGCTGGCTTTGATATTATTTGCAGCATAGATACCCCTCCCTCCTCTTTTGGAATTATCATAACATATCCCCGATCACTCGGCAAGGGAATACAAAAACTGGTTTACAGTTTTTCTTTGTCCTGACAGTGTAAATGTATTGCCTGCTATGTTATAATATGGGAATAGAAAAGGAGGCTGAACTTTTATGAAAGATTCAATTTACACCATCCCTGTCAGCGAAGTTTTTGAGCCTATGGACGGCTGTCCCATTTGCAGGCTCCGCGATACACTGGAAAAACGCTGCATAGAATACATTATGGGCGCCGCCATGATGGAACCTGATATTCGAGAGGAAACCAACAAGGCTGGTTTCTGCGCCAGCCACTTTGACATGATGCTCCATTCCCGCAATCGTCTTTCCATTGCGCTAATGCTGGAAAGCCATTTAGATTATATAAAGAAGGATATTTTTGAGCAGAAACATACCCAAGTCAAACAAGGTCTATTCAAAAAGGCCGACGGAAGAATTGAGCGGGCAAAGGCAATGACAAACACCTGCTATGTCTGCGATAAAATCCAATGGGCTCTGTCCCGAATGGTAGACACAACCTTGAACTTATGGGAAAAAGAGGAATCTTTCCGGCAGCTTTATGCAAAACAGCCAGTTCTTTGTCTGGAACATTACACCCTTTTGGCAGATCGTGCACAAGCGAAAATGCCTCCAAAATCCCTCCCGGATTTTTTAAACGTGACAATGTCTCTTACTAAAAATTACCTGGATCATTTGAAAGAAGATGTGAGTTCTTTCTGCAAATTGTATGATTACCGCAATGCAGGGAAGGGAGACCCAGAACAAAATGTCGTTACTTCTATAGAACGTGCTATATGGTATCTTACCACCCGCGATCCTTCTTTGGAGGAAAAAGGTTCGACAAATTAGCCTTAAATCAAGTGTCATTTCCCAAAATGAGTCTTTAAACTTTTAACAGTGCAAAATTTACGCAGCTTGGTTTCCACATTTTCCACGGAGTTTTCCACTCAAAAGAAGGTTTAAACCGACAATTTTAAAATTATACCGTCTGTATATCACCTAAACGCCATAGACAATGGCTTTGAAATTTGCAGGATGTTTTATTTCATCCTGCAAAATAAAAAATTTATTTGGCTGTATAATTTTTCCATATTTGGCGGATTATAGAATTATATATTTTAAATCAATCGGAAGATAATTGTATTTTATTTCCACGAAATCCTGATAAGTTGTTTTAAAACCGTTCCGTTTATGATATAATAGAGCGCGTCATAGCCATATAACCATGAGGCTGGCAGATTAGCCTCCTTTAGGCTGAAATTCCTTAAGGTGTATTTTTACAAAAATGAGGTTTCAAGAATTCCATTTCAACCAGCTTCATGTTATAATAAATAGGTAATAAGTCCCGCCGTGTTATTTCTGTTTTGAACAATGGACTTTACATTGTTTTCACGCGGCGGCAGCCTAAAAAGCGATACCTTTATTGCTTCATTGAATCATAAGGGCTGCTTTAATAGGTACGCAGCGGAATAGGGGAGGACAGATGATTGAAGGACAAGCAGAGAAGTTTGTATCATAAAGATATGGATGAAGACACAGAAAACACCGGTATCATAGAATCTGAAATGATAGCAGGCCGTAACGCAGTTTTAGAGGCATTAAAAAATGGGCGTTCCCTAGAGAGCGTAAATATTGCAAAAGGTGAGCGAAAAGGTTCTATTCTGCAAATTATTGCGATGACAAAAGAAAGGGGAATTCCCCTAAAGGAAGTCAGCACGGCAAAGCTGGACGCATTAAGCGGGGGAAGCTCTCACCAGGGCGTTGTAGCAATTGCGTCAGCTCATGGATATGCAGAAATAGAGGATATATTCCAGCTTGCCCAGGAGCGGGGGGAAAAACCATTTTTTGTGATTTGCGACGAACTGGAAGACCCGCATAATTTGGGCGCGGTTATTCGGACGGCAGAGGCCGCAGGAGCCCATGGAATAATCATTCCTAAAAGACGTTCTGCTGGCTTAACCCCAGCAGTATATAAAGTTTCAGCAGGGGCAGCAGAATATTTGCCTGTGGTACGGACATCCAACCTTACTGCTGCAATCCAAAAGCTGAAGGAACAAGGAGTTTGGGTATATGCCGCCGATATGGGCGGAGAAAATTGGTGTGAGGTAGATTATACAGGCGCAACAGCCTTAGTAATAGGTTCCGAGGGTAAGGGCATAAGCCGGTTGATAAAGGAAAACAGCGATTATATTGTGTCAATGCCGATGAAGGGAAAGGTAAACTCCCTGAACGCATCGGTAGCAGCGGGTATTTTAATGTATGAAGTTGCCCGACAGAGAGCAGGTATAGCGGCTGCACGCAGATAAAATATGAATGCAGGAACAAACAGTGAAGAAGGAGGCAGTCAAATAACCGATGAGCAATCACGATGAATTGGACGACATCCTTTCGGAAATAAAGAAAAAGAAAGTTGCCGCTGGAAACAATCCAATCCGGGACGGAGGAAATTTTTCCCCGGACACACTAGAATCAGACACAGAAGAATCATCCAATGTTTTGGAATTCAGCAGGAGCCGTGAAGCTTTGTACAGGGAAACCGCCGATAGAAAGCCGGCAGCAATCCCAACAGCAGACCCAGTAGAAATTGGATGGGGGAGAACTTCTTCACCAAAGCAGGAGCTTTCCTCTCCACCTGATCAAAGAAAAACCGAACGGATCAGCCGCCAACTGGCTCAACAGTCACTTCCTGCCTCGCAGGGCGGACGCGGGGGGCGAGCCGTACAAGAACAGCAATGGGATGCTTTATGGCAGTCTGTAGCGGTTAAAAAGAAAAAACCGGAATTATACGACTTTGACGCAGAGGAAAAAGAAGATTCTCCTCCTGTCAAACCAGCTCCCCCTGTACAGGAACCGCCTGTTTACCGGCAGCCGCCTCGTCAGGCGGAGCCGCAAAGAGAAGGGTTATGGGAAGATGAGGAGCCTGCTCCCAGAGAAGAAGCTCCTATTTATATAGAACGCCGTCCCTCTCCTCCTGTTGTTCAGGAGCGCCGTTCCCGCAATCCCGCTCCAATGCAGAGGCAGGAGCCTCCTGCTTATGTGGAGGACGAAGTCCTTTCCCGGCCTGTTTCCCCGGCTGCAGACAGCGGGGAAACTGTATCCCGTAAAACCCGCCAGTTTCATTTAAGCATACCGGATTTGGATGAATCCCCCCAGCCTCCTGCCAGGACGCATTATACACCTCCATCAGAGGAATTTGAACCTGAGATTACAGAGGAAGAGTTTATGCCGGGGATCAATGACCCCCTTCCTCAACGTGAGGAACGCAGAAAACCGGCAGCCCTTTCAGAAAGAGCTGCCTCTGTACAGGATGAACCTGTAGACCCAGTTCAAACACGCGCCAAAACAAAATCTCAACCCCCTGAGTCTGTCCTTCAGCCCCGCCGTCATTCCCTGTTCGAGGATATGAACAAGGGTATTTTTGATAATATGGAAGGGGAGGAAATTTCAGAGGAGCCTTCCACCGCTCCCACGATTGATCCAGAGGAAGAACAGCAGCTTCATTCCAGACGGAAAAGCAAGGTAAATGCTTTTTTTGCCAAAAAAGAATTTGATATAGACCAGGAACGGGGACAGGAAGAGGAACCTGAAAGGCAGCTTACCCGCGCAGGACGTTTAAGGGAAAATTTTGGTTCAGAATCTAATGAAGACGATATAAGGGACAGGATTGAGCAGTCACGTATGGGAACCCTTATTCGGCTTGGAATATCGGCTGTATTATTTGGCCTGTTGTTCTGGCTGCATCTGGGAAAAGTCTATTTGTTGTGGCTTCCAGGCTTTATGTGGCCGGAATATCATCCCCTTGCCTTTATCGCCGTTACCTTTGGTATGATTTTAACGGCCGCCTTAGTGAATACCAATATTGTAGGGGGAGGGCTGCTCTCGCTGTTTACCCTCAAACCTGACAACGACAGCCTTACCGCCCTTTCCGTTGTTGCATCGGTTGTTCAATGTGCAGTTTTAACCATTATGCCGGAATATGTTATGGACGGAAATGTCCATTTGTACTGCTTTATTCCCGCTTTAGCTCTTACATTAAGCAATATTGGGCGTTTTATGTGTATTAACCGAATGGATCGGGGCAGCAGGATAGTATATGGTACTGGTGATAAGTACGCTATTTTAAAGGTCGAAAACGCTGATTTGGCAAGGGAATTGACCAGAGGGCTGGATATTGAGGATCCGTCTGTTGCTGTAAGCGTTAAGGCGGAAAGCCTTGTAAACTATGATGAAACCGCTTGTGAAAATGATTTCAGCGAAAATATTTCCCGGATTTTGGCCCCTATCTGTCTGGCTGCCTCTCTTATTGTATCTATAGGTGGATATTTTCTCTCTGATCCCAGAAGTGCATTTGGGGCATTGACTTCCTTTGCAGCCTTGACTGCGGTGTGTTCTCCGCTTACTGCTTCTATTGCCGCAAATATGCCTTTGGGCAGGATGTCCCGGCAGCTTCATAAAGAAGGCTCCATGCTGGCAGGTTATCAAACCGCTGATGACTTTTCAGATGTTGCCGCTGTGGTTTTAGATGCAACCGACCTTTTTTCTCCAAAAGATGTCACCCTTTTTACAGTCAAGCCCTTTGCAGAAAAGCGCATTGACGAGGCGCTTTTAGATGCTGCTAGCCTTATCTGTTCTACCAAGTCTACCTTGACAGGTATTTTCAGCAACATTATTCAGGGGCAAAAAAGCCTTCTGCACCCTGTAGAAAACATTCTCTATGAGGATGGGATGGGGCTTTCCGCCTGGGTCAATAAAAAACGTGTTTTGATTGGGAATCGGGCTTTGATGCAGCATTACGGGGTAGATACCCCTTCTAAGGACTTTGAAGCTAAATATTGCCGCGACCACAGGGATATTCTTTACCTTTCCAACTCCGGCGAACTGTCGGCTATGTTTGTACTGGGGTATTCAATCAATGAAAATGCTGCCGAAATGCTTCAAAACCTTATGGAACAAAATATTGCCATTTCTGTAAGTGTCAACGATCCAAATGTTACCGCAGAAAAGATTTGCAGGCTATATGAATTCCCGATGGAGGATATCCGTATTATCCCTGCTCAAACCCAAGAGGCTTTGTCTCTTTACTGCCAGCCTCGAAAACAGGCTAGGGCTGCTGCGGCACATATGGGGACTGCTTCTGCTATGGTTCATGCTGTATGTGCAGCCTATTCGGTCCGTACTGCTGTGGTGCTGGCTACAATGATTCAGTTTATCGGGGTATTCTTAGGATATGCTGTTTTAGCCTTCTTTGCATTTACAGGGGCTTTTGCCAATATTACGCCGGATCTTCTGGCAATTTATCTTGCGATTTGGGCAATTTTGGTGGTAGTTATCCCCCGGCTTCGGAAAATTTAGAAGGGACAGCCACATTTTCGCTTGACAAGGTTAAACACACGGAAATCAATTTTGTGGAGATTTTGAGGTTGATGAGGCTGATATTGAAAAACACCCCACCGGGGTGTTTTTCAGGGAAGGCAGAGAAAAAGGCGGGCTTCTTCTTTCTTTTTCTATCGCAAAAAGAAAAAAGCTCTTGTCAAAAGGGATTTCACGCCTGCAGGCGCGACCGGTGGCTCTGAGCAGCTCCACTGCTCAACCCTGGACCCCCGCCGCTTTCGGGAAAGCGGCCAAAGCTTTTGATACGGGTTTGGTTTGTGACTGTCTTGGCTTGGTGCCTGCGCCGGGGGTTTTCTGCTTCTTTTTTGCAATAATTCTGTAAATTGATTTCCGTTGGTTAAACACATTATTTATTGACATTCGCAAATGAAAGGACGAATAAAATGCTTGTGCCTTTCCTTGGACATTCATCTAATGTTGTATTGCTTGGTGTACTGGCTTCATTTGTATTTACCTGTCTCGCAGTACAGTTCGGAGCAAAAAAGCTTCCCCATGATATGGGAAGGGAATACGCTGTGCAGGGCAAGCTTTCTGCTGGAAAGCCGCGCGGGGCAGGATTCCTTTTTATCCCTGCCTTTTCGATTGCTGCTCTTTTATTTCTGCCTTTTTCCCTGGAAATAGGGTTGTACCTGCTTTTAACCTTCGCTTCTATGATGACCGGATTTTTAGACGATTGCGCTGCCATACCATGGGGAGAATATAAAAAGGGATTTCTAGACCTGGTAATTTCAGTACTGGCTGTAATTACCTATATCAACTTTAATGGGACGGAGGTTCGCTTTGCTTTTCTGGGGAGAACCTGGGAGGTTCCTGTTTGGCTGTTTGGTGCGCTTGGGGTAATCCTGCTTTGGAGTGCGATTAATGTTACCAACTGTACCGATGGTGTAGACGGGCTTTTAGGTACTCTCTCCCTTATAACGTTGGGAACCTTTTATCTTCTGGAATCCCAGATTGGCACTCGTTCCGAATGGAGCAGTTCGATTCTCTTTTTAATGTCCTCCATTTTAGCATATCTATGGTATAATACATCTCCCAGTGCTTTAATAATGGGCGATGCAGGTTCCAGGGCATTGGGTTTGTTTATTGCTATAGCTGCTTTGAAAAGCAAAGATCCGTTTCTATATATCCCCCTTGCGATTGTCACCATTATAGATGGCGGAGCGGGTCTTATCAAAATTTCCCTGAAGCGTTTTTTGAAAATTTCCATCTTAAAAAATATCCGTACCCCCATTCATGACCATGTAAGAAAAAATAAAGATTGGTCTAACCCACAGACAGTTTACCGGTTTGCAGCAATACAGTCAATTCTGTGTTTTATGGTTCTTTGGCTTGCAAAAGGGACTGCTGTTTAGATTAAGAACAGATGTGTGGGAACACCCTAAGATAAGAACCACCTATACAGATTAAAGGGGTTTCTAATAAGACATTCCTGACGATTTTTCTGACATGTCAAATCAGAGAAAATACCAAGGAATAAAAAAGGACCTCCATAATAATGGGGGTCCTTATCATATTTACAGTTAGCAGAGGCAGGGGGAGGACAATAGTCAGCAATGCAAAATACCCCTGACCTTACATAAAAATTAAACCAAACCTACATTCAAATGCGTTTTTGAAGGAGGTTTCCCATCCATTTTCCTGATGCAAGGAAGCGGAAAAGCCCTAGACGAAAAACGGACGGCATGAGGCCATGTCCCTCATCGTAAAGGCTCAAGGAAAAGGGTCAAAAACTGGCCATCCGGGGGGACATGAATGCAGATGCAAGGAAATACCTATGGATATATCCGAATATCCAGTGCAGATCAAAATGAAGAACGACAGCAAATAGCCTTGCGTGCGAAAGCGGTTCCGCAAAGCAATATATTTATGGATAAACGTTCAGGAAAGGACTTCGACCGTCCGCAATATAATTTGCTGCTCAAGCAGCTTAAACCGGGGGATACACTATATATATTAAGCATAGACCGCCTCGGACGTAATTATGCGGAAATCCAAAGACAATGGCAGTTTCTAACGCAGGTAATAGGAATAGATATATGCGTTATAGACATGCCTTTACTGGATACACGCAGGGGCAAGGATCTGATGGGGACCTTTATTGCAGACCTGGTTTTGCAGGTTTTATCCTTTGTGGCCCAGAGCGAACGGGAAAATATCCGGGAGCGTCAGAACCAGGGGATAAAGGCTGCAAGAGCCAGAGGGGTTCGATTTGGAAGGCCGCCTAAACCGCTTCCCCAGAATTATTCTAATGTTTATCAAAAATGGAAAAGCGGAATTATTTCTGGTACAACAGCCGCGCACGAATGCGGGATGCCTCTTTCTACCTTTTTATATCGTGCCAAAAGGTATGAAAACAGTCAAATTTTGTAGAATCATCAACATATTTGGCGTGAGTTTTAGGCAAAATCTTTGAATTGTAAGTTCGCGATGATGGCTGCAAGAGAAAACTTTGAGTGTCAAACTCTGCAGAGTTTGACACAGCAGCGGAAGAAGCCTGCTTATATGGAACTGTTTCCATGCCCAATCTTGTTCCACTTCCTGAATATCTCCATATGGGCTTTTTATAAATACCGGGGTTTTTCATGCCTGTATCTTTTACTTTATCGAACTGTCATAATACAAAATCTCTCCATTTGTTTTTGTGGCGGTTCTGTGTTATGATAATTAAAAGAAACCTCCATTTTGACGAGAAAGGACACAATTTGAAGATGCCGAAAGAATTAACAGGTTCTGAATTTACCGCTATGCTTAACAGCAGTGTTATTTTCAACAGTCTGGGTGGCCAAACCTGCCCTGGCCTGAAACTCCCTAAAAAAGATTTGTCCTGGTGGCGTGATTCTAAATTAGGAATGTTTATCCATTGGGGGCTTTATTCCATCCTTGGCAGGGGAGAATGGGCCTATTTCCGGGAACAGATTCCCGATGAGGAATATAGGAAGCTTGCCGACTCCTTCAAACCGGAGCTAACCCCGGAGCAGATCGCCCAATCCTGGGTTTCGGCTGCTCAAGATGCAGGTATGAAGTATATGGTTATGGTAACACGCCATCATGACGGTTTTTCCCTTTGGGACAGCCCTGGAAGCTTCGGGCAGTTTACAAGTGCTGCTATGGGTCCTCATAAGGATTATGTCCAGGCATATGCTAATGCCTGCCATAATGCCGGGATGAAAATGGGTTTCTATTATTCCCCTATGGATTGGCGTTTCCCTGGCTATTTCCAGCCTAAAGAGCAGTTAGACAGTGCTTTGAAAATGAAGCAGCAAACTTATGACCAGGTTTCGGAACTGGCCACTCGTTATGGCCAGGTAGATATTTTATGGTATGACGGCGGGTGGCTGGCTCATAAAGGCTCTGACTGTGATTCTGCATGGCTGTATGAGCCGGTGAAACTCAACCAGATTGTCCGCCAAAACTGTCCCAAGGCAGTGATAAACCCCCGCTCCGGCTGGGAAGGGGATTTCTACTGTGATGAAGGCAGCCACAAAATAAAAGGGAAAATAATCCCTGTTCCATGGGAAAAAAGCATGTGCCTGTGTACGGGTAAATCCTGGGGATGGATGACACAACAGGACGATCCCCTTTCCAGTTTGGATTTCCTTCTGACAATGTTTGTCAATGTTATCTGCCGGGATGGAAATTTAATTCTGAATGTAGGGCCGGATCGGAATGGAAGGATACGGTCTGATGTTCGGGAACGGCTGACACAGATAGGGAACTGGATGCGTGAAAACAGTGAAGCAGTCTATTCCACCAGAGGCGGGATTCTCCAGCCTGTCGATGATGTTTATGGGACAACCTTCCGTGAAAACCGCCTTTATCTGCATATTTTGGATATAGACAAGTTCCAAAAACAGCCGCTTCCCCCTATTTCCTATCAGGTTAGGCGCGCTGAAACATTGGATGGAACCCTGCTTGAAACCGCTCCCATGGGAGACGGGTGGACGGTAAAGCTGCCTGACCAGCTTATTGCGGAAAAACGGGTAGATACGATTATAAGGCTTACTCTTGACCGGGACATTTCGGAGAATTTTGATGAAGATATCCGCTTTACCGGCGCATAACGCCGTTTATTTCCCTATTCCTGCCGCGCCGTTTTTCCTGGGGGACAGATACCGGGAATATTCCCCATGTCCAGAACTTTCCCCTTTCATTCGGTGCTTTTGGGAGGCGGATTATTCCCAAAAGTATACGCCGTCGCCCGTTATACCTGATACCTGTGCTGACGTTCTTTTTTACATAGACGGCTCGTTCCTTCGTACCAGTTTCTGCGGGGTCAATGATAGGCCGTCTTCTCCAAATAAGGAGAGCTTTTCAGGCAGAATATATGCTGTTCGGTTTTATGCGTGGGCGGTTTCGTTATTTTCCGGGGAATCTTTAGAGGACTCTGTTAATCTTAGCTGTGAAGCGGGGGCTTTCTTTCCCGGCTTGGTTCGGGAGCTGGTTCCCATTTTGGAAAACTCTCCTTCCTTATGGATTCCTGCCGCTGAAAAATGGCTCTACGATTCCTTACAGATACATTCTGAAAATGCCCGTATGATGAATACTGTTTATTCTGTCCTAAAGTATGAGGGGCGTATATCTTTAACAGACATGGCAGCAGAGGGAGTTTTAAGCCCCCGGCAGCTCCAGAGGGTTTTCCAGAGGGAAATGGGGCTTTCACCGAAAAAATTTTCCCAGTTAGTACGGTACCAAAGCCTGTGGAGGGCTTCCTTGCTGCCAGGGTTCCAGGTTCTGGATGCTGTGGAGCGGTTCGGGTATACAGACCAGTCCCATCTCCTGCGGGAATTTAAACGGTTCCATGGGCTTCCGCTGTCCCAGGCCCGGGAGTATGCCCTTGGAAATGTCGCTTTTTTACAAGACCCTTCGCCGGTTCTGTGATATGATAACTAAAAGTATCTTTTTGAAAGGTTGATGTTTTATGTCTGTTATTATATCCAGCCGCTGCGGCATCCGATGTGAAGACTGCCATTACTTAAAGGATGGGGTATGTTCCGGGAAATGCTGTGAAATTTCAAAACCCTTTTGGGGGGAGCAATGCCCAGTAAAATCCTGCTGTGAATCAAGGCACCTCCAGCACTGCGGACAATGCCCGGAATTTCCCTGTGATTTACTGAAGCAGTTCGCCTATGACCCCAAGCAGGGGGATGATGGCTTGAGGATTCAAAACTGCCTTGCCTGGAGAGAAGAAAGCCAGAAGGCTATTATTGATGAAGCGGTACAGCTTTTAGAGCAGTGCAATGAAATTACTGTATCCTCTGTGACAGAGGATGGTTTCCCGCGTCCTTGCGTTTTATCCAAACTGGGGGCGGATGGAATAGAGGCAATTTATTTCTCCACCAACACAAGCTCCCGAAAAACTCCCCAATTCCAGGCAAATCCAAAAGCAGGCGTATGCTTTGCGGATGGGGGAGACAGTGTTACCTTATTGGGGACAGTGGAAATTGTGACAGATCAGGAAAAAAAGAACGCTGTCTGGCGTCCCTGGTTAGAGAACCATTTCCCTGATGGCCCGGAAGGTAAGGAATTCTGTTTGCTGAAGTTTATTCCCAAGGAAATGACATTTTTCCTAAAGGGAAAATTCGGGACTATGCCAATTTCGATTAGTCATTAATAACGTGAATTCGACGAAAAACCATACTACGGAAGCCCAAAAAACCTTTATTGAAAGCCAATTTTTCTGTTGGTACACTCTTTGCCTCCCCTTTCAGGGGAGGTGCCGCCGCAGCGGCGGAGGGGTTGCCCCCGTATGGCTGCAATGCTTCTAATAAGACCAAAAAAACTTGAATTTCCAAATCGAGAACTCACGTTAAATAGAAAAGGCATATTGAATAATCGTTCTCAAGGACTCATATGGGTTTTTGAGGACGATTTTTTGTCTGCGATTTATCAGTATAATATTAATCCCTATCCTTGGCTGTATCCGATAGAGATTCCAAAATCATCCTAACTGCTGTCTTGAAGCCAGTTATAAAACACTCTTGATATTCCAAAGCACACCTTTCCATAAAAGTATTTTCTATCTTTTCGTATAATTCTTGCTGTTCAGGTGTCAACGTTTTTATAAATGACTCCTTATCAGAAGTAGAACTTTGTTTTTTGACGTTCAACATCTCCATTATGTCAATCTTTCCCATAAACAAATTTTCCAGTATGCTATTCATGCTGCCTGCCCCCTTTTTATATCATTAAGTTTAAATCCCTTTAGAGATATGTTTATAAATTTCCTTTTTATATGGGGATTATATCCCCTTAATAATAAGGATTATAACCCCCATACTACTTATTGTCAATATGGGGGTAATATTTTATGATTGTATTTAATAAATTGTGGCTTGTAATGGCGGAAAAAAATATTTCCACGTACCAACTGCGCGAACGCTGCGGAATTGACAGCAAAACAATTCGGCGGCTTCGGGCAAACGACAATATGGAAACAAAAACACTGAATAAATTATGCTCTGTTTTATCATGCAGGCTGGAGGATATTGCGGAATATATCCCTGATTCATAATGTTTTATCTTAGTTCGATGAAATCTTCTGCTTTCGGCTCTTAGGTACGCCATCATCCGCAAACCGTTGGTTTGCTGGATGGCTGCAAGAGAAAACTTTCAGCTTCGTCCAACTCTGCGGAGTTGGACACAGAGGAAGAAAGCCCGCCTAATGGGGCTGCCCCCACCAAGCTGGTTCCAATCCCGATCTTGTACCACCCCCTGAGCAATATCAGCGGGCTTTTGATTTTGAATACTGACGAAGCGGTTAGTTTTCAGTCTCTTAGGTGAGGTTTAAACTAATTTTTAGCCTGCTGGGGTATTTCGCGCCTGCGGGCGCGACCAAAGGAACTTTTTAGGAAAGTTCCTCTGGACTCTTCAAACCTTTTTAATCCGCCCCAGCTTGTACTCATCTTAGCTTTCTCCCGCAAATGAGCTTTATCTAACTTACTAAAAAACTAAGGGTCTGCATTGTTTCCAATGCAGACCCTTATCTATCAAAAGCCATTCAAAGAGAAGGTGGAAGGGGAGAACGGCTTTGACAGCAAAATTATTTACTGGCTTGCTCAACTGCAACCGCGCAGGCAACAGTAGCGCCAACCATTGGGTTATTGCCCATTCCAATAAGTCCCATCATTTCAACATGGGCAGGAACGGAAGACGATCCTGCAAATTGTGCATCTCCGTGCATACGGCCCATGGAATCCGTCAGCCCATAGGAAGCAGGGCCGGCAGCCATATTATCGGGATGCAGCGTCCGGCCGGTGCCGCCGCCGGAGGCAACGGAGAAGTATTTTACGCCGTTTTCCCAGCACCATTTTTTATAAGTACCCGCAACCAGATGCTGGAACCTGGTAGGATTGGTAGAGTTACCGGTAATAGAAACATCAACCTTCTCAGCCTTCATAATGGCAACGCCTTCAAGAACATCGTTGGCGCCGTAAACGCGGACAGCAGCGCGTTCGCCGTCGGAGAATGGTTTCTCACGTACAACTTTCAGTTCGCCGGTAGCAAAGTCATAATCTGTTTCAACATAGGTAAAACCGTTAATTCTGGAAATGATGTAAGCAGCATCTTTTCCCAGACCGTTCAGGATAACGCGCAGGGGTTCTTTACGTGCCTTGTTGGCGGTGCGGGCAATGCCCATAGCGCCTTCCGCAGCAGCAAAGGATTCATGGCCTGCCAGGAAGCAGAAGCATTTGGTTTCTTCCCTCAAAAGCATCCCGCCTAAATTCCCATGGCCTTGTCCAACGCTTCTCTGTTCAGCCACAGAGCCGGGGACACAAAACGCCTGTAAGCCAATACCGATTGCTTCAGCAGCCGCGTCAGCCTTGGTAATGCCTTTTTTCAGTGCAACCGCGCAGCCCAGCGTATACGCCCATACTGCGTTTTCAAAGGCAATGGGCTGTACGCCCTTGACGATTTTCTCTACATCTATGCCTTTGGAAAGACATAAATCTCTCGCTTCCTCAAGGGTTTCCATACCGTATTCCTTGAGACAAGCGTTAATTTTAGGCATTCTTCTTTCTTTACCTTCAAACTGTGCCATGTGACGTTACCTCCTATCCTCTCTTATTCCTCTCTGGGGTCAATATATTTCGGAGCGTTATCAAAACGTCCGTATGTACCCTGATGTTTTTTGAAAGCTTCGCCGGGATCCATGCCGCGGCGGATATCCTGAAGCATCGGCCCAAGTTTTACGAATTTATATCCAATTGCCTCGTTATTTTCATCAAGGGCAATCTTCAGGATGTAGCCTTCGGTCAGCTCCAGATAACGGGGCCCTTTGGCCTTTGTAGAGAAGATGGTGCCTACCTGGGAACGAAGGCCCTTGCCCAAATCCTCCAAGGATGCTCCAACAGGAAGCCCGCCCTCGGAAAATGCGGTCTGGGTTCTGCCGTATACCAATTGTTTGAAGATTTCACGCATGGCAACATTGATTGCATCACATACCAGGTCAGTATTGAGGGCCTCCAAAATGGTTTTGCCGGGAAGAATTTCCCCTGCCATGGCTGCGGAATGGGTCATACCAGTACATCCCAGTGTTTCTACCAGGGCCTCCTCAATTACACCGTCTTTTACATTGAGGGTCAGCTTGCAGCAGCCCTGCTGTGGCGCGCACCAGCCAATACCATGGGACAAGCCGGAAATGTCTGTAATCTGGTAGGCTTTTACCCATTTTCCCTCCTCAGGGATGGGCGCCGGTCCATGATGCGGGCCTTTTGTGACGACACACATATTTTCTACTTCATGGGAATAGTTCATATCGGTACTCCTTTCGGTTTATTTACTTGTTCGCCAGTTTGCGGGAGGAATCCCGCACGCCTTTTATTATTATAATAATCTTTTGCCTTTTTCGCAAGGTGTCTTTGTGAATTTCTTCACTTTCTTATAAATTTTTTTGTTAAGAGGGGAACTGCAAAGCCATTTTATTTGGTTCCTCTTAAAACCATAATCAGCGACATATTTGTATCCCATTGTTTAATTCCAGCGTCATATAACGAAATACGCCTGTCGTACTTCTCATTTTTAATTTTTTTTAGTGTTTCAATTTCATCTTCCGTCACCATGCCGGGGATAATACGCCGTAAATTTTCTATGCTGTTTAATACAGACCTGCGGTTTGCGTTTATCATAGCGTGGGCCATTTCCGCGCTGTATTCTGGATTATCCGGGGTAAGGTTTACTGTAATAAATTCTGTCGATATATTTTGAAACCCGTATTTTGCCATTTCCAGGGGAAGTTCAGCTTCATTCATTGGATAGGAACATATATCATACTCTTTCAGCGCCTTTTCACAGGCTTCATCTGTCCGCCTGTAAAAATCCCTTTCAAATTCCGTCTTTTCCAAAATACATGGAGCGGAAATATTGATTCCTTTTCGGGCAGAAAGGACAAGACACACACCGCCTTTCTTTAACACACGGTACTGTTCCCCAAAAAATCCAGCAGGTTCTATATGCTCCTGTACTGTATTGGAAATTGTAACATCAAAGCGTTCATCTTCAAAAGAAAGGCTGGTGGCGTCATCCTCTGAAAAGACAATACAGGGGGCTTTTTGGCGGGCAAATTCAATAAATTTGCTGTCCCTGTCTATGCCATATATATTAGCTTCTGGATACCATCTGTTTAGTGATTGGCATAGGGCGCCGGGGCCGCATCCGATCTCCAAAATGTCTTTCCGGCCGTCAATTTGAAACGCCTTCTGGTATTTTTCCCGGAATACGTCGGAAAAACGCAGCATCCTTGTTAAGTATAAGGTATCAATCCCCTGAATACAATCTGACCAGGTAGTATTCATTTATTTTATTCCCCTTTCAAATTTTCCTTGACGAAAGCAAAAAACAGGGCTATAATATAAACAGATGAAGAACCTGAAAACGGTGCTTCCCCTTAGCGATTAAAAGAGTAACCGCCGGCTTGGGCAAGCGTGGGGCGGTTATTTCTTTTTATTGTTATTATGGTTAATAATGGTCACTACCGCGGTTACAACCGCAAACAGTACCGTTGTATACTGGAACAGCAAGCTCCAGGTTACATATTCTCCCATACAGCTTCCCCTCCTTTCCGCGTACTGACTGTGCGCAGGGGGAAGGGGTCGCTTTTCACTTTATAAAAAGTTTTTAAACTTCCCCTTCCCTTAATGTATACTAAGGGGAAGCACCGCCAACCGGTTCCAGTCCCTTACGGGAACTGGGGCTTTTCAGATTCTTCATCTAATTATCCAGTATATCATATCCTATAAATCCTGTCAATTTTTTACTTGACGGGTTTCAAAACAACAGCTATAATATAAACAGATGAAGAACCTGAAAACGGTGCTTCCCATTTGCCTAAAAAGAAATAACCGTCGGCTCGGGAAAGCTAAAGGCGGTTATTTCTTTTTGTTATGGTTATTAGGTTGATAATGGTAACAACTGCGGTTACAAACGCCAGCAGTACCGTTGTATACTGGAACAGTAAGCTCCAGGTTACGTATTCTCCCATACAGCTTCCCCTCCTCCCTGCGTTTTATTTTGTACACCTGTGGAAAGGGGACGCTTTTTTACTTTACAAAAAGTTTTCAAACTTCCCCTTTTGGATGTATGCTACGGGGAAGCACCGCCGACCAGGTTCCCCTATCCCTTCCGGGAATCAGGGGGGCCTTTTCAGATTCTTCATCTTGTCCTTTAGTATATCACGGTAAATAATTCTTGTCAAATTTTTCACTTGACGGCGACAAAAAATAAGGCTATAATAAAAGCAGATGAAGAACCTGAAAGATGGTGCTTCCCCCTGCGATCAAAAAGAATAACCGCCAGCTGTGGAAAGCTTTGGGGCGGTTATTTCTTTTTGTTGTTATGTTGGTTGAACAGGGCTACTACTGCGGTTATAACACCGAGCAGAACCATTGTATACTGGAAAAGTAAGCTCCAGGTTACATACTCTCCCATATGGATCCCCTCCCTTCTGCGTACAAACCATACGCTGTCGGAAAGGGGACTTTACCACTTTACAAAAAGTCTAAACTCCCCTTTCCCTGAAAAGGGCTGCTAAAAATGCAGGAGGGAAGCACCGCCGACCAATTTCATCTCCCTTTTGGAAATGAAATCTTCCAGATTCTTCATCTTAGCCTTAGTGTACCACAACAAATCATTCCTGTCAATTCGACAAAAAAGCCCCCATTTTTGGGGGCTTTTCCATTGGGCTGTTATCTATTGAGTTCCTTTTTTTCCGACTGGATATATGGGGCTAAATCCTGCGGTTCCGCTGCAAATTCTATTGGAACCTTTGCAAAAAACAGCCTCCCGTCATCCACCCATACCACCTGGTAGAATACGGTATCCAATCCCACTCCTTCAGGGGTATTGGATACCAGCATCCGCTCTGTTACCGGGACAACATAACCGGTCTTATCCCCCAGTTCTGTTTCCTCCCCGTAATATTCCAGCCCTTTTTGCAGGAGTTCTTCACCGTCCCCCTGGTAATTCCAGCGGAACTGGTACTCATCCGACTCTTTCAATACAGCCCGCTCTGCCCTTTCAACAGTATACGTCTTATTTTTGTTGTTTGCTGACGGGAACAACTGGAACGCTGTAAACATTGACATATCTATGTCCTTTGTTGCTTCCTCTGCCAATTCCTCTATTGTTGGTTCATATCTTCCAAGATTATAAAAATAAGTAATCAAATGCCGCTCCGGCTGTACCTCTATTCGGTTTAGTGACATTCCATCTGGTATATTTACTGGAAGATAATACTCTCCGACCTGGGACAGAGCTTCATCCTGGGATTCCTTTACATATGACAGGAATTCCTCCTCTGTCTGAAAGGTGTCTGTCGGCGTTGATTCCGTTGGTATGCAGCCTGTTAATACCAGGCTGAGGATAATTCCAATTGGTATTATACGAAAAAGTTTTTTCATTTTGTATTTTTCTCCTTATAAAAGTCATGCGCTTCACCCTTCCGGCTGTGCAGCAATATACCCATTGTATCACATTTTAGAGAAAATATGTGAATAAATTGTTGGCAAATGCAGAAATCTGTGTTTCATTCGCGCAAAGGGTTCAGGGAACCGGTACAATCCGGTATATTTCCTCTGCGTCGTCATGCTGGATCCAATGGGTTCCCTGCGGGTTTACCATGTCCATCCGCTGTTCCGGGGGAATTTCTACTACATCCCCTGTCGATACATCATAATACTCGTCCATGCCTAGGGGGATATATGTTCCAAAAATGCCATCCAAACTTCCCCACCGATCCATATTTCTGGCGTAATCATCTATGCCCGTAATTTTCCGCGGTTTTAAATCTTCCATATCCGCATACCACAGCGAGTTATTCCCGCTTTCCGCCCATCTGAGCATTGCTATGATATCATCCGATACCGCATATGCGCTGAAGCGCTCTCCATCAAGGATTTTCCTTGTACCTGATTCATCTGCCAAAACAATGCTTCCCCATTCTTTGGTAGTATGGTAGGAATCGTAAAAAATCCCATGCTGGTTTGTATGTACTGTTACAAACGAATTCCCTGATACAATTAATTTAATTTTGTCTGTATTGGGATAATACCGATAGTAATATTTACACGTTAAGTTAGGATCATCCGGCGCGGTCTGGACAGTTGTTAAAAGGAGCGTCTTGCTGTCCACCCATTTCCAGCTTTCCTCATATGTTTCTACCGGAAGTACCCGCGTGCCCTCAAACCAATATGTTTCTGCCTGTCCGTTTTCCCCGCCGCGTACTTCTACTGCCGGGACTTCTTTTACAACTTCGCCATCATATTCCATGATTGCTATGCCCGCCACAAACAGGTTCCCTTTCTGTGTTTTCCACAGGCACTTGCTTGGATAAGCTTTTTCCCGCGGCGTTTGTCTCCCATAGAAAAAAACGCCCCTTTCCCCTACTGCATATTCCTCTTCATAGCCCTCTGGAAACGGGATTTCCCCATCCGGTTCGTTGTTCAGGTCTAATAGCTGCACCAACTGATGGTACACTACCGCTGCATGTTCCCCATCCTCTGTCCAGCTAATTTTGTCTATCCCTACACCGCTAAAGCTATACCAGGAAATATCTGAATCCATATAGTCATCCGAATATGAATCGTTTTCTTCTGGCGGGATTTCTTCGTCATCCTGCAAGCCCTCGCTGGATGTGGACGAACGAATGGAAGACGAGTATTGTGATAAATCCCTGGTACAGCCTGTCAACGCCATTAATAAAGTCACTACTATTATAACTATTTTGTCTATAAAACCTTTTTTAAAAACAATTAAAGATAACATTCCTTCGCACATCCTTTCCGGTCCTTAGGGCCTGTTTAGGATCTCAACGTGTGCGGATTAGCGAGCGGATTTTTTGCCCAGCAGGGCAAAAACCCGCAGCAATCCTGACGGATTGCAAGGGTTTTTAACGCAGTCTGGGCGGAAAATCCGCCGCTAAGACGTGCGCGGGGAGATTCTAAACGGCTCTCATGTCCTATGTATAATAGTGTACCAGAATTGGACGTATGTTTCCAGCTTTATGGGAAAAATTAAG
Source organism: uncultured Oscillospiraceae bacterium (assembly GCA_910589145.1). Taxonomy (GTDB): domain Bacteria; phylum Bacillota; class Clostridia; order Oscillospirales; family Ruminococcaceae; genus UBA1405. The sequence goes on from CAJUSD010000009.1 coordinate 25,516, forward strand.
AAAATTTTGTGATAATATGCCTGCACGTTATTTATTCACAATAATTTCATTCCTGAAGGTTTGACAAATGGGCATAGTATGGGTACAATAAAAAATGACAGTCTTTTATTGAATTAAATTCCGCATGTTGGATATTGAATAACATATAGAGGTGAAACGCATGGGTTTTTTGGAGAAAATCTTTGGTTCCTACTCACAGCGGGAACTAAAGCGGATTGAGCCCATTGCAAAGCAGGTCTTTGCATTGGAAGATCAATTCAAGGCAATGAGCGACGAGGAATTAAAAGGCATAACCCCCAAGTTAAAGGAGCAGCTTGCCCAGGGATACAGTCTCGACAGCATCCTGCCGGAAGCATTTGCAGCCTGCCGGGAAGCGGCAGACCGTGTATTGGGGAAGCGGCATTTCCCGGTACAGATTATCGGCGGCATTGTACTGCATCAGGGACGTATCGCAGAAATGCGCACCGGTGAAGGTAAGACGCAGGTAGCGGCCCTTCCCGGATATTTAAACGCCCTTACAGGAAAAGGCGTCCATGTGGTTACTGTAAACGACTACCTGGCTAAATATGGCAGTGAACAAATGGGAAAGGTTTACCGTTTTCTTGGCTTGACTGTAGGGCTGATTGTCCATGGTCTGGATAAGGAAGAACGCCAGGCAGCCTATGCCTGTGATATCACTTATGGAACCAACAATGAATTTGGGTTCGATTACCTCCGCGACAACATGGTTGTATATAAGTCGGAACAGGTACAGCGGGGCCATAATTTTTGTATTGTGGACGAGGTGGACTCCATTTTGATTGATGAAGCCCGTACCCCGCTTATTATTTCCGGCCAGGGGGATAAATCAACAGACCTTTATACCATCGCAGACAGGTTTGTCCGCACGCTGAAGGTTGTCAAGGTGGCGGAACTGGATTCCAAGCAGGATTCGGACGAGCAGTACCAGGAAGCTGATTACCTGGTAGACGAAAAGGCCCGTACTGCAACGCTGACCCCTAACGGCGTTCACAAGGCAGAATTGTATTTTAATATTGAGAACCTTACCGACCCGGATAATATGACATTAAGCCATCATATCAACCAGGCAATTAAGGCACATGGCACTATGCGCCGGGATGTTGATTATGTCATTAAAGATGGACAGGTTGTAATTGTTGACGAGCATACCGGGCGCCTAATGGAAGGCAGACGGTATAACGAAGGTCTTCACCAGGCCATTGAAGCAAAGGAAAAGGTACAGGTACAGCGGGAATCCAAAACCTTAGCCACGATTACTTTCCAAAACTATTTCCGTATGTATCAAAAATTATCTGGTATGACTGGTACGGCCCTGACGGAAGAAAGCGAATTCAGGGAAATCTATAAACTGGATGTAATAGAAATTCCCACCAACAAGCCGGTTATTCGTATTGACAACCCGGATTCCATTTATAAAACACAAAAAGCAAAATATGAAGCAGTTATTGAGCAAATTGTAAAATGCCATGAAAAAGGACAGCCTGTGCTGGTAGGAACCGTATCGGTAGAAAGATCCGAAATGCTCAGCCAGATGCTGAAGCGGCGCGGCGTGAAACATGAAGTGCTGAACGCCAAATATCACGAAAAGGAAGCAGAAATTGTAGCCCAGGCAGGTAAATTCGGGGCAGTCACTATAGCTACCAATATGGCTGGACGCGGCACAGATATTATGTTAGGCGGCAACGCGGAATTTCTCGCCAAAGCGGAAATGCGCAAAGAGGGTATTCCAGAGGAAATTATTATTGAAGCTACTGGTTACGCCGAAACGGAAAACGAAGAAATTTTAAGCGCACGGGAAAAATTTATAGAACTAATTCAGAAATATACAAAGGAAATCGAACCAGAGGCCGAAAAAGTACGGCAGGCAGGCGGATTATTTGTAATAGGTACAGAGCGGCATGATGCACGCCGTATTGACAACCAGCTCAGAGGGCGTTCCGGCCGTCAGGGAGATCCTGGCGAATCCCGGTTCTATCTGTCCCTGGAAGACGATCTTATGCGTCTGTTTGGGGGGGAACGCATCCAAGCTATGATGAATAACCTGGGGCTGGAGGATGATATCCCCATTGAAAACCGGATGCTGACCAATTCCATTGAATCAGCCCAGACAAAGGTAGAAGCACGTAACTTCGGTATTCGTAAAAACGTCCTGCAATATGACGACGTTATGAACCGCCAGCGTGAAATTATTTACGGCCAGCGCGGCAAGGTTCTTAACGGTGAAGATTTATCCGATTATATCTCTAAGATGATTGATGAATGTATTGAAGCTACAGTAGATACCTTCTTAGCAGATGATGAAGTAAAATATGAATGGAACTTTAATGGTTTGCGGGATCACTTTATGGGGTGGATTACTGGACCGGAAGACTTGAAATATACGGATGAGGATCTGGAGACATTGACCAGAGACAAGGTAAAGGAGAGTCTGAAGGAGAAAGCCCATACCCTATATTCAGAAAAAGAAAAACTTTATGGAACGGAAACCATGCGGGAGCTGGAGCGGGTAATCCTTCTGCGCAATGTAGATACTCAGTGGATGGATCATATTGATGCGATGGATGAATTAAAACGTGGTATCGGCCTGCGCTCCTATGCACAGAAAGATCCTGTAGTAGAGTACCGTTTTGAAGGATTTGAAATGTTTGACCAAATGGTTAATACCATTCGGGAAGATACTGTCAAAACCTTGTTCTTAGTACAGATTAGACGGCCCAGACAACAGGAAGCTGTCGCTGCACGTCCCCCTATGGAGGAACAGCCGGAAAATGAACAGCCTTCTGTTGAGGATAAACCTTCAGCAGAGACTCAGCCACAGCAAGAAGAATATAAAGAACTGAAACGGGTTCAGGTTGCCAAACCAACTGCTACCAATGAGCACAGCACAACTGTCCAGCGGACAGTAAAAAAGATTGGACGAAATGATCCCTGTCCTTGTGGAAGCGGAAAAAAATATAAAAAATGCTGCGGGAGAAATGAATCTTAATAGAGATGGGGTGGCTTCCCTTTTGGAAAACCCCTTTTTGCAGGTAAGTGGAAAATAAAATCCCGCATCCAAACAGCGAAAATTAACTAAATCATCCCCTGCAGACGGGCATAAGGAAAAAATCTATTTATCCGTCAGAACTTTTAAATAATTAGCCTGCCCGATTGGTTAAGGTGGACCGTATAGATTGGTGCTTAGTCCCAATCTATACAGTCCACCCCACTTAGGCGGGCTTCTTTCTTTTCGGTCTACTCCTGCCCCCCCCCCCACAAAAAAATTCCTATACTACTGATAAGCTGGCGGTTTTGACTTTTAATGCTAAATGTACTTAATACCAGTTCAGCCGAACTGCCCTCAGCCCATTAGAGTTTGACACACCTCAAAGTTTTCTCTTTCAGTCATCCAAGAAACTGTCAGCTTGCGATGATGTTGTCCCTAAAATCGAAAACTACTAATTTAAAAGTAAGTTTTTCATTGAACTCACATTTATATAAAATATCAAAATTGCTGGTTAAAAGAGGAATATGCCATGAATAATTTTAAAATACGGACGAAAATTTAAATTGTCTTGGGCTGTTTAATGTTCAGCGCTGCACTTATGACAGGCTACTGCCTGAATAAACTGAGGGATACCTCTGAATTAATTCCCTGTTTGTATCATGGCCCTTATATCAATTCTCTTTCTTCCGTTGCAGTGTTCCAGGAAATTTATAGAATGGAAAACTCTATTTGAAACATGGTAATGGAGCAGAGCAGAATATATCCTCCTGTAAGGATACTTGTCAGGAAGCGATGGCAGCGGCAAACGAAGATATTGAAGCTATGAATTCCATGAACAGTACAAATCTGAATACCTTAAAGCAGGCCCTTAACCGGTTAAACGAACTGCTTCAGACTGTTACAGCTTCCCTTTCCAACCCTGAAGAAATCCAAAAGTTGGCTCTGGAGATTGAAGATGTAGTATTCCAGGCAGAGAATGCTGCCCGCCTGTTGGCCAGTGAGGCCGCAAAACATACCACAGAGATGATTAATAACGCCATTGCATCTGTAAATGGTGGGATGATTATTGTAAACTCTACCGCTTCAGCCCTCCGCAAAGTTGGGGAGGATGTTAAAATCATGGCTGACCTTCTCGGTGAAATTGACCGTTCTACTCATGAACAGGCTAAGGCGATTCAGGAAATGAATGAATCTATTGAATAAATTACCACTGTTGTACACGCAAATTCAGCCACAGCTGAGGAAAATTCTACGTCCTCTGATGAGCTCTCTGCTCAGGCTGGCATTTTAGAGGGACTGATTGTGAATTTTAAATTAAAAGATGATTTTCCCCCAACCGCTCCTCTTTCTTGAAACTATTTTTTCAGGATAGTCATGGAAAACGAAAGGCTCTGCCGTTACTTTCAGAGCCTTTCGTTTTTTAAGTTTCCGTCCATATCCAAAAAATACTTGGTATTGTCCCAGTCCTGGAGATGGATGTAATCATCCTCTATTTTACAAAGCGTGAAAATCTCCTTTCCGCCAAATTCCCACAGTTTATCCAAATTCCGATTTAACATAATAACTACCAGTTCCCCATATATCAGATACCCATTTGAGCATGGGTAGATTGCATACCCAACCCCAAATATATCTAAATTTATGGTTTTTTCTATCTGTATGCTTTTAAGATTAATCGCTGTTATTCTATGGTTTTGTAATACAATCAAAGTATCGCCCTCTAATATGGCACAATCGTTTTCATAAGAATAAAAGCTTCCAATCAGTGCAGCAAAAAAATTTTGATGAAGGGATTCCACTTTTATTGCAAAGGTTTTAGAAATATTACTGTGACTTTTCACTTCTGGATTAAATACATAATCATAATATTGATTGTCTGCCGAATCTATTGTATAAGTTGTATCAACTGTAATTTCCACCTGATAAGTATCGTTTTCCAGCCGCATTATAAATAACCTCCACATAAATAAAAACGGCTGTGAGCTCATTCACAGCCGCAAATACTTATTCTAAAATGTAAATATTAACTGTCCGCAGACCATTGAGGCAGCTTTCATAGTAGGTGGAATAAAACAGATCCACATCTACAATCCCCTCCATTAGTCCGGTTCCGGTATCTGCTGCCACTGCATACCCATAAACAAACTTATTATCAGGTGAAGTAATATACAGTTTGGTACCATAGGGAATCACTTCAGGATTAACAGCTACATATCCTACCCCAGCCCGCCGTCCGCTGGCAGTCCCTGCTCCGGCTCTGGCTGTATATCCTGTTGCGGTTGCATTTTTTATTACACTTTCATAGTGAGTTGGAACCCCGTTTCGGATGGTATAGCCAAAGTCCAAGGGAGAAACCGGAACTCCTGTAGCCCCTTGAAGCACCTCTTGTGTTTGGGGTTTTTTCACAAGCGTTTCTTCCTCCAATTGTTCTTCATAAACCATACCATCAACGGTTCTTTGTACATACACATACTTTTTCAGTCCTTCCCGGCCAGAAGTCAATATATGCTGCTTTCCATTTCGGAGAAGAGATGTTTGATGGTATTCCACTTCAAAGGGAATCACTTCTTCCTCTGTTCTGGTAACATAGTCAACCCGTTGAATGACAATATGGTCGTTCTCCTGAAGGGAGTGGGATAGGGGAAAATTAATGGTATCGTGTTCCCCTAGGGCAATGCCGGACTCAGCTAACAGGGAACTTACAGAGCCATCCGTTTTCATATACTTATTGGTTGTGTCATCAACCGTCAAAAGTACAGGAAATGCTCTGGTAATACTGATCTCTCCCACTCTACCGCTGAACCCTGTAAAATCTACGGAATCATAAGCCATTGTCATAATTCCGTATTCGGAAAGGATATCCTCTGGTTCGTCGTTAATGGTAAATCTCAGGGCGACAATATCTCCGTCACGGATATACACGGCGTTTGTTCTTTGCGACAGCATAAAGACAAAACACGCCAGCCCGGCAAATAATACCCCTACGGCGAAGATCCTGCTTTTCAGAAATTCTCCAAATTGCAGGGCATTCTGTAATAAGCGTCTCATAGAATTCTCCTTTTACCTGTTCCGCCCCCCTGCCACTGCTCTGGCATTTTAATCTAAATCCCTTTCGGGATCGTTTTTCCATACAGCTTTCGGGGGTACAGTCATTGACGCAAGGATTGGTCCATGCGCTCTTTGTTTATCCTTATGGGAACTTGCTCTCATATAAGGATAAGGCTGTGTCCCATAAGACTTTAGCTTATTATATTCAACCCTTATTGTTTTGTCAAATTAGACGAATGTCTTTTTATGGCTTAATTCTGCCTTTTTCATGAAAAAAATATATGCTTTTTTCATGTTTTTGTGAACAATACAGCGGTTTTTTCCATCTAATCTTAGTAAATATATACAAATTTGAGCAACTCTAAGTAAAAAGTTTAAAAGTATATCTATTAATCATTTTTCTTTTAATTTATTGTTATAAATATCATTTTCATAACAAAGCGCAGGAAAAACCTTCGGCATACTTTCATGACGTATATACCAAAAGGTTCCCCTGCGTCTCATTTTATTACTACACTTTTACAGTAACCGTTCCATTGGGTAAAAGTGGAAATTATACTGCAAGCCTCTCGCCAAAGGATGTAATGCTAAAAATCAACTGATATGATTACGGATAATTTCCTTGGAAGCAACAAGAATTTCTGCCAAAATACGGATTTCTTTTGGAGAGCAATCATCAATGATATCCGCAATTTCCTGCTGGAACGGCTGAATCGCATGTTCCAAATTATCACACAAAAGGGATTCCGCAGAAACATGAAGAGCATTTGCAATACGGATCAATGATTGTATGCTCAATTTTGTAGTGCCTCGTTCTATATGAGAAATATTTGAAGGCACTAATCCTACTTTTTCCGCCAATGCCTGTTGTGTAAGCCTTTGTTTTTTACGATATTCACGTACCCGTTTACCAATTAACTCATACCGGATCTCTTGTCCTGTGTATCCAGTATCATCGCCGGAGTCACAAGAATCATTGGTTTGATCCATCTGGTATACCATATGCGTTTGGATCTGCGGCGCAATAGCCTGTTCCTGGAGTTCCGGGTTCAGGTATCCTCTTTCTTGTACATCCATGTGTATCTCTCCTTTGACTTTTTGTAATGTCTGATACAGATAGTTAAGTTAAAATATTAGTAAGACGTAGAGCGGAGACTTGCCGTAAGCACATGGAAAGGAAGGTAGTGGACAATATTCACTATTCCTGTGTCCAATTCTAGTATACATGATTTTTACTTTATTGGCAACAGTTTTTTAGGAATTTTCCTGTTTTTTTCTCAATAAGTCTCCGCAAAAATCAACGATTTTTCTTGATTTTTTGGTATATTTTTATTATTTTCGACGATAATTAATGAATATATACCATGTAAATAATGTTTTCCTTTGGGTCAATTTCAGAATATATATCAACATTTAGTTAAGGGGTTTTTTGTGTAATATAAATTATATATGCTATTTTTACAAATTTTTGTTAATTAATTAGAAAATTTTTTAACTCTATATTATACAAGATATCTTTTCCACTTTTTTACATTTAATATAATAAATCTTTTTATATTCTCTTATTGATCTAAATATATGATAATAAGTAATATAATAAAAGCTTCTTTTTATTTTTAAAGTCGTAATTATATAATAATTTGTTTATCCTATAAGACAGAAACCTTTCATATTTTTTGCAAATCACCTTTATTTGAGTTATTATAAGTTCAATGTAAACGAGCATTAAAAACCATATTGTATGCAACTTATCCTTTGTCCAACTCATCTTCCCCCACTGTACCCCAAAAAATAAGCTCCCTCTGGAAATACCAGAGAAAGACTTCGATTTCAAAAAATACAATTTTACGTTCGGAGAACTACGGAGCGCGGAAAGCTGTTTTGAGGCCGTATTAAAACTCTCTGAATACCAATTTTCCTTGTATCAGCATCTCGCCGGAACCAACTCTGTCTCTAAAATCTTCATCACATATAAAACAGGGCATCATTCAATTCCAATAGATAACTTTTATAAAAAACCAATCCATCCATTATATTTCAATGTATATTTCATATACTATTCCTCCTTCCACAAAGAGTCAATTAAAAATACCTATTTTGCATTTCTGAACCATCTTTAGGAGCACAAAACTTGGTATATCACTTGTCCCATACAGCACACATCCTTTTGGTTTTGTACCCAATTATAGCAGTTATTTTTTCTTAAATTAAGCGGAACCACGACCTTCTTGGATTTCCGTTATTTTACGGACGGAAGGGGTGTAGGTAAGCTCTGTACAAATTTTTCTTTCCTCGTCATGCAGATGCTTTACTAAATCATATACATACTTGCTGCTTTATGAAAAGGAAAACCCCCGATGCCTGCGGCATCGGGGGTTGAAAATCGCCCTTTTAGCGCTTGCTGAACTGCGGAGCGCGACGGGCTGCTTTGAGGCCGTACTTCTTACGTTCTTTCATACGAGGATCGCGGGTCAAGAACCCGGCTTTTTTTAGGATTGGACGAATTTCGTCCCCTGTCTGAAGCAATGCGCGGGAAATGCCATGACGGATTGCTCCAGCCTGACCGGATACACCGCCACCTGCAACAGTACATACAATATCAAACTTTCCTATTGTCTCTGTAAGCTCCATCGGCTGACGGACAATCAGTTTTAAGGTCTCAAGTCCAAAATAATCATCAATATTACGATTATTGATGGTAATCTTTCCCTCTCCGGCATAGAGACGAACCCGGGCTACAGATTTCTTTCTTCTGCCGGTTCCATAGAAATAAGGCTTCTTATCATACATAGGCATAGAATTGGTCCTCCTTTCAAATCAACTTCCTGCTTACAGTTCCAGAGCTTCGGGCTTCTGCGCCGCATGTACATGCTCCGGCCCTTTATAAATACGAACTCTGGTCATTTGGGCGCGTCCTACCGTTGTATTGGGCAGCATCCCTTTTATTGCAAGCATCATGGCCTTTTCTGGGTTGCTGGCCATCATGTGTTTGTATTGTACTTCCTTCAGTCCGCCAAACCAGCCGGTATGATAACGGTAATATTTCTTTTCCAGCTTCTTACCGGTCAATATTGCCTTATCCGCGTTTACAATGATTACATGGTCCCCACAATCCGCATGCGGAGCATACGTTACCTTGTGTTTTCCCCTCAGTACATGTGCTGCTGCTGCTGCTACCCGCCCCAAGGGCTTATCGGCAGCATCAATAACATACCATTTGCGGGTAATGTCCCCTGCCTTCGGCATATAAGTTGACATAGCAGATCCTCCTGAACTTTTTTATCTTAATGTTTTTTTAAGTTTGTTGGGATATCTGTTTCTGAACGGGGGCAGAATCAGGTATCTTTCTTTTGCAAGCTTTATTATTATAATGGCTTTGACATCCTTTGTCAAGGGAAATGTCAAAAATTTTAATTTATTCCTGCATTTGCTCCGCTTTTCAGCCTGGACCGCTTTCAAACGTCTTTTTTCATAGGTCTCAATTCTGTTTTATTTAGCAACGCATTGACGGAAGATAGAAAAAAGGGTAAACTGTTAAAAACAATTTATTTTTTAAACCCAAATTACCCCAAGGAGAATATAAATGTTGAATGAAAAAAGCACCTCTTATCAGAAGATTCTTGGCCACATACGCCGCGCCTCCTCCGATTATTGTATGTTATCCCCTAACGACCATATTGGCGTTGGGGTCAGCGGCGGCAAGGATTCCCTTATGCTTCTTCTATCTTTATGGAGGCTCCAAAAGTTTTTGGGCATTCCCTATACCCTTTCTGCAATTACAGTTGATCCGCAATTTGGGGGAATTCCTTCCAATACACATCCAATAGAGCAGCTTTGCAAGGAACTCTCCATTCCATACTATGTAGAGCGAACTATCATCGGAGAACTTGTTTTTCAAGTGCGGAAAGAGGAAAACCCCTGTTCCCTTTGTGCTCATATGCGGCGTGGGGCACTAACATCAGTTGCAGAACGTCTGCATTGTAATAAAATTGCCCTTGGACATAATCTGGATGATGCTGTTGAAACATTTATTATGAATCTTTTATGGGAAGGCCGATTAAGCTGTTTTTGTCCATTTACAGATTATAGTATCCCAGATGAGGGTTCCCTGCATGGGCCTGAAAAGAATCTCCGCCATCTTTCCGTTATCAGACCATTAATTTATGCCCAGGAAAAGGAAATTCGAAGAGCGGCGGCAGACTGCGGTCTTCCCTTTTTTAAAATGGCTTGTCCAAATGACGGGAAATCAGGAAGGCAGGAAGCCAGGGAGTGGCTAATGAACCAGGAAAAATTATACCCTGGATTAAAAAGGAGAATTTTTGGGGCTATGGTACGGGGAAAGATCAGTGGTTGGCGTAACCCTAAATAAAAAAGCGGATAATCCAAATTGGATTATCCGCTTTTCATATGACCTGGACGGGAATCGAACCCGTGTTACCGCCGTGAAAGGGCGGTGTCTTAGCCGCTTGACCACCAGGCCAAATTTAAAATCTATAAAAATCCTCTAAGAGGAATTATTGTTGAAAGTAGCGGCAACTGGATTTGAACCGGTGACACTTCGGGTATGAACCGAATGCTCTAGCCAACTGAGCTATGCCGCCATGCTTTCCACTTGCTTAGATACTCTGAAAGTCAGCCATCCCTAAGCGCGAATATTATTATAATGCAATGTTCCCGTTTTGTCAAGTGGTTTTTTAAAATTTTTTTATCTAAGATTTCAAAAAAATATTATGGTTATTTCTCTATTTATAAATGTTTTTGTAAGCAATAATCGTTTTATATATGTTTTAATTTTAAAAAAGCTTGGAAACATTTTTCCTTTTTGTTTTTTCCTAAACAGACTATACCATTAAATCCCTGCGGTTGCTCTAATTTCCCAACAGTTGTAAAAATCTCAGACCCAATTTTTGCTTCCTTTATAAAATGTATCAAAAAAGATAATGGTTGATATTTTTCCCATGTTTCAAATGGAATACAGTCTAAGACCAAATCCCCATAGACAGCATTATTTAAATGCCCATTGCAGTCAGAATTGGAATAGGAAACTTTCAGTGATATCCCCTCCTGGCAGTTCTCCACAAGGGGCATTTTTAGGGAAGTAATTTGCTCCTCCATAGGATCATTTTCATTTAATGGTGCATAATTAAGTGTATATGGAAATGATAAAGGACGCAGAATTTTATGACTTTCAGGATTTACCAAAAGCCAGGACGTGTATGCACTCATCAACCGCACCCCATTTAAGCTGTCAATTGCTATATTCCGCCGAAACTGCGCCCCCTTTGGTGGAATCGGCCAAGTGGATATTATAACCTCATCCCCTGCTGAAATTTCCTTGTGTAATTCAATATACTCCTTTGACAGCAAAAATACATACCCTTCTGCGTAAAGCTTATGAAACGTCATGCCTAAATCATCTAACTGGTCAGAGGCTATCTGTTGGATTGCACGCATTATATATGACAGCTTCCATTGATTGTGTATATCGCACTCTGGATAAGGTATCCGTATTCTTTTGGAGTACCGACAGCTTATATCTATTTTTCCTTCCACCGTCATTTTCATTTCCCTCCAAATTTAACTTTTTTAACCAGTTTTTATTATATTTTTTTCAATATCTGGCTGCCTTGTTTTTTATGGAATCCATTCTGCCATCATATAGGGAACTAAAACGGAAGGAACCTTGATTCTCCCTTTTTTATCATAGTTATTTTCTGCTACAGCATTAAAAAGAGTATAGCCTGACATTTCTTCCACTTTACCAATCCAAATATTTTTTAATTTATCCGTCTTATCAAACTCCAACAAATCCTGTTTCATACATCTAATAATGCATAGCTCCAAATATTCCTGTTTCTCTGGCATCCAAAGATCCATTCGCCACTGAGAACGAAATTTTTCACCTAACGGCTTTGGATCCTGACGAATCATCCGATATGGTACATTCATTTGAAAGAGAAATCTCTCCAAATCAGCAGACGTCTTTTCCAGCCATTCGTCAGCTTTGTCTTCCTGGAATACTGCCTGAATGGTTGCAAAATATTTTTTCTCCTGAGAAATATATTGAATTGGCAGTTTACTGCAAGTCCCCTGTTCCTCTGCATACAGTATCCATTTTAAGAAAGCGGAAAATTGATTGGTTTCTCCATTTATGACTAATTCCGTATACCCATGGGTAGAAAACTCATTCATTAAGCTGTCCCAAACTGCGCGGAATAATTTTGCGCTTGGTCCAGATATCCAGCCGCTGCGCCAAATACCAAGATTACATCCCGCCATTTTCCAAGGAATATTTAAACCGTCTTCAAATTTCTCAACCGAAGGGGTGGATGTTTCACATGAAACCTTATCTTTCTTATCCTTAAAAGGCTCTTTTTTCACAACCACCTTCAGCTCCTTCCTTTTTATTTAGCAGAACTCTTTATATGAATAGAAAAGCTTATTCCAAATGGCCAAAAGCTTCCTGTGTTAACCCCTGTAAATCCTCTTTGGAATAAAACTCAATTTCCAGCATTCCCTTTCCCTGGGAGTATCGAACAGATACTCTCCGGCCTAATGCCTCCGACAAGGATAGCTCTACTTCTCGAAAATAGGGTTCCTTATCCTTCATCTCATCTTCATGAGAAACCGTAATATCCAATGAGGAAGAGGTTTTCTCTGAATCGCGAAGTTTTTTTCCTATCCGTTCAATTTCTCGAACACTGGCATTTCCCCCTGCTGCCTTCTTTGCAGTTTCTATCATAATATCCTGTTGAGGAATGGAGAGCAAAGCGCGGGCATGTCCTGCCGAAAGAACCCCTTCTTTCACCATATCTGCCACAGGTCCAGGCAGGTGAAGAAGCCGTAATGTATTTGTAATAGAAGATCGGGATTTTCCCACTCTAGAAGCAACTTCCTCCTGTGTCAACCCATATTGATCCATGAGGGATTGGTATCCAGCCGCTTCCTCCATTGCATTTAAATCCTCACGCTGAAGGTTTTCAATTAAAGCAATTTCCATTACTTCCTGATCGGACATTTCCCTTACAATTGCAGGAACTTCTGGTATGTTCGCCATTCGGCAGGCCCTCCAACGCCTTTCACCTGCTATAATCTGATATCCGCCTGTTGCCAATGGCCGGACTACTAAAGGCTGGAGAACCCCATGCTGTTGAATGGAATCTGCTAATTCCGCCAAACTATTTTCATCAAAATGGCGGCGTGGCTGTAACCGGTTTGGCTCTATCTCTGACACCCGCAACATAATCGAAGTCCCGTCGCTGGTATTATTATCTAAAAACACCGCATCTAATCCTCTGCCAAGTTTCTCCTTTACCGCCTTTCCCATAGCCGCCTTATACCTCCTTATTATTTTGAATAATCTCGTTGGTTAATTCGCTATAGCTAATAGAACCCTTGGAATACCGGTCATAATAATATACAGGTTTCCCAAAGCTGGGTGCTTCTGAAATTTTTACATTACGTGGAATAACCGTCTTGAAAACCTTCTTGGGAAAATATTTTTTGACTTCCTCTACAACCTGCGTTGTAAGATTCAAACGTCCGTCATACATTGTAAACAGAACGCCTTCTATTTCTATTGCCGGATTATAAAGGCGTTTAACCTGACGCATGGTAGACATTAATTGTGACAATCCCTCTAATGCATAATACTCACACTGAATGGGAATTAAAATAGAATCACTTGCTGTAAGTGCATTTAATGTAATCAATCCCAATGATGGTGGACAATCTATTATTATGTAGGAATAACGGTCTTTTACTGGAAGAAGTGCCTGTTTCAGCCGATTTGTCCTGTCATCTAGATCAACCAATTCTATTTCCGCTCCTGCCAGCCTCATATTTGACGGCAAAATATCCACATTTTGATATGCTGTTTTTTGAATTACATTTTCCAAAGGTGTTTCATCCATTACCAGTAAATCATAGGTGGACACTGTTACTTGGCGTTTGTTGACGCCCATTCCACTGGTTGCATTTCCTTGTGGATCTATGTCTACCAGCAAAACCTGTTTTCCCTTTGCCCCTAAACACGCTGCTACACTAACCGCTGTTGTTGTTTTTCCAACGCCGCCTTTCTGGTTTGCAAAGGATATAATTTTCCCCATTTTCAGTTCTCCTTCCCGTTCCTGAGTATTCTCTTTTCAAATTATAGCACATCCCAGAATACAAAGGAAGGGATTTTCACAAAAACTGTAGGAAAATGTTTCACGTGAAACATAGAAACACGACAGCCCCATTTGAAAAAGGCTGCCGTGTTTCAGGGAAAAGGATAGAAAGAAACCGGATAGGGAATGTATATCACAAAGGGGCGTCCTGACCAAAGATTTCCCTTTGAGATCAAAATAATAAAATGGGTACAACCTAAAGCAAATAAAAGAGGAAACATTATAATCAAAAAACTTTTGCAAATGCAAAATTTTATCATAGAATAGTACCTATGCTTGACATTTGTAAAATATCATAAAGAAAAATAAAAGTCCTTTTTGAACTAACAAATTTTAATTTGCAGATATTATCAACCGACTAGGTCCAATGTAAAGCCTGTTTTCCTTTTGCAGAATTTCTATGGTTTTACATCCTGCAACCTAAGAAATAAATTACGATGTTTTTTTGCGATAGGCTGATTCTTTAGGTATTCTCACTACATATTCTATAAATTCTTCTTCTTCCCGTTTCTGGGAACAAGCCTGGATTCCAGCCTGTTTCATCATTTCAATTGCCCTTGATATGGTATTGGTAAAAATCCTTAAATCTTTTACCACCAGCAATTTCCTGCCGCTTTTCTTTACAGGAGGTTTTTCTGCTTCCCCAGATACAGCAGCGGCTTCTGTAACAGATCTTTCCGCAACCACTTCTGAAACCTGTCCCAAACCTTCCTTGGCCATCTGATTCCTCAATACAATTTCATCTATAAATTCTTCTGTCTGGGCAACATTTAACATAGATAAAATAATATAGTCTGCAGCTTCCTCCATCTGATTTTCAGGCAAACGCAGCAATGACCTAGCATGTCTTTCTGTTAAACCCGCATCAAGAAGTTTTACCTGAACCGATTCCGGCAGACGAAGAAGCCGAAGCTTATTTGCAACTGAGGACTGAGATTTTCCAAGCCTCCTTGCAGCCTGTTCCTGGGTAATACCCATTTGCTGAATTAGGGATTGTATCGCTATGGCTTCTTCAAAACAGTTTAGATCACTTCTTTGAATGTTTTCAATTAGCGCCAGAACTGCCGCATCATCTGCGGATACATTGCAAACAATGGAAGGAATCGCTTTCATGCCTATCTTTTTGCAGGCCATAAAACGCCTTTCTCCTGCAATTAGTAAGTATAAACTGTCATTCTCTTTTCGCAGAGAAACAGGCTGCAACAGCCCATTGGCTGAAATACTTTCCGCTAGGGATTGCAGTTCTGCCTCGTGGAAAACCTTTCGAGGCTGATTTGGATTTGGGCGGATACAGTCAACAGGTATTAAACAGACTTTATTCACAGCTTTTGCTTTTGTGAAGACACTCATTGCAACCACCTTTCCACTTGTTGAAAGGGAAAACCCGTTATTAAAACTTATATGGCATATTCGATGGAAAAGCCTATCTGCGAACACTTGGAAATCGTCATAATAATTGGCAATGATGGACTCAAAAAGTTATAAATAAAAACTTTTTAACCCGTTTTTTGATATTTGCTATAGAAATGTTATGTCAATAAAGTAATTATACTTTTAAAATTCGCAGAACTGTATATTTTACGCTGGATACTTCCCTTTCAATACAGCATAAATATAATTTAAAACATGTCCTTTTGGGGTACTTTTATTGTACCACAGCGCATTCCTAAATTCCAATATTTTCCATCGCGATGTTTGACACCATCAGCCGAAATAATTTTTTACTTTAATGGGCTTTTTGCTATTTTAGCAAATGGGCGGGGGTATTTTGTTGGGGTTTGCGATATCTTTTTTACACAAACAATAGAACGCTTTCCTCCGTCCGGCAGGGTATATTTTTTTATGCCCTCAATCTTTCCTCCTAAAATGGAGATTGCCTTTTTCGCCTGTTCCAGTTCCTCTTCAATTTCAAATCCTTTTAGCGCAGCAAAGAAGCCCCCTTTTTTTAGTAAAGGCAGACAATATTCTGAAAGTTCCCGCATATCTGTAACGGCACGGGCAGTCGCTACATCAAAAGCTCCCCGATAAAGTGTCCCCTGCCTTCCCATATCCTCTGCCCGTCCATGAACCTTTTCCACGGAAATGTTGAGACTCCCACATAATGATTCTAAAAACACCAGCCTCTTATTCAAACTATCCATAAGGGTTAAATTTACATCCGGGCGGACAATTTTTATTGGTACTCCAGGAAATCCTGCACCTGTTCCAACATCAACTATTTTAGCTCCATGGGGTACTGATACTGCATCCAAAAGAAGCAGACTGTCTATAAAGTGTTTTACCGTAATTCCTTCATCGTCAACGATAGCAGTTAAATTTATTTTCCCGTTCCATTCCTTCAGCATCTCCCCATATACTTCAAAATCGGACAACATTTTTTCTTTTAATGTTATCCCATATTTTAATGCATATTCTTTTAGCTGTTCTTGATTAACCGCCATATACTTCCCCCTCCATAGGCTGCTGTTTTTTTCTATGCTGTTCCAACCATATCACCAATACTGAAATATCCGCTGGGCTTACTCCCGATATTCTGGAAGCTTGTCCAAGATTTAAAGGCTTTACACGGTTTAACTTTTCCTGAGCCTCCAGACGCAGCCCAGCAATATCCTTATAATCAATATTTGATGGCAAAAAACGGCTTTCCAGTTTTTTCATTTGCTCTACCTGAGCAAGCTGCTTCTTTATATAGCCAGCATATTTAATCTCAATTTCCGCCTGCTCCCATACTTCCTTTGGCAAACTTGGCGCAGATGGGTCAAATGGCCGAATATCTTGATAACCTATCTGTGGGCGGCGCAAAAGTTCAGCGGCTTTTATCCCAGCATTTATAGGTGATGTTTCACGTGAAACAAGCATTTCATTTAATGTATTAGAAAGAGGTATGGTTACACGCTCCAATCTTTGAATTTCCTGTTCCACAGCTATCTTTTTTTTGCAGAAACGGCTCCATCTCTCATTTTCAACTAAACCAATTTCCCTGCCAATGGGGGTCAATCGCAAGTCTGCATTGTCCTGACGTAAAATTAAGCGGTATTCGCTTCGAGAAGTCATCATTCGATAGGGATCGCTGCATCCCTTTGTTACAAGATCATCTATTAGCGTTCCTATATAGGAACCGCTTCGCGGGAATATAACTGGTTCCTTTCCCTGTGTTTGCCGGGCAGCATTAATACCTGCCACTAATCCCTGTGCAGCTGCTTCTTCATAGCCGGATGTTCCATTAAACTGCCCTGCTCCATATAATCCAGATATCTCCTTAAATTCCAGGGAGGGTTTTAATTCAAGGGGATCACAGCAATCGTATTCAATAGCATATGCGTTCCTCATTAATTCAATATGTTCAAATCCTTTTATTGTCCGGTACATGGCCTCCTGCACATCTAACGGGAGGGAGGATGAAAGCCCCTGAAGATACATTTCTTCCGTATCTATCCCCATAGGTTCAACAAATGCCTGATGCCGTGGCTTTTCGGAAAAGCGGACTACTTTATCCTCTATACTAGGACAGTACCGGGGGCCTATTCCTTCAATTTTACCCGAATACATTGGCGAGCGATCCAGATTGGCGCGAATTACTTTATGGGTTTCTTCATTTGTATAAGCAATATGACATACCACCTGATTTTTCATTTCTTCCTCTGTCATAAAGGAAAACGGGACAATCTCAGTGTCTCCTTCTTGCATTTCCAGTTGGGTAAAATCAATTGTAGAACGTTTTGCCCTGGCAGGTGTTCCTGTTTTAAAACGTCGGAGAGTCATTCCCAGCTTTCTCAAACTATCAGACAGTTTTGTCGCCGCCTGCATAGAATCGGGCCCGCTTTCATAACTGGTCTCCCCTACATAAATACGTCCTTTCAAATAGGTTCCCGTAGCTACAATAATTGTTTTAACAGAATATACAGCTTCCAGCCTTGTGACAACTTGCGAAACACGCCCATCGTTATTCGCTCTGATTTCAACGATTTCCGCCTGTTTTACTGTAAGGTTAGGAGCCTTCTCAAGAATATGCTTCATATAAATGTGGTATTTTACCCTGTCGCTTTGGACGCGAAGGCTGTGTACTGCCGGGCCTTTCCCCTGATTCAGCATACGGCTTTGCAGATAGGTAGCGTCTGCCGCCAATCCCATCTGTCCGCCCAAGGCATCAATCTCCCGGACAAGATGCCCTTTTGCTGTTCCGCCAATAGAAGGATTACAAGGCATATTGGCGATTCCGTCCAAGGAAATGGTAAATAAAATTGTATTTGCCCCCAGTCGGGACGCTGCAAGCGCTGCTTCTACACCTGCATGTCCTGCTCCAATAATTGCTACATCATAATTTCCTGCTATATATTCCAAAAACTACCACTCCTGACCATTTAGTTACTTTCCAACACAAAATCTTTCAAATACTTGTTCTATTACAACATCTGACGTTCGCTCCCCTGTCAGCTCCATTAATGGCGAAATAGCATCCTCAAGGCAAACGGAAACCGCATCTAAAGTAATACCGGCCTGGACAGCGTCTAATCCATCCTGAAGCGGCCTCAAAGAACGGTTGACACAATCCCTTTGCCGTTCGTTTGCTAACATTGCGGCAGAAGGATCTATTCGTCCAAGTCCTAAAACATTGGGAATCATCTGCTCCAGTTTTTCAAGGCCATCTCCATTTTGGGCGGACATTGCCACAACAAACGGTATTTTATCGGAAATCCTTTTTTCATAATCTGAAATATTTTGAATAGAAGCTACATCATTCTTATTTAGAATAGCTATTGCAGTTCTTCCCTTCAGATTATTTAAAAGCTCAATGTCCTCCTCCCCCAAGGGCTGCGACATATCAAAAACAGCAAGAACCAACTCGCTGGAATCCATTTTTTTACGGCTCCAAGCGATCCCGATAGATTCCACCTGGTCTGTTGTTTCCCGCAGTCCCGCAGTATCAGCTAACCTTAAAACATATCCGCCGACCTGAACGCTTTCCTCAATGATGTCTCGGGTCGTTCCGGGAACATCGGTGACAATACTTCTTTCATATCGTGAAAGTAAATTCATAAGTGTGGATTTCCCTACATTCGGTTTCCCAACAATTGCCGTTGGAATCCCCTCCCGTATCAACCTCCCTGTATCATATCCCTGATTTAAATTTTTCAGCCTGATAATACTGTTCTCTAACTGTTGTTCAAGGGAACTAGAAGCAAGTTCCTCCACATCCTCCTCAGGAAAATCTATCCATGCAGCCAAGTGGGACGCAATTCCAACTAACTCCCTCTGAATAGATGCAATTTCCTTTTGCAGAGCTCCGTCTTTTCCCGCAAGGGCGGCCCTTGCGGCGCTGGCTGAATTCGCCTGTATCAAATCCATTACAGATTCTGCCTGATCTAAACTTATTTTTCCATTTAAAAAAGCCCGTTTTGTAAATTCCCCTGCTCCTGCTGGTTTTGCCCCATGATTAAGAACTGCCTGAAGGGTTTTCTGCATTAAATACACTCCACCATGGCAGCTAATTTCTACAATATCCTCTCCAGTATAGCTGAATGGCGCCCGGTAAACTGCAGCTATTCCTTCATCAATCTTTTCCCCATTGCTGCAAATATACCCATATGCGCTGGTATATCCTCTTCTCTTTAACAGTGGGACACCGTTAATTGGCTGAAAAACTTTGTCTGAAATCTGGACTGCCTCTGGCCCGCTGATACGTATCATTCCTACCCCGCTTGGTGTCAGTCCAGTTGCTATTGCTGCTATGGTACTGGCAGATATTTTTTGATGTTCTGCAGTCATGAGCGTTTTTCCTCCCTGCTTTTTGGAATTGAAATTATTTTAAATGGGTTTTCCCACAACTGGGCTTTCTTCTCTTTTCAATATTGCTTTTCTGAATTTTTTGTGTGCTGAAAAATTTCGTGCCTGCGGGGTCCGTTCAACAGAGCTGAACGGATGACCAAGAGTTTTCAGAATTGCAGCTTTGCTGCACATCCTCCTGGACCGGAACCCTTTTAATCTGCCTTTCGTTGTACCCATTACTATTCTTATCCTCATATTTATAAAAAGGGACGCAGTCGTTTTTCCGCTGCGTCCCTTTTTCTGTAACCGCGGAACCCCCGACGTTACAGCTCTATTTTTGAGTATAGGGGTTTGTCCTTATCATCGTTGATGCTTGCTCTTTGAATTCCAATCTCTCCTGACTTTTGGAAACGATTTTCCTGGTTTGCCATATCCGATACAGGTGAACCTGTTTCACTGGCTGAACTTTCGTTATCCTTCCAATAGTTTCTTCTTTCGCCATACTTTGGCCTCCTGCCCGACTCCCCATCTCTGGAACGGGAGCGTCCACCAAATGGTTTTCTTGGATTGGTCGAACTAATTACAATCCTGCGGTTTGGCTCTCCTCCAATAGAAGATGATGTAGCGCCTGGAACCTGCTGTACAGCAGCATGAATAATTCTTCTTTCGTAAGGGTTCATTGGTTCCAAAGTACTAGAACGGCCTGTCCGAACCGCATTATTTGCCAGTTTCCGTGCAAGCTCCTCAAGTGTCTTTTCACGTTTTTCCCGATAGTTCCCGCTGTCCAGGGTTATTCTATAATATTCCCCTTCCATCTTGTTGGCAACCAAACCGGAAAGGTATTGCAGTGCATCCAGGGTTTCTCCTCTGCGTCCAATTACAACTCCCAATCCATCTCCCTTAAGCATGAGCAGAGCGCTTTGCTCTTCCTCTTTAATATCAATCTCTACATTTGGGAATCCCATTGCATTCAGTACTTCTTTTAAATATTCGGCGGCTTTGGCAGATTTGCTGTATTCTTTATATACCCGCACCCTTGCCATGGAGGCACCAAAGCCTAAAAATCCTTTTTTAGGCATCTCTAATACCTCATACTGAACCTCGTCCGATGACAGCCCCAGTTTTTCACATGCCGCTTGAATCGCCTGTTCCACCGTTTTTCCTGTTTCAATTTGTTCTTTTATCAAGGTAAACACCTCCATTTTGACCTTTTTTCAAATGCTATATTTGTTGCTGAAATCAATCCAGTCAATGAGTTGGATTCACCCTAACTTGTGAACCAACCGGCGCGCAGCCTGCCGTAAAAACGCACCGCCTGTAATACCTTATAATAACATTATCAAAGCAATTTCAGTAACATTTTTATTTTAGGTCATCATCTGTAACCTCTACATATTCCTCACCGTATTTCTCCGCATCCCGCTTTCGAGCTGCTGCAAGTTTCATTCGATTAATTTCTTTGGCGGTCATAGCTTTTTTAATTGTCTCCTCGTCTGGCGCCTTTGGAACATCAATCTCAACATTTTTTTTCTTTTTTCCTTTTGCAGCCTGTTCAGCAGCATCTACTTCTGCCTGATACTCAGCCATTTCCTGTCTTGCTTTCTTCCGGTTTTCCAAGCGCTGCTGCCGTTCGGCTTCCTCTAAGGCAGCCTGTTCTGCACGAGCTTTTTCTGCCATCTCCTGTGGGTTGTACTTCTTATTCATATACATACTTTGCAGATAAGAAAGAACATTGGAAATACCCCAATATAATCCAACGCCTGCGGGAACCTGAAAACAGAAAAACAGTGAAAACAAAGGCATAATATACATCATACCTTTCATGGCTCCACCATTTTCTCCGGCAGTCGTTTCCGTCTGCTTCATAGACTGAATCGAAATCAAAAAGGAAGTAACACCAGATAATATAGGAATGATAAGGAGAGTGTTAATAGCCATAGTAGGAACTGCAGTCAAATCAATCCCCAGAAAAGACATATTAAAGTTTGAAATTCTCTGTATTTGTTCTGGTGAAAGAAGAGAACTGAATAATTCAGGCTGGGCTTTAACTCCCTGAATAATACTAATCTGTGGCATGGAAACATTTACAATAATATCTTCCATTCCCCTGGCTATTTCCAGCCCTTGTTCAATTACCTCTTTGGAAAGTCTTATAATATGCGTCAGCGGATTATATACAACGTTAATTAAACCAAACAAAATCGGAAACTGTATTAAAAGCGGAAGACACCCACTCATCGGGTTGTACCCTTCTTCCTGGTACAGTTTCATCATTTCTTCATTCAGTTTTTCCTTATTATTGGCGTATTTCTTTTGAATATTGTCTAATTTCGGCTTTATTAACGCCATCTTAACGCTGGATTTTTGCTGCTTGAGTGTCAGGGGAAACATTATCATTTTAGTAACAAACGTAAAAAAGATCAATGCAAACCCGTAATTTCGCAGTACCTGATAGCCCAGCCACATCACCCAGCCTAACGGCCAACCAATTAATTCCGATATAAATCCCATACAATCATCCATTCCGCCGCTCTGCGGCACGATTCTCTGGCTTTTCAACTTTACCGGAAAGTATCCCTTTTATCAAAATGCGCTCCCCTTGGGATCAATTCCCAACCGAGGAACGCTCCTTTCCGGCCCTGTTTGTACAAACTATCTCCTACTCTATTTAGAAAGTTTGTTATCCTTTCTCCTGATTATCCTGGTCAAATCTGGGAATAGGGTTTCCCAATCTTCCGGTACAAAATCAATACCCCCGCGGTTCCATGGATTGCAGCGTAATATTCGCCAAACTGCTAAAATACAGCCTTTTCCCGCCCCATGACGCTTTAAAGCTTCTGCCGCATATTGTGAACAACTGGGATAAAACCGGCAGCACCTCGGTTTTATGGGGGATATCCACCTTTGATATCCCTTTATTAACCACAAAAGAAGCTCTTTCATCTATCCTGCTTCTCCGATTGGTCTTCGATTTTCCGTTTCTCTTTCCCGCTTTTCCCATTCTCTGCGGTTAGCGCTTTGATTTGACGTTCCATAACTTTCTTTACTTCATTCATCTTAACTCTTGTTGTCCTGCTGCGCGCCACAAAGATAAAATCCCAACTTCCCGTTATTTCTCCTTCTACCTCACGATATGCCGCCCGTATTACTCTTTTTGCTCGATTGCGCTCTACCGCACATCCAATTTTTTTGCTTGCCGATATGCCGTAACGTGTTTGCCCTTCTCGATTCCTTTGGACATACGTTACAAGTAATGGATGTACCTGGTGCTTCCCTTTACTATATAAACGCCGGAATATTCGGTTTTCCTTGATAACTGTTCCCGGCATTCTGCTTCCCCCCATTACCTGCCGTTGTCCCTTCCCTGAAACCTATTAGGATAGAACAAGTGAATACGCCTCCGGCTTGTTATACGGCTCCTTCAGGAAACTTCCCACTGGTCTGCCAAATCGTTCCGCCGAAAGCCGTATTCACTCGCTTTAACTCACCTGTAATCTGCTAAAAGTATTATTTTTGTCTTCTATTAATGAGACAAACGAGCGCGGCCCTTTGCACGACGGCGCGCTAATACTTTGCGTCCATTTTTAGTGGACATCCTCTTACGGAACCCATGTTCCTTTTTGCGCTGTATCTTCTTAGGCTGATATGTCCTTATCATATTTTTTCCTCCCTTCCTGTATCTTGGCGACAATTTACCGGGTTTCCTGTTGGGAAATGCAGTGTAATAACCCCTTTGGGACTATCTCTCCGCATACAACACCTATTTTACCCGATTTCCTTCTGTTTTGCAATCATTTCTTTAAAAAAACGTATAGAAAGATAAAAACCAGTAGAATTTCATTTAAGTTCAATAAAATAGATTTGCGGATACATCCTGAAAGAAATACTGCACACAGTGGATAAAAAGGGAGTTTACTCCCCCCTATCTCTATTTCAACCCTGCTCTGCCAAACCCCGCAAGAAGAAAAATTTTTTTAAGCAAATTAAGAAAATAAAGTTGGTGGGAAAACAAGCCAAAATCTCGTAAACCATCATAAAGAAAATATGAGGGCTTTTTCACTAAATGAATTTTAATTTACAAATAAAACCCTTCCACCCAAAGAGGCCAGAAAATTTGTTCCTCTCTTTCTTTAATCTGGGAAGATTTATGTATGTATATAGCCTTTTTTTATCTATACCTATACTTTTTAATGGTTTTTGTCCATTTTTGGCGGTGGAAAACCTTGCAATCCCCTGTCTCCTATGTTAAAATATATAATGTCCCCCAGTCGGTTGAAAACCTGTGAATCCACGTGGATTACACGTTGATTCAACAGTTTCAACAGACTTTTCAACGCATGGATAAACAAAGAACCGGAGGAAGCTTACATGGAGTCCCTCGACGAGATTTTCAACAAAGTATGTGAATACTGTATTGAGCACAAGCTAATTACACAAGTAGCCTATGCAACATGGCTGAATAATGTCATCCTTCAAAGTATGGAGGACAATTATTCAACGGCAATCCTCATCGTAAAATCAGAGTTTATAAAAGACTTAATTGAGCAGAAATTAAAGGATAAGCTGGCCATTGGCTTTGAAAACACGCTTGGTTTTTCGGTTGAGATACAGATTTATACAGACACAGGCAAAAGGATGCCCCACGAAGATAAGGGGTTTACAGCCAAGGGCGGCCTACTGAAAGACCTGCTTCCAGAAGAAGGCGAAGCATTGCCAGCACTGGCGGACGGCGAAGGGGAATATGAGTATACCTTTTCGACGTTTATTGTAGGACCGTCGAATAAATTTGCCCATGCTGCATCTATCGCAGTAGCCTCAAACCCAGCAAATACCTATAACCCCTTGTTCATTTATGGCGGTTCTGGTCTTGGTAAAACGCACCTTCTGTTAGCCATTGGTAACGAAATAGAACAGCGTCAGCCGGAAATGAACGTCATATATGCGAAAAGTGAAAACTTTACAAATGAACTGATTGACTCCATTGGCAAGGAAACAATGAAAGAATTCCATGACAAGTACCGTATGGCAGATGTGTTACTGGTAGACGACATACAGTTTATTGGAGGAAAGGAAAGCACCCAGGAGGAATTTTTCCATACGTTTAATACGCTGCATGAAGCCGGAAAGCAGATTGTATTGACATCTGACCGCCCGCCTAAGGAAATAAAAACACTGGAATATCGTTTAAGAACAAGGTTTGAAATGGGACTTTTGGCAGATATTCAGCCGCCGGACTTTGAAACGCGGGTAGCGATTATTCGGCGCAAGGCAGAACTATTGGATTTAACAATGCCTGATGAAGTAGCAGATTATATTGCAAACCGTTTAAAAAACAATATCCGTCAGTTGGAAGGAACAGTAAAAAAACTGAAAGCTTTCCAGGCAGTTATGAGCACTCCGGTAACGATTATGGCAGCCCAGAACGCCATACGGGACATACTCAATGACAATCAGCCAGTTCCTGTAACGGTAGAACGCATTATAGCGGAGGTTGCAAGAACCTGTTCGGTTACTCCGCAGGATATCCGTTCAACCAAACGTGCCGCCCAGATTTCATCGGCAAGGCAGGCAGCAGTATATATTGTGCGGGACATTACCCAGATGTCAATGTCTGCAATCGGGGCAGAGTTTGGGGGGCGGGACCACTCAACAATTGTATATGCCATTCAACAGGTAGAGGCCAAAATGCAAAGCAATCCCAAATATCGAGCAATGATTGAAGACATTATTAAAAATATCCGGGATAGCTGAAAGTAAAAAACAAAAAGGGAAGGGATATATCCCTTCCCTTTTTACGAGCGTTTTATCCATATTAAAAAGCAGTAGGGATTCTGTGAATATTTATTTGTTAAATAAGGGGAATATTGAAATCAATTTCCTTTAACGATTAAATCCTGCGTCTATTTACTTTGAAGTTGAAACATTATACCAACTTTCCCCTTCCACCATTTTCACAAAGCTTAAAAAACCTTTTTAGATTGCTTTCCTTTTTCCTCTGTTTCCTCCACTTTTTATAAACTTTAAACGTTGCTTTTCTGTGAAATTCAGAATAGCAACAGCATCTTTCCACAAGCTCAACAAATTATCGAAAGACGCAAGTTTATAATTCCAAAGCATTTTTATAGCAGCTAAGCGGTTTTTAGTTGCTTTTCACAATTTAACCGCCCCTAATACTAATACTAAAATAGATTCTTTTTATTTCTATCTATTTATATCCTGCTTATTCGCAAGATTTGATTTGAAACCTTGCATCACTTTTTGGCTGTTAGGGTTTTGCGTTATGGTAGCACACGCTTCGCACAATGAAAGAAAAATTTCTTTTCGTTCTGATATAATACGAGAATACTTGCATTCTTTTTTTGAGAATTCTCAAAACGTGTCTGGAAAACATCAAAAATCATCCTTTATCCTATCATCCAAACTTTGACGTAAAAGCAAAAATATGTTATAATGTTATAACTAAGAGGTGAACGGAAATGAAAGTAATTTGTAAAAAGGATACACTGGTACAGGCTGTCACAAATGTCTCAAGAGCAGTCAGCAATAAATCCACAATTCCAGCTTTAGAAGGAATTTTATTACAGACTACCCAAAACGGGCTGTATATTGCTGGATATGATCTTAATCTAGGAATAACAACGGAAATTGAGGCCCGTGTTGAAGAGCCAGGCGGGGCGGTTTTGTCTGCGAAGTTTTTTTCAGATGCCACTCGTCGTATGCCTGCTGATGAAATTATGATTACTTGTGATGAAAAACAATTGACGCAAATTTCCAGCGGCTCATCTCAGTTTACAGTGCTTTCTATCAGTGCAGCAGATTACCCGGAACTTCCCGCAATCCCCAAGGACCAAGTTCTTACACTTGAAAAAGAACTATTGCGGAACATGATAGATCAGACAATTTTTGCTGTTGCTACTGGGGATACAAAACCTGTACATACAGGTTCTTTATTTGACATAGCATCTGGAGTGTTGACAGTTGTATCTGTAGATGGCTATCGGCTTGCTCTGCGCAGGGAAAAAATTCAGGCTGACCAAGATTTTAAATTTATTGTTCCAGGTAAAACCCTTATGGAAGTATCTCGATTGATAGGTTCTGGCGATGGTCAAGCTATGGTGCATTTGGCACAACGGCATATTGTATTTGAGGTTAACGGTTATTTTGTTATCTCCCGATTACTGGAAGGCGATTTCCTGGACTACAATGCATCCATTCCCAAAAACCATAATTTGGAAGTCGCTATAGGTGTTCGTCCCTTAGTAGAAAGCATTGAACGTGCTGCCCTTTTGATATCGGAACGGATGAAAAGCCCACTTCGTGTAAAAATTGATGAGGGGAAAATTGCAGTTTCCTGTGAGACGTCTATGGGAAAGGTATACGATGAAGTAGCCTGCACTGTAGAGGGCGCAGGCGTTCAAATGGGATTTAATCATAAATATCTTCTTGATGCCCTCCGCAACAGTGGATGCGACGAGGTAAAAATTCAGATAGGCGGACCTCTGCTCCCAATCAAAGTGGTTCCCAAGGAAGGGGATACATTTTTATTTTTGGTGCTCCCAGTGAGAATTCGTAACGAATAAGAGGTGGTTTTATGCCGGAGAAGGTATTTATAACAACAGAATATATTAAACTGGATCAATTTCTGAAATTTTCCGGCCTGGCCCCAACAGGAGGAGAAGCAAAAGAACTAATTCAATCTGGAAATGTACTTGTAAATGGAGAACCGTGTCAAATGCGGGGGAAAAAGCTTCATCCTGGGGACAAAGTAGAATCAAAGGGAAAAGGTTACGAGGTGGCGGCGGGTGGAAATCAGCCGAATTGAGGCAGAAAATTATCGAAATATTAAAAAAATGGAATTAATTCCCTCTCCTGGGGTAAATATAATCTATGGAGACAATGGGCAGGGGAAAACGAACTTAATAGAAGCAATTTGGCTGTTTACAGGGGCAAGAAGTTTCCGCAGTTCAAAAGAAAACGATTTAATCTGCTTTGGAGAAAACGCATTAAAGCTGTCCATATCCTTTACCAAGGAAGAACGGGAACAAAGCGCTTCTATTTATTTACCGCGCAAAGGGAAAAAACAATTCCAGCTAAATTATGTCGATCTTCCCAGCCAAACATCACTGACAGGGGAAGTATATGCAGTTGTTTTTTCACCAGCGCATCTTTCGCTGGTACAGGATGGGCCAGAGGTCCGCCGGCGTTTTCTGGATACTGCAATCTGTCAACTCATGCCGCGGTATGTAGATATTTTAGGTCGGTATAATCGTGTACTGCATCAACGTAACGCCTTATTAAAGGGATTGCGCCAGGACAGAGGATATTCCCCTCAAGGCACAGAGGTTATATTGGGGGTTTTTGACGAAGCTTTATCGCGTTTAGCTGCATCTATCATTCGTGCTAGACGCAAGTATGTCGAACGTCTGAAGAAAGCAGCAAGCCAAATTTATGAAGGAATTTCCAGTCAAAGTGAAACTATGGGGCTGGAGTATCGGAAAGGAACTGACCAGGATCAGGAAATTTCCCCACAGAATATTTTGGATCAGCTCCAGCAAGGCCGAGAAGCTGATATTGCCGCTGCTGCAACCCTTATTGGCCCCCATAGGGATGATCTGTCGATTTTAGTTGGAGGGCTGGATGCCCGGTCATTTGGTTCCCAGGGACAAAAAAGAAGCTGTGTTTTATCTTTAAAGCTTGCCGAGAGTGCAATTATAGAGGAAACAACAGGACAGCGTCCCATTGTTTTGTTAGATGACGTAATGAGTGAACTGGATGCCTCCAGGCGAGATTATCTGCTCAACTCCCTTATGGGAAAACAAGTATTTATTACCTGTTGTGACACCGCCTATTTTCATTCACTGAAAAATGGAAAATGCTTTCATATTGCCAGCGGTTCCCTGGACGTTGACATTCTGGAATTTGGAAAGGGAGCGTGGTAGGATGTATCTGCATTTGGGACAGTATACTGTGGTGCATACAAGGGATATTGTCGGGATTTTTGACATTGATAATTCCTCAGTTTCACGATCTACAAAGGATTATTTGACCCAGGCACAGAAACGGGGCTGGGTGGTTAATGTTTCAGAGGAAATTCCTAAATCGTTTGTAGTCTGCCGGGATGGAAAGGGGGAAATAAAAGTGTATATTTCACAGATTTCCTCATCAACGCTTAAAAAACGGACAGGATTTATAGACGGATTGTCAAAACGGCCGTAAAAATAAAACCATATTAGTATAAAATGTCCCCTTTGATATATGGGGATTTTATATAAAACAGAATATACGAAAGAAACAGCATATTACGTTGGAGGTAATAATACAGTGGAAAATACTCCTTCCATAAACGAATACGGCGGCGATCAAATTCAGGTCCTAGAGGGCCTGGAGGCAGTAAGAAAACGCCCGGGAATGTATATTGGTTCTACCGGTTTAAGCGGACTGCACCATCTGGTATATGAAATTGTAGACAACGCCATTGACGAAGCGCTGGCCGGCGTGTGCAACCATATTGAAGTAGAAATTCTGCCAGACAATATCATCCGTGTCACAGATAACGGACGCGGTATTCCAGTGGGGATTCAGCATAAAATGGGAATTCCGGCTGTTACAGTTGTATTTACAGTTCTTCATGCAGGTGGAAAATTTGGTGGGGGCGGATATAAGGTTTCCGGCGGTCTTCATGGGGTTGGTGCGTCTGTTGTCAATGCCCTTTCGGAGTGGCTGGAGGTAGAAGTCCGCGACGGGAGCCACCGATATTATCAACGTTTTGAAAGGGGCCCGGAAACCTGTGATCTAAAGGTAATCGGTGATACCGATATTACCGGCAGCGTTATTACTTTTAAAGCCGATAAAGAAATTTTTGAAGATGTAAATTATGATTATGATGTTCTGCTGACCCGTCTAAGGGAGCAGGCGTTCTTAAATGCAGGGGTTCGCATTACTTTTACCGATCACCGCGGAGAAAACCCTGTAGTAAATTCCTTTTGTTATGACGGCGGCATTAGAAGTTTTGTGGAGTATCTTCATGAAGTAAAGGAAATTCTCCATGAGGACGTTATCTATATGAGCGATTCAGATGCCGACGGGAAAAGTTCTGTGGAAGTGGCGATGCAGTACAATACCGGCTACAACGAGGTCATGTATTCCTTTGCCAACAATATTAAAACGCCGGAAGGCGGAACCCATGAGGAAGGGTTCAAGCGGGCCATGACCAGGGCGTTTAACGATTACTGCCGGAAAAATGGGATTTTAAAAGAGGCTGACAAAAATCTGACTGGGGACGATGTGCGGGAAGGATTAACCGCAGTTATTTCCGTTAAAATGACCGACCCGCAGTTTGAAGGACAAACAAAAGCCAAACTGGGGAATTCGGAGATTCGTCCGCTTGTGGAAGGTATGGTATATGATAAGCTTTCCACTTACTTTGAAGAAAATCCTGCTTCTGCCCGGCAGATTATGGATAAATCCATGTCTGCCGCCCGTGCCAGAGAAGCTGCAAAACGCGCTAGGGATCTGACCAGACGAAAATCAGCTCTGGAAACTGCTTCCCTTCCTGGTAAACTGGCGGACTGCACAGAGCGGGATATGGAACTCACTGAAATATACATCGTCGAGGGAGATTCTGCGGGTGGCAGCGCGAAAAACGGACGAGACCGCCGGTTCCAGGCAATCCTTCCTCTATGGGGTAAAATGCTCAATGTGGAAAAGGCCAGACTGGACCGCGTATATGGCAATGACAAGCTTATGCCAGTTATAACGGCTCTAGGCTGTGGAATTGGCGACGAGATGGATCTGTCCAAGCTCCGCTATGGCAAGGTCATTATTATGGCGGATGCTGATGTTGACGGCTCCCATATCCGCACGCTGCTTTTGACCTTCTTTTTCCGGTTTATGCGTCCGCTCTTAGAGGCGGGACATATTTATATTGCACAACCTCCATTGTTCCGTATCAGCCGCGGGAAACAGGTGCGTTATGCTTATTCGGAACCGGAACGTGACCGCTACATTAAAGAACTTTACCCAGAGGAAAATGCTAAGAGCGATGTCCAGCGTTACAAAGGCTTGGGAGAAATGGATCCCGAACAGCTTTGGGAAACGACAATGGACCCTGCTAACCGTATTATCCTGAAAGTTGAAATGGAGGACGCTGCCAGGGCAGATCAGATTTTTACCATTTTGATGGGTGATAAGGTTCAGCCACGGCGTGAATTTATTGAACAGAACGCCAAATTTGTCCAGAATTTGGACGTTTGACAGAAAGGCGGTGTCCTTCTCCTATGGTTTCATCTGAAAAACCATTACAGACTATTGAATACAACATCACCCTGGAACAATTTCTTGATTTTAATCGCTCTGTTGCAGAGGAAAACTATCATGCCCAGAAAAGGAAGTCTGTGGTGATGGGGTTTGTCGAAATCATTATAGGGATTCTCTTTATTATGGTTTTAATTGCACAGAAAAACGTTGTGGAGAATTTGACCCTTTTCCTGATTTTAGGGGCTTTGCTGGTATTATTTGGCGCGTATTCTGTGATTTTTTATAAGGTAGTTTTTCCGAAACAGCTTACGGCTTCTGCTACAAAACAGTACCAGAAAAGTGAATATTTACGGGGAAATATTTTGGTTCAATTTTATGGAGACCGGTTGTTTGAACAGTCCGGGACGTATTCAGATTCCATAGACTGGGAAAATACAGAGGGATTTCGGGAGACCCCTACCCTTCTGCAAGTTATGCTGAAGGATACCCGCTGTATTTTAATTCCGAAAACTCAGGTTCTTGGTCAGGTCAATGAATTAAAGGAGATGTTCCAGAAGATTTCTGAAGTTTACAACCTCCCATATAAAAAAGTGCAAGTTTAACCTTCCCTTCTCTGCCTTCCCCGAAAGGAGTGAATCCCTATGAGCCAGATGTCTGGTTTTCAGCCTTCCGGCCAACCTGTCTGCATACATTGCCGCAACAGTTCTGACGACTTGTACCATGGCCTGCTGCTTCAACAGAAAGCCCATGGTCAGGGTAAACGGATTTTTCAAATGGTTCTTGCCATAGTACTGGCGGTAGTGATGTTTGCATCCTGGCTTCGGGATCGGACCTATACCATGGGTTTTGTGCTGGGGACAATATGCATTCTGCTTTTTTTGTCTATTCTGCTTTTGCCGGGATACATTATGAAGCATACTGCAATGATGCTTGCAGAAAATTACCGTGAACTGGAGTTTCAAATTTTTGAGAACGGCGCGTTGGTTTTTGACGGTTTGGCGGCTGATGCTCTGCCATCCAGTGAAACGGCTGTATATGAAGATAATCAGATGTTTCTATTTGAAACAAAAGGCCAAAGGGTTTATCCAATTCCCAAAAGAATGGTAGAACCGCTTGATTTGAAAGTGTTAAAACAGTTTTTTAAAGAATATCCCTCTTTTTATCCCTTTATAGATGCAGAAATAAGCAGATAAGTAATGGAGATTAATATTTGAAAGAATGAGTGGGTGGAAAGAAAGCGATGTCCCCCACTGAAAAAGAACAGTCCACATAAAAATGTGTGCTTCTTACTACCGCAAGTGGATTGAAACAAACTAACTGCTGGAGGCGCAATATGCAAAACGATGGCACCAAAATTATACCGGTTGACATAGAAAAGGAAATGAAAAAGAGCTTTCTTGATTACTCTATGTCCGTTATTGCAAGCCGGGCCCTGCCGGACGTCCGGGACGGCTTAAAGCCGGTACATCGCCGTATCCTTTATACAATGCATGAAAACGGGTTGTCCCCTAGCAAGGCATACCGTAAGTCAGCGGATACAGTAGGTTCCGTACTTGGCCGGTATCATCCTCACGGCGACGCATCTGTTTATGATGCTCTTGTCCGTATGGCACAGGATTTTTCGCTGCGTTATCCGCTGGTAGACGGCCATGGAAACTTCGGTTCTGTAGACGGGGACCCGCCTGCTGCCTACCGTTATACAGAGGCGCGTATGAGCGAGATATCCATGCACATGCTAACGGATATTGAAAAGGAGACAGTAGATTTTGGTCCAAACTATGATGATAACCGGAAAGAACCATTAGTACTTCCGTCCAGGTTCCCACAGTTGTTGGTCAACGGTTCAACAGGGATAGCGGTAGGCATGGCGACGAATATCCCGCCGCATAACATGAAGGAAGTTATTGATGCAGTTGATCTGGTAATGGAAAACCCGGAGGCAACCCTGGAAGAAATCATGGACAAAATAAAGGGCCCGGATTTCCCCACAGGGGGGATTATTATGGGCCGGTCAGGAATTCGTGCGGCCTATGCAACGGGACGCGGAAAGATTCTGCTGCGTGCTCGCGCAGAAATTGAAGAAATGAAAAACGGGCGTTATCGGATAGCAGTGACAGAAATTCCCTATGCGGTAAATAAAGCCCGGATGATAGAAGGCATAGCAGACCTGGTTAAAGATAAACGGATAGAGGGAATTAGCGACCTGCGGGACGAATCCGATCGGAACGGACTGCGTTTTGTTATAGAACTGAAGGCCTCTGCAAATCCGCAACTGGTGCTTAACCAGCTTTACCAATACAGCCAGATGCAGGAAACCTATGGTATTATTCAGCTTGCTTTGGTAGATGGTCAGCCTCGCATTTTGACCATCAAAGAGATGCTCCAATATTATATCAGTTTCCAGACAGAAGTAATCACCCGGCGCACCAAGTACGAGCTGCGCAAGGCCAGGGAGCGGGCCCACATCCTGGAAGGCTTGCGGATTGCCTTGGATTTTATTGACGAGGTAATCGCCATTTTAAGGGCTTCTAAAGACCGGCCCTCCGGTCGTGCTGCCTTGATGGAAAGGTTCGGTTTAAGCGAGCTTCAGGCACAGGCGATTGTGAATATGCAGCTTGGACAATTAACAGGATTGGAGCAGACAAAAATAGAAGAAGAATTAGCCCAGCTTACAGCTAAAATTGAGGAATTAAACGCTGTTTTGGCAGATGAGGGAAAAATTCATACCATTATACGCGATGAGCTGGCTGTTATAGGGGACAAGTTTAAGGATGAGCGACGGACGGAAATCCAAGCGGTCAGCGGGGAAATGGATATTGAGGATTTAATTCCTCAACAGGATTGTGTGATTACCTTGACTCACTTTGGGTACCTGAAACGCCAGAACATGGATGTCTATAAAACACAGCGCAGAGGCGGACGGGGCATATCCGGGCTGTCCCGCCGGGATGAAGACTTTGTTGAGGAAATGTATCTTTGTTCTTCCCATGACTCAATGATGTTATTTACCAACCAGGGGCGGGTATTCCGCCTAAAGGCTTATGAAATACCGGAAAGTTCCCGGACAGCCAGAGGGACTAATGCTGTCAATCTGATACAGCTTGCAGAAAATGAGAAAATTACCTCTATGATTAAGGCGAGCGGGACAGAGGACGGATGCTATCTGGTTATGGTGACAAAAAAGGGAATTATGAAGCGAATTGAGCTGATTGCATTCCGCAATGTGCGAAAGACAGGATTAATTGCTGTTGCATTGGACGACGGAGACGAGCTTGCCTGGGTGAAGCAAACCTCTGGAGACGATCAATTGATTATTGCTACAAAATTTGGACAAGCCATCCGCTTCCCGGAGGATGAAGCACGTCCGTTAGGCCGTACTGCGAGAGGAGTAAAAGCAATCAGTTTGGAGGAAGGCGACGAGGTAGTAGGTATGGCAAGACTCCGCGATGGTGCTACTTTACTGACGATTACAGAAAAAGGCTTTGGAAGAAGGTCTGTATATGAGGAATACAGGATGCAAAGCCGGGCTGGAAAGGGCATTATCAACTATAAGGTGAATGAGGATAAGGGGTATGTTACCGGCATTAAATCAGTTGATGATAACGATGATGTGATTATGATTACCGATGACGGTGTGATTATACGGATTCCGGTGGAACAGGTTAATGTCCAATCAAGGTATGCCAGCGGCGTGCGGGTTATGAGGGTAACGGACGGAGGCAGGATTGTTACAGTAGCTAGGGCGCCAAAGGAAGAAGTAGTAGAGGAAATGGAAGATACAGATAACGAAGAAAATGAAGAATAAAAGACGGATATAAACCATAGCCAAATTAAAAAGGCTTGGGGTTCTGGGGGAGTGCAGCAAAGCTAAGTGCAGCAAAGCTGCACTCCTGAAGGCCCTCTGGTCGCCAGTTCAGTTCTGCTGAACTGGATCAGCAAGCCACAAAATACCCCAGTTCACTCAAATGGAATTGAAAAGAAAAATCTAACAGGGCTTTTGGAACCAGCGAATCCTAATTCCCAGGTATTTCTTAGTTAGGTACAACGTAAAAGACAAGTTTTCGATTTTTCAGTACAGCAAATCTCTAGATTGACTGGTCTTTACAAAAAATATATTCCCCAACAATACTATCCGTTCCATTGACATTCTGTCATTTGGGGATAGAATAGAATTAGAGCTTATAATTATAACAAAGGAGCGGATTGACAATGTGCCTTTTTGAAGCTAATACCACCCTGGTTATGGCAGGAGACTCTGTAACCGATGCAGGGCGTGCGCGCCCAGTTGCTGAAAACCGGAAAGAGGATTTAGGGAAAGGGTATCCAGCTCTGGTAGATGCGCTTTTATCCGCCTGCCGTCCAGATCTGCAAATGCGTATTATTAACGCAGGGGTTAGCGGTAATACCAGCAGCCATTTGCTGGAGCGGTGGGATGAGGATGTATTATCTTTTCACCCTGACTATGTGTCCTGTATGATTGGAATTAACGATATCTGGCGGCAGTTTGACAATCCCCATTTGTATCATCGGCATGTAGATTTTAATACCTTTCTAAAAAATTATGAAAAGCTGATTTCATGTACAGTTCCCAAGGTAAAGGCGATGCTTGTAATATCCTGTTGTTATATGGAGCCTAATCGTGACGAGCCTTTCCGTGCTATGGTCGATCAATATAACGCTGGAGCACAGAAACTCTGTGATAAATATGGGGCTATTTATGTAGATGCTATGGCGGCGTTTGATAAGGGTATGGAATTTTATCATCCCTGTTTCTATACTTGGGATCATGTTCACCCACAGCTTGGAGGGCATATGGTAATTGCCAAATCGTTTTTAAAGACTGCCGGTATCTCTTTGGACAATTAAGGTGCTTTAAACACAAAAAGGACTTGTTTCAGATTATGAAACAAGTCCTTTTGCATTTATTTTATGAGTTTGGAAGGTAAAGATAACATTGTACCCGCAAATTAGCGTTTATTTAAATTCGTATTCCGCAGGGGTGGAACACTGCTGTTCTGCACGAACCTTTGAAATACGCCGCTCCACCATACTCACTACTGTAAACTGTATGTTTTCCAATTCCACTCTGGCAAGCTCCCCTGTACGTGGGATATGCCCTAACTGCTCTGTTATATAGCCGCCAAGAGTATCGTATTCAGAATCCTCCGGGAATACAATGTCAAACAGTCTTTCAACATCTTCAATGGAAGTAGTTCCATCTATTAGGTAGATATGGTCTCCCACACGGGAAATCTGTTCTTCCTCTTCGTCGTATTCGTCTTGAATATTTCCAACAATAGATTCCAAAAGGTCTTCCATTGTTACAAGGCCGGAGGTTCCCCCATATTCATCAATTACGATTGCCATTTGCAGCTTTTTTGTTTTAAGCTGTTGGAAAAGTTCCTCACAACTGTTTGATTCTGGCACAAACAAAGCCTTCCGTATATGATTTCGTATCTGGAATCCATCTGCTGGCTGTATCGCAAACCCCAATAGGTCTTTTACATAAAGAATGCCTATGATATTGTCAATATCCTCTTCGTAAACCGGCATGCGGGAATAACCTTCCTCAGTTGCCAGCCGGATAATTTCGTCCAACCCTGCATCAACTGGCACTGCTATTATTTCTGTCCGGTGGGTCATAAGCTCTCCGGCAGTACGGTCATCAAACTCAAAAATATTGTTAATCATTTCTTTTTCGCTTTTTTCAATTGTGCCGGACTCATTACCTATATCAACCATCAAACGAATTTCTTCTTCTGTTACCTCTTCCTGCATATGTTTTGGATCATATCCCATCACCCGTAGAATCCCATCTGACAAAAATGCTGGTATTGCCGAGAAAGGACGAAATATATGATAGGTTATAATTAATGGTTTTGCGAGCGCTGCTGCAGTCTTTTCTGGATGCAGCGCCACCAAACGATGAGGAAGCACCCGCATAAGCGTCACTACCAGAAATACCAAAAGCAATACCATTCCTGCTGCAGAGATAATATAGGCTGAACTTGTATCTCCATATTCCCCCTGAAAAAAACCTCTCACAAGCTTAGAAAAAATATGCAGCGCCCCCGCCGCAATGCAAAAGCTGCTTAGGGTTAATCCCAGATGAACCGTAATGAAGAAACGAATGGGGGAATTTAAAAGAGGCTGGATTTTTTCTCCTATCTGCAGCATTTTCTTTTCTTCCAGTAGCTTTTTTAGTTTCCCTTCATTTAGGTTGGAAATTGCAGCATCTCCTGCTGTAAGAAATGTACCCAGCAGCAACGCCGCTAGGATAATCGTGATGGATGGCCATATACCACCGTCCGGGTTCATAATCAGTCTCCTTTTCTGTTGGCGCAGTATTTTGATTTCTCAAGCGCCTTGTTCTCTCCATTATACGAAACCTTTCCTTGGCTGTCAAATTGATTGTTGGACAGTTTTTGGCCAAAATACCCTGATTTTCCCTGGATATACAGGGAATTTACAGTTTACTCTGTTTTATAATTCTGGATTATGTAAAAACGTTTATAAGAACAGAAAATTTTTCTGGCTGATGGTTTAGGATAACTAGGCGGTAACTCAAATTGAATGCTGCAGTTTTCACTTTTCTTTGTATGCTGAGCAGGATCATATGTGATTACAAACAAAGGAAAACCAAAGCCCTAATATTTGTTTGTACTTCCATATTGCTTATATACAGGCCGCCTAATATCTCCAGTATCCTCATATAATAAAAAATCACAAAAGAATTTTTTCCAATTACCTAAAAAACCATTTACAAGGCGGCTTAAACGTGTTAAAATCTACCTATAAAGAGAACTGACATGAAAAGCTACTCGCGGATTCCGGCAGTCCCTCTCATGTTTTTTAAGAGGAATGAGCCCAAGGAATCGGCCTGGTAGTTTTCTTTGCGTGTCAAGGGACAGTGTCCCTAAAAAGCGGAATAGAGCAGCGGTTCTCTCTGCCTAAATGTTTCCGGTTCTGAAAGAAAAATCCCAAAGGGAGGAAAAATCATGGCAAGAAAAATGAAAACCATGGACGGTAACAATGCTGCCGCACACGTATCATATGCGTTTACAGATGTAGCGGCAATTTACCCCATTACACCGTCCTCCACCATGGCGGAAGTTACCGACCAGTGGGCGGCAAACGGCTTGAAGAACGTCTTTGGCAATACCGTTAAGGTTGTGGAGATGCAGTCTGAAGCCGGCGCTGCAGGCGCGGTGCACGGTTCTCTGTCAGCGGGTGCGCTGACCACCACTTATACTGCATCTCAGGGCCTGCTCCTGATGATCCCCAATATGTATAAAATCGCAGGCGAACTTCTTCCCGGCGTGTTCCATGTGTCGGCGCGTACTTTGGCTTCCCATGCACTTTCCATTTTTGGCGACCATCAGGACGTGTATGCCTGCCGCCAGACCGGATTCGCTATGTTATGCTCCAGCAGTGTACAGGAAGTTATGGACTTGGGCGCTGCCGCTCATTTGTCCGCTATTAAGGGTAAGGTTCCTTTCCTGCACTTCTTTGATGGTTTCCGCACTTCCCATGAAATTCAGAAAATTGAAATCTGGGATTTCGAAGACCTTAAAGATATGCTCGATATGGATGCTGTCAATGATTTCCGTAAACACGCCATGAATCCTGAGCGTCCTTTCCTGAAAGGTACTGCCCAGAACTCGGATGTGTTCTTCCAAGCCAGAGAAGCCTGCAACCAGTACTATGATGCTGTTCCCGGCATCGTAGAAGAATACCTGAACAAGATTAACGACAAGATTGGTACAGATTATAAGCTGTTCAATTATGTAGGTGCACCTGATGCGGAACATATTGTAATTGCTATGGGTTCTGTCTGCGAAACTGTAGAGGAAACCATCAATGCCCTCAATGCACAGGGCCATAAATACGGTTTGGTAAAGGTTCGCCTGTACCGTCCGTTCTCCGCTAAACATCTGGTGGAAGCTATTCCTGCTACTGCCAAGACCATTTCCGTTATCGACCGTACCAAAGAACCCGGCGCATTGGGCGAGCCTCTGTATCAGGATGTTGTCACTGCCCTCAAAGGCACCAAGTTTGACAGTGTTCCTGTTTACGGTGGACGTTACGGCCTGGCTTCCAAGGACACCACCCCTGCTGATATTGCAGCAGTTTACAAGAATGCTGAAGCTGCAGCCCCCAAGGCGCCCTTCACCATTTCAATCAACGACGATGTCACCCATCTTTCCCTGGCTCCTATTGAAGTGGAGGACACCACTCCCGCTGGAACTACAAGCTGTAAGTTCTGGGGTCTTGGCTCCGATGGTACAGTTGGCGCCAACAAGAATTCCATTAAGATCATTGGTGACCACACCGATATGTACGCTCAGGCTTACTTCGCATACGACTCTAAGAAGTCCGGCGGTGTAACTGTTTCTCATCTTCGTTTCGGCAAATCACCCATTAAGTCCACTTACCTGATTAACAAGGCTAACTTTGTGGCCTGCCACAACCCCGCCTATATCGGTAAATATGACATGGTCCAGGATTTGAAGGACGGCGGAACTTTCCTTCTTAACTGCGCTTGGGATGAGGCAGAGATTGAAAAGAGACTGCCTGCTGCTGACAAGCAGTATATGCAGAAGCACAACATTCAGTTCTATGTCATCGATGGCGTGGAGCTGGGCAAGCAGATCGGTTTGGGCAGCCGCATCAATACCATCCTGCAATCCGCTTTCTTCAAGCTGGCTGACATTATCCCCGCTGACCAGGCTGTTCAGTATATGAAAGACGCTGCCCTGAAATCCTACGGGAAGAAGGGTGAAGCTGTCGTCAACATGAACTATCAGGCTATTGAGCGCGGCGCACAGGAAGTAAAGAAAATTGAAATTCCCGCTTCCTGGGCTAATGCAGTTGATGAGAAGGCCGAGAGCGTTGTTAAGGGCGAGGCATCTCCTCTGGTAGAATATGTAGCCAATATTCAGGACGCTATCAATGGTCAGAGAGGCGACAAGCTTCCTGTTTCCGCCTTTGAGAAATATGTAGACGGTGTGTTCCCTGTAGGCTCCTCTGCTTACGAGAAACGCGGTATCGCTGTTGATGTTCCTGTTTGGAACCCTGACAATTGTATTCAGTGTAACTTCTGTTCTTATGTTTGTCCTCATGCAGTTATCCGTCCTGTCGTTATGACTGCGGACGAAGCTGCCAAGGCTCCCGCTGCAACCAAGCTGCTGGATATGACCGGTATGCCTGGCTACAAGTTCGGTATGACTGTTTCTGTGATGGACTGCACCGGTTGCGGAAGCTGTGTCAATGTATGCCCTGGCAAGAAGGGCAACAAGGCTCTGTCTTTGGCATCCCTGGACAGCCAGACCGAGCAGCAGGAAGTATTTGCCTATGGCTTCGACCTGCCTGTTAAACCAGAAGTCAACGAAAAATTCAAGGACTCCACTGTTAAGGGCAGCCAGTTCAAGCAGCCTCTGCTTGAGTTCTCCGGCGCCTGTGCAGGCTGCGGCGAAACTCCTTACGCCAAGCTGACCACTCAGCTGTTCGGCGATCGCATGTTCATTGCCAATGCTACTGGATGTTCTTCTATCTGGGCTGGTTCTTCCCCTGCAACTCCTTACACCGTTAATAAGCAGGGCTTTGGTCCCGCATGGGCTAACTCCCTGTTTGAAGATAACGCCGAGTTCGGCCTTGGTATTTTCTATGCTCAGAAGCACCTCCGCGATGTTACCATCAAGAAAGTAGAAGCTCTGGCTGAGAAGGCTGAGGGCACTGTCAAGGCTGCCATTGACGAGTTCCTGGCAACCAAGGAAGACAGCAAGCTGAACAAGATTGCTGCCGCCAAGCTGATCTCCGAGTTGGAAGCCTGCGGCTGCAACGAGAGCAAGGAAATCCTGGCTGACAAGGAATACCTGGCGAAGAATTCCGTCTGGATCTTTGGCGGCGACGGCTGGGCCTATGATATCGGTTTTGGCGGCCTCGACCATGTAATCGCCTCTGGTGAAGATGTGAACATCCTGGTATTTGACACCGAAGTTTACTCCAACACCGGCGGTCAGTCCTCCAAGTCCACCAACACCGGCGCTGTTGCTCAGTTCGCCGCTGCTGGTAAGGAAGTGAAGAAGAAGGATTTGGCGGGTATTGCCATGAGTTATGGTTATGTTTACGTTGCCCATGTTGCTATGGGTGCGGATTATAACCAATGTATCAAGGCATTCACCGAGGCGGAGAGCTATCATGGACCTTCTATCATCATTGCTTATGCACCTTGTATCAACCATGGTATCAAGGGTGGTATGTCCATTGCTCAGACCGAGATCAAGAAGGCTGTTGAGGCCGGTTATTGGCACAACTACCGCTTCGACCCCAGGCTGGCTGTTGAGGGCAAGAATCCCTTCCAGCTGGATAGCAAGGCTCCTACCGCTGCTTACAGCGACTTTATCAAGAGCGAAGTCCGGTACAGCTCCCTGCAGAGGGCGTTCCCGGATCGCGCAAAGGATCTGTTTGCTAAGGCTGAGGACAATGCGGTTAAGAGATATGAATATCTTCAGAGGCTTTCCAAGCTGTATGATGCTGACTAATTGTCTGTTAGCAGCTTAAAGCAATAGGGATGCCCTCCTCATTGAAAGATGGGGAGGGCATTTTTTATTAAAGCAGATTTATGAGTATAGCCTACAATGGATTAAAAAGGTTTGAAAAGTTCGACTTCTGCTGAACCGAACCCGGCAGGGTTTGACGGATCTCAAAGCTTTGTCTTGTAGCTATTCAGTAAACCATAAAGTTAAGAAAAGGGGTTTCATTGAATTCACATTAAATCCATCAGAAGGGATAGACTTCTTTGGTTTTTTGTCTAATTCATAATATATTAATAAAAGAAGGAATAAATATGGTACTTGATTCTAACCAAGTTGATGTATTGAAAAATTTTTGTGCTCTTATACTTTGCGGGCATCATGAAGAAGTATTCAATCGCTGTAAAGATTGTTTAGAAAATGCGGTTAATGGGTATGGCGGTATTCCTAATGTTTTATATGTACTTTCCGGGCATGACATCGATCCAGATGATCTATTTGGAAATGTTGCCGATCAGAACAAACAGCTTGTAAAACCACAATACTATTTTGTTTCCTCTGATGCCGGCGCACCGGCTCTGGAGGACTTTTTCTGGTTTATTGAAAATATTAAGACAGCACGAGGACTTGATTTTACTATAAATAAGGAAAAATTTTCGGATGATGATTGTATTGTAGAATGGTTGGCAGAGCTTTCAGCACAATTAAAAGATTTATATATTGTTGATTTTGATGGAGCAAGTGAGGATTATCATTTTACCATTATGAATAAAGATGATTGTGAAAAAGCAAGGGACTTATTTAAAAGAATGACAGACCATATAGATGATTATCCATATACCTCTTTTGTGATAACAAGTGATTTTCAGGGATAAGCTACAAGCAAATAATCGATTATAGAGAAGCAGCAAAGCAGTTTTACTACAAGACAGTTAAGGCTGGAAAACATTAGAAATGTTTTTCAGCTTACATTTTCATTTTAATACACCTGCTAATGGTACTGTGTCTGTTAGACTATACAACAAATAAAATAACCTAGTTTTATAACTATTATATCAGAGATTAAGATGTTTTTTCTCCAGTTTCTCTATGGATTTCTTAAGGCTTTCCTACAAGAAAAAAGGAATAGAGTTAAAAAATGATTTAATGAATGATTCAGTTGATTCTGTGGTATTTACAGGGTATAATAAAAAGGGGAACCAGGACATCCAAGGAGGCATTTCATGGACACAGAAATTAAAAATGCATTAAAAGCAGCAGATAAAGAAGCTCAATACGATGAAAAAGCTAAACGCATTTTGGGGAACAAATATATCCTTGCAAATATTATGATCCGTACAATAGATGAATTTAAGGGTATGTGTCCAAGGGAAGTAGTATCCTATATTGAAGGAGAACCTTATATCAGTACAATTCCAGTGGAGCCTGGGCTGACCAATAAAGATAAAGAAGGTCAGCGGGTGACGGGCTTTAATACGGAAAGTACAGAAATTAATGAGGGAATAATCCGATTTGACATAATATTTTATGTGCGCCTGAAAGATGGAATTGCACAGATTATAGTAAACATTGAAATGCAGAAGAACTTACCTAACAAATATAAATTGCTGAACAGGGCTGTTTTTTATGTATGCAGGCTGATTTCCTCCCAGAAGGAGCGGGATTTTGTCAACACCAATTATGACGATATCAAGCAGGTATACAGTATCTGGATTTGTACAAACATGAAAGAGGATAGTATGAAATATGTCCGTCTGGCAGGAGAGAACATCCTAGGTGAAGATTGTTGGGAAGGCGGAACGAACCTGTTGAACATTGTAATGATTGGCTTATCCAATGAACTGCCGGAGCATGATGAAAAATATCAACTTCATCGGTTGTTAGGCGTATTGCTTTCGTCAAAGCTTGATGTGCAGAAGAAGCTGAATATTATAAATAGTGAATATGAAGTGCCAATAGAAACGAATATCAGGAAAGAGGTTGATTCTATGTGTAACTTAGGTCAGGGAATCAGGGAACAGGGATGGATAGAGGGACGGATAGAAGGACGAAGGGAAGGTGCAGCAGAGATTATAATGAATATGTATCAAAAGGGATTTTCCTTAGAACAGATAGCGGATATTGTAAACAGGACGACAGAAGAAGTAAGCAAAATAATTGAACATAGCAAAATGATCCGCTCATAATTTGGGTAAAAGCCTTAATAAAAACCGGAAGACTAATAAACACATCTTCCGGTTTTTTTCTATTATGACTCTTTTTCAGCAGGGGAATGAAAAGTACAAAGAAAAAGGCCAATCAGAATAAAAACAGCCACAAAATATTCCGGGATATATCAAATACGAATCAGAACATAAAAAAATAATCCACTTTCTTCTATCAAACC
Organism: uncultured Oscillospiraceae bacterium; assembly: GCA_910589145.1. Taxonomy (GTDB): domain Bacteria; phylum Bacillota; class Clostridia; order Oscillospirales; family Ruminococcaceae; genus UBA1405. The sequence continues at coordinate 69,682 of CAJUSD010000009.1, forward strand.
CATTCAAAAATCAGCGTAGAAATTCCGATCAATCAGGATCCATATCCGATAAAGATGAAAACCAAACAACAGAAATATCCAGGCTTTATAAGGTTTTATCCTTTTCATAATTTCAACGTTTTTTGTTCGGCCTTCTCTTAACAGCAAGCAACTTCAGAAAGTCATCAAACATGGAAGTATTGACAGGATGATACATAACCCACTTACCATCATGATAGGTTTTGGATTCATCGTAGATTTTTTGGACATCTTCAGAAAGGTTCTCCCTGATTACCTCAAACTTTGCCCTTTCTTCTTTTCCAAAGATAATTAAGAAACCAATATCATTTTCTCTGGCATACAGTGTACACAGGGTCTTACCTCCCCGGCGGTATTTGTATTCATAAGTCCATGTTTTTCCACCTTTGGCCCATAGATGATCCATTTCATATTTTTCATCTATAATAGTACATAGCCCTTTCCATACATTGTATAATTGCGAACCAAGCAGTACAGCCATATCCTCAGCAACAGGAACCTTTTCAAGCATAATTTTTACTCCCTTTTATTAATCTCTTCTCCATAAGAATTTTTTAAGCATCAGCTTAAGAAGTGTAAGAACTACTTTTCCTAATCTGTAGCTCTGTAAATTTAATTATATTTAATTTTCCTGGATGATACAAGCGTATTAACCTAACTTTCTTTTTCCTCTTTTCATCTTGACACTAAAAGATATCTTCTCTACAATAAAACTAGCGTTTTCAAAATATCATAGACAAAAGAGATGATTCGTTATGATACGTATGGCGATCCCTGACGATGGTCCCGCCTTGGCCAAAATATACTGCCCTTATGTTTTAAAAACATCTGTCACCTTTGAATACGAACCCCCAAGCGGTGAGGAAATGACCCGGCGTATCGCTCAGTTTTACCCAAAGTTTCCCTACTTGGTCTATGAGGAAAACGGGACTATTTTGGGTTACGCCTACGCCCATCCCCAACATGAGCGCGCCGCATACCAGTGGAGTGCAGAACTTTCCGTCTATGTGGAATGGAATTATAGAGGACAAGGAATTGGAAAAGCACTGTACCAGCCTTTGATCCACCTCCTGGAGCGTCAGGGATATTACAGCCTCTATTCCTGTATCACCCAGCCTAACCCAGTCAGCATGGCAATGCACCAGAAAATGGGCTTTTCCGTTGCAGGTATCTTTGACAATGCCGGTTATAAAATGGGGGAATGGCATGGGGTAGGATGGCTGATTAAATTTCTACGGCCTTTTACTGATAAAAAGCCAGTTCCTCCTTTACTGGTGACAGATCTTCCGAAGAAGGAAATTGAGAATATTTTAAAAGGAGATGGAACTTTATGTCATTCAAATTAGTTCATCCCTCTATCAACCATAAAAAGCAGTTTGAAGAAATGATGGATGAATGGGAGGCCTTTGGAGGCCGGATCAATCCCGGAGCGATAAGGAGATACAGTCATCAGCAGGGGGAGCCGGTGTCATATGAAAAATGGCTTTCCTGGGTTGAAAATGATAAAAAAATACAGGAACTATTCTTTTTTATGGATGATGAAAAAATTTTGGGTGCAATCAGTATCCGATTGTATAAAGATATTGGATTGGAGGGTCATTCTGGATATGGAATCCGTCCTTCTGAAAGAGAGAAAGGTTATGCTGTACAAATGCTGTCTATAGCTCTGCCCTTTATGAGAAATTACGGTTTCTGTCCAATTATTATAACCTGCGATAAAAATAATATTGGCTCTGCTAAAACAATTCTTCATAATGGAGGGGTTTTAAAAGGGGAAGAAATAGACGTTGAGACAGGTGAAACAGTTCAGATTTACCACCTTCTATAAGGGAGCCAGAAATTATTTCCCCTTTTTTCTTTAATGTTTTATGAATTTTTTTCCTAAGATTGTTTCATAAGCTGGAATATGATATACTTGGGAAAAGGGATTGTTTAGATTGAGCTTAACGGGGTATGAAATAGAATGTGGGTTATTTATGCAGTTTTATCGGCTGTTTTTGCCGCATTGACTTCTATTTTAGCGAAAATTGGGATTGGCCAAATTAATTCTAACCTAGCTACTGCCATTCGTACCATTGTTGTGCTGGTATTGGCATGGGGAATGGTTTTTCTTACTGGAGCACAAAGGGGGCTTCACGATATCAGTCGAAGAAGCCTTTTATTTTTGATCTTGTCGGGGTTAGCAACAGGCTTGTCCTGGCTCTGTTATTACAAGGCCCTCCAAATTGGCGAAGTCTCCAAAGTAGCACCTATTGATAAATTCAGCATAGTTTTAACTTTGATATTGGCTTTTGTGATTTTAAAAGAACCCCTTACTCCAAAGGCTGTAATCGGTGGTCTGCTGATTACAGCAGGGACATTTGCACTAATCCTGTAACAATACCACGGGAGGTATTTCATGGTTATAAAAAGTTTCCATAATATCGACGAATCTCAGGAAGAACAAATACGAGAGCTGGAGGAAATCTGCAATCTGGCTGAAAAACCTTTCCTGCAAAGTTATGTTTATCTGGATTCTAAGGCAAACGCCGAACCAGATCGGGATTGTTTTTATCTGCTTTATGAGGACAACGAACTGGTAGGATTCCTTTCAATATTTGCCCCTGGAGAAGAAGGGGAGATAACTGCCTTTATTCATCCTACATATCGCAGAAAAGGATTTTTTACTGCTCTGCTAAAAAGAGTAACCTTTGACTGGGATGATCTAAAGTCATTCTCTCTTGTAACGCAGCCTGCCTCCACCAGCGTTCCCGCTGTGGTCAAAAAATTGAAGGCGGACTATCTTTTTTCCGAATACATGATGACTTTTCATGGAAAAACGTTTCCAAGGATGAAAAACAAAAAGGGATTTCAGCCTGTCACTTTGATAAAAGCCAAGGACGCTGACGCTGAAAAGGCTGTACCATTGCTGGCATCCTTATTTCATATGGAACTGGAGGATGCAGAAGGTTGGTTTTTCCGCCTATGCGAATCCCCAGATACAACAGTTTATTTTGCCAAGGCTGGAAATGCTGTTGTAGGGACAGGATGCTTTACCATTGAGGAAGAAAGGATGACTTTATTCGCAATTGGTGTAAAGAAAGCTCTGCGGGGAAGGGGATATGGACAGGACATTCTCCATCAATTAATAGAGCAATGGGAACAGGCATATCATTCTACAGATCTTTCCGCTGAGCTGGACAGTGAACATCCAGAAGCAGTTTCACTTTTCAAAAAGTATGGATTTGAAACAGAAATTCAGTTTGATTACTTCCGACTGCCAAAGTAAAATATTCATACAAAATTTAAGTTGAAAGAGGTGCATTTTATGAAAACAAGTTTAAAACGCTTTACCGCTTTTGCTCTAATGGTAGTAGTTATGCTTTCATCTGTATTATCGGTTTCCGCTTCAGAAAACCTGTTTGTTTCCGGGAGGGACTATGTTATTGTTGGCAAAGGGGCAGAAGGGCAGTCTATTGTTATGGATTTAAATGGGAAATCAGAAGTGAAAGCAACCTATTACCCTGTTACCTCTGTAAAAATGTCGAAGCCTGATTATATGGTGGAAGTAGAGGATGTTCCTAAAACCAAAAATCTGGAAGTCAAAGTGGTATACAGCGCTAATCTTGAAATGTACGGGATTCAAATTACGGCAAAGGACCTTTTGGACTCCAGCTTTACCATTAAATATTTAAAAAAAATAGGTGCAAATTATCAGGCAGTAGCATTAAATAATGTAAATCTAATGGTGATTGACGGAGACGATCACCTTCCCAATCCAGACATTGACGACAACGATGATGACGATGAAAGTGATGGTGTCTATCGTGCTTATCGGGCACAGGCCAGCACTACTAACGTTTTAGAGGGGCTGAAGGCTTGTGCAGATGGACAGGCGCTTGTAGTGGATGTTTCAGCGGATGACCGCGTTTCTAATTCATGGATGAAGACATTAAAGAATTATCCAAGCAAGTCTTTGATTTTTTCTGGTGATTCTTATTCCTGGACAATCAAAGGTTCAGATGTGAAATCCATTAGTTCCTATTTAAGCCATTATGTCGGTGTATCTCGAGTTGCACCAAATCAAGAGGAAATTGAAAATGCCTGTGGTATTAAAAATGTTCCTGCTATCGTTATAAACGGTATGGCTAAGTTTCCTGCAACAGAATCTCAGCTTAGGATACAGCTTATGGGGCAAAGCTTTAAAGAAGCTACCATAAATGTTTACCGGTATGAAAACGGCAGGGTTGTTACTGTTGCGGAGGATTTGCAGACAGATGGAGACGGATTTGTCAGCTTCCCTGTTACAAAACCTGGAACATATTTTGCCAGCCATTATAAAAGTTCAAAAGCTGTATAGTGATTAAAAAAAGAAAAGCCATCTGCGAAGTCCTTCAGGGGATTTCACAGATGGCTTTTTAGCAATCTGAGTTTATTGAATAAGCTGATTTTCAGGTACAGACTCAGACGAATACCACCAAAGTCGGATGCTCCTGTAACTATATATCTGCTAATACTACATTTTTTACATTCAGTGCATGTTTTTTTCTTAAAAACCCTTGTATAATTTCATTAGGTATGGCAATATGATAAAATATAAACCAACATTAAAAAACGAGGGGTAGAATAATATGTCCGCTACCATATTTGACAGTAGAAACACAGATTACCGTTTCCCTTTTGGGGCTGTTGCGTCAGGAACCGAGATCCATTTAACGATACGACTTTCCAAAACAGTATCCCATGAATCCCCGCAGCTTTTTGTTTTTCTTGCAGACCAGTGGGATACTCCTAAAGTATATCCTATGGAGATGTCACAGTGTGATTCCTCCAGCAACCTTTATTCCATCGTTTATAAGACTGAAGAGCCTGGATTATATTTTTATTGTTTTCATGTGATGGAGAACGGAAAGGAAACATACATCTGCAAAAATCGAACTGGGCGCGGCGTATTTATGCCAAGCCGGGGGGACTTGTGGCAGTTGACAGTTTATGCAAGGGATTACCAGACACCAGATTTTTTAAAGGGCGGAGTAATTTATCAAATATTTCCAGACCGCTTTTATAATAGCGGAATAGAAAAGAAAGATGTGCCTTCTGACAGAAAGATAATTCCATGGGGTTCCGTTCCACAATATTTACCAGATGAAAACGGAGAGGTAACCAACTCAGATTATGCTGGCGGGGATTTAAAAGGGATAGAGGAAAAACTGCCTTATCTGGAGTCCCTGGGTGTAACGGCGATTTATTTGAATCCTATTTTCGAGGCGCATTCCAATCACCGCTATAATACAGCGGATTACCTGCGCATTGATCCGCTCTTAGGGAGCGAGGAGGATTTTCAGTCCCTTTGTAAAGCAGCAAAGGAAAGGGGAATCTCAATTTTCATTGATGGTGTTTTCAGCCATACAGGCAGTGACAGCATTTATTTTAACCAGAAGGGGCGTTATAAGGGCAAAGGCGCAAGCCAGTCTCAGGAAAGCCCTTACTACAAGTGGTATACCTTCCAGAGTTTTCCTGACACGTATACAAGCTGGTGGGGATTTAAAACCCTGCCTGAAGTAAAAGAGGAAGATGAAAATTATCTGGAATTTATCTGTGGAAAGGGTGGCGTTGCGGAAAAATGGATTTCTTTAGGAGCATCCGGTTTCCGGCTGGACGTTGCCGACGAACTCCCCGACCTTTTTCTGGATCGTTTCCGCGAGGCAGTGAAAAAAACAAATCCACATGCCCTTATCTTAGGAGAAGTCTGGGAGGATGCCTCTAATAAAACCAGCTATGGTGCCCGACGGCGTTATTTCCTTGGGAAACAATTGGACAGCGTTATGAATTATCCCTTTAAGGATGCTATCCTTCAATATGTTGGAAATGGAGGCGGAGACGCTTTCTATAACCGTATTATGTCTATTTTGGAGAATTATCCAAAGCCTGTTCTTAATATTTTAATGAATTCGCTTTCTACCCATGATACCGAACGGGCAATTACGGCCCTTGGTGGGGAACCTTCTATTGGGCATGACCGCCTTTGGCAGGCAGAGCGGCAGGAACTTGCACCACATCAATATGCTGCAGGGAAAGCAAAATTCCTTTTGTGCTGTGTACTGCAATTTACCATGGTGGGGACTCCCTGCATATACTATGGCGATGAAATCGGCATGGTGGGATATATGGATCCCTTTAACCGCTGGTGTTTTCAATGGGAGAAAAGGGATGAAGATATTTTCCAGCATGTAAAGGCTTTAGGAGAAATGAGAAAAGAATACTGGGAACTTTTTGCGGAAGCGGAGTTTTTACCTGTTAGCTTTACTGATTCGATCTGCTGCTATTTGAGGGTAAAGGGTAAGGAGGCTGTTTTTGTGGCAGTGAACCGGTCCTCAGCAACTTGTCAGCTTCCAAAACTGGCAGAGTTCCAAAAGACAGAAACAATTTTGGGAAGGACTACAGAGAATCATTCGCTTATGCCAATGGGATTCATTGTTTTAAAGGGCAGGTGGGAGAAAAAAGAAAGATAACAGATTAAGAAAAAAATAGCACGGAGAGAGCCATACCCCTTAAAAACTTTTTTGTCAAACTTGTGTTAAGGTAAGAGATAAATACCTTTCCTTTTGGTATGTGGCAGCTTGTACAAGGATAAAAGCATATTTCCATAATTACTTGCACAGGAAAGGGAAGTATGTTAAACTATAAACAATACAAACGCTATACCCAAAAAGAAAGGGAGAGTGAACTTTAATGGAACTATTAAAAGGCAAAACTGCTGTTGTTACTGGTGGAACAAGAGGGATTGGTTTGGCAGTGGTAAAGAAATTTCTTGAAAATGGAGCGAAAGTAGCGCTTCTGGGTTCCCGCCAGGAAACTGTTGATAAGGCAATGGCGGCTTTAAAAGAGGAAAATCCTAATTACCCTGTTATTGGCATGTGTCCGTCCCTAAGCAATCCCGAACAAATTCATGAAACATTCCAGAAAGTAAAGGAAGCCTTTGGCTCCCTGGATATTTTGGTAAACAATGCCGGGGTGTCTGCCCGTGAGCCCTTATATGACTACAAGCCAGAGGACTTCAATAGAGTGATGGATATCAATGTGACCTCTGTCTTTGTATGTGCAAGGGAAGCTGCCAGGATTATGAAAGAACAGGGCGGCGGTGTTATCCTGAACACCAGTTCCATGGTCAGCCTGTATGCCCAGGCATCCGGCTGCGCCTATCCTACCTCCAAGTTTGCTGTTAATGGCTTTACCAAATCTCTGGCCAGGGAGTTGGGCAAAGACCATATTCGGGTCAATGCAGTTGCCCCAGGTGTAACCCGCACTGATATGGTGGCAGCGTTACCAGAAGATATGGTCAAGCGGATCACTGCACCCATCCCTCTGGGGCGAATGGGCGAGCCAGAGGAAGTTGCAGATGCATTCCTATTCCTTGCCAGCGATATGGCCAGCTATATTACTGGGGAAATCCTATCGGTTGATGGGGCGGCTATGACCTGATCGATTACTTTTTATATTCCTAAAATGTCCAAAGGGCTGTACTGATTTCAGTACAGCCCTTTATGCTTTTCGGCCAGATTTTAATCTATTTTTTGAGAAGCGGAGAAATATATTTGTAAATAAGCAGTGTTATGATTGATACCAGTACACCTTTGAGAAGATTAAAAGGAACAACAGCAAACATAACCAAAGTTTTCAGGTCAGTAATAGAAGCATTAACTTTGGTGCCCATTCCTACGAAAACGCTTAAATCCATCTTCATAAAATAGGAGTAGGCAGGGAGCAGTACAAAATAGTTGAGTAACGAGCCCACGATTGTAAGAAGCACTGTTCCAAGAGCCAATCCAACAACAGCGGTTTTTTTGGATTTATGCTTTTTATAAAGGAAAGAAGCGGGAATGGAAAGCGCACAGCCCATACAGAAATTTGCAAACTCTCCAACCCCTGCGGTTGTGGTACCTCCAATTAGTATATTAAGGATATTTTTCAGTGCTTCAATAATAAGGGCGGCTATTGGCCCCATAGCAAAGCCTCCCACTAAAACGGGAATCTCGCTTAAATCCAGCTTATAAAAACTGGGTGCAAAGGGGAGCGGGAATGTAAAGAACATAACCACAACGGAGACTGCACTTAAAATTGCAATTTTAACTAGAGTGTTAACGCTTATACGCTTTGAGGGAAATTTTTCCTGGCCTTGAACCTGTGTTGTGTTTTCCATAAACGATTCCTCCTTTTTCTGTGCAAGGAGTCTGCCAGGTTTTCTAAACCCTGCAAAAAAGCCCGCTGGCGTTCTGCCAACGGGCTTTGAATGTTAAAGGAACACTTATTCATTTCCGCCGCATAGAAACAAAGGCTGAAAAAATAAGCTTTAACATCCGTTTCTTTCATCCGGCCTTTAACCGTTGGTTTTGGAATTGCACCAAATCATACCCCGAAGGGCTCGCGGACTTTACCGCCAGTGGAGAATTTCACTCCGCCCTGAAACAGACTCTGCATAATTATAATATGCCCTGAAGATGAATTTGTCAAGGAGGATTTGGATTTTTATTTTTGGAAAAAACCAATTAACCTTTTTGACAATAAACTAAAAACAATCAGTTCAGATTCCAGATATCGCGGGCATAATCTGTAATAGCACGGTCTGCACAGAAAATACCGGACTGTGCAATATTAATCAAAGACATCTTATTCCAAACATGCGGCTGGCTATAAAGTTCAGCAACCTTTAACTGAGCTTCCCGATAGGAATTAAAGTCCGCGAGCACCATATAGGGATCATGGTAGACAAGCGAATTAAAGACCTCGGTAAATTGTTTCCCACCAAAGCCGCGCTGAATCTCATCTAACGCCCTGTGTACAATTCCGTTGTTCTCATAGATATCCCTTGGATAATATCCCTGTTGACGGCGGCGCTCTACCTCATCAGTGTGCATACCAAAGATTATAATGTTGTCGTCCCCTACCTGATCTTTAATTTCCACGTTAGCGCCGTCGAGAGTTCCCAACGTAATAGCACCATTAAGCATAAGCTTCATATTTCCAGTGCCGGATGCCTCTGTACCAGCAAGGGAAATTTGTTCGGATACATCCGCAGACGGCATTAACAGCTCGGACAGTGTAACACGGTAGTCTTCCAGATAAACAATCCTTAACTTGTCGCGGATAATGGGATCTTTTTCAATTTCCTTGGACAAGGTACATAACATACTGATAATTTGTTTTGCCATATAGTAACCAGGGGCTGCCTTAGCGCCAAAGATAAAAGTTCTGGGTACAAAATCCATGTTAGGATTTTCTCGGAGTGCTTGATATAAACTCAAAATATGCAATCCATTCAAATGCTGTCTCTTGTATTCGTGGAGGCGTTTAACTTGGACGTCAAAAATAGAATCAGTATTGATGGCCTGCCCAGTGGTCTTTTTAATATATCGCGCAAAACGTTCCTTATTTTCTTTTTTAATGACCGCAAGCTGATCTAAAACGCCTGCATCGCCGGCAAACTCGGTGAAGTTGGAAAGCTCTGAAAGATCACGAAGCCATCCTTCGCCAATTTTTTCTTTTAACAGCTTTGTCAGTCCAGGATTGGACTGGTACAGCCACCGGCGGGAAGCAATTCCATTTGTTACGTTCTTAAACTTTTCTGGGGTAATGGCGTAGAAGTCCTTAAATACAGACTTTTTGATAATTTCAGAGTGAAGCTTAGAAACACCGTTGACACTATGGCATGCTGCTACGCACAGATTAGCCATCCGTATATTGTGGTCGCAGCAGATCGACATACGGGAAATCTGATCCATGCCCAAATGGTACTTTTCAAACAGCTCCTGGCAGAAACGTTCGTTGATCTCCCGCACAATCTGGTAAATACGGGGAAGCAATTCCCGGAAAACATCCTCGTTCCATTGTTCCAGTGCCTCTGCCATAACTGTATGGTTGGTATAGGCAAACGTTTTTGTCACAATATCCCAAGCGTGTTCCCAGCTATATCCACAATCATCCAATAATACGCGCATTAACTCTGGAATCACCAAAGTTGGATGGGTGTCATTGATATGGACGGCATTTTTCTCCGCAAAATTATCCAGTGTTCCATACACAGACATATGGCGGCGGATAATATCTGACAGGGAAGCCGATACCAGGAAATATTGCTGCTTCAGGCGCAGAATTTTCCCTTCTGTATGATTGTCATTAGGATAAAGCACTTTACTGATAAGTTCCGACATAGTGCTGCCCAGGGCGCTTTGATAATCTCCGCGGTTAAATGACGCCATATCAATAATGGGGCTTTGCGCTTTCCACAGACGCAGAACGCTTACTGCATTGGAGTCATAGCCGGTTACATACATATCATATGGAACCGCGTTGACGGTTGTATAGTTTTTATGGGAAATGAAGTGATAGTTTTCATTCCAGTATTCCTCTACATTTCCGCCAAAGTGAATAGGAACGGTCAGCTCTGGACGTTCTACCAGCCAGGCACTTCCGCCAGGAAGCCAACTGTCCGGCTGCTCTGTCTGCCAGCCGTCTTCAATCTTTTGCTTAAATATGCCGAATTCATACAGGATGGAATATCCAATCGCCGGATGTTCTGTTGTTGCAAGGGCGTCCAGAAAACACGCTGCCAAACGCCCCAGACCACCGTTCCCAAGTCCTGCATCCGGTTCGCATTCATATAGGTGTTCCAGTTTTACCCCAAGTTCTGACAGGGCTTGTGTAAATGGCTGCACCAATTCCAAATTGTAAATGCTGTTTTTCAGGGAACGCCCCATCAGAAATTCAATACACAGGTAATAAGTGTTTTTCCGGGCTGCTGCATTGCAGGAGGCTTTAAATTGACGGCGCTTGCCTCGCAGAATTTCCCGAACTACCATTACACATGCCTTATAATATACGTCGTCTGGTGCGGTTTGCGGGCTTGCAGCCAGGTTCTCTGTAAGGGTTTGGCAGATCATTGCCTTAATTTGCTCGCTTGAAAATCTTGCTTGCATTTTGTATTATCCCACCTTAATTTGTTTTTAGGCGTTTGGTATTTGCATTCGCCGACAATTTCCGGCAATATGTTTTCTTGTTGTTTTCAGTATAGGTTTTGCATTCCCTTATACCTAGTTTGCATTTTCATGTAATTTATGCCAATACTACGCCGTCTATACTAAATTATAATAGGGTTCCTTCTGAATTGCAATCCATTTTGTACATAAAAATTCTTATGGGCATTAAAATTAATGTAAATTTGACGAAAAAGCTAATTTTCAGGCGTGTCCCAAGGGCAAGTACAGCCAAAAGCAGATGAAAAAATTGGGGTCAAGGTGTATTCATCGAAGGTTTTACCTGCATCACCACTTTATTGAACTTACATTTTTAAAACTTATAAACGAAATTTTTTGTAATTTTTTCTCAAACGCTTTCTTCCCAGACAAAAATGTATTATAATGATTGGAATAGACCAGAAATAAAAGGTATATCCGCAATATGCGAAAATATAGAAAGGAATGGAACGGGCTTTATGCAGGCAGTCAATCGGGTAAAAATAGAGGTGGCAGGTTCCCGGTATACCATCTCTACAACAGAGGAGCCAGGCTATGTGGAAGAATTGGCAAAGGAACTGGACGCTCAACTAACAAAATTGTTAGGAAAAAACGAATCATTATCCATTAACGATGCATTGATTTTGTGTTCCCTCCAATTTTTAGCAGACGGCAGGCAGACGGAGAAAACGGCAGATCGTTTGAGGCAGCAATTTTCGGGGTATATGGAAGAAATAAAGCGGGCCAAGGAAGACATAGAAGCCAGACAAAAGGAAAACGACCAGCTAAGAGGAGAAATCCTACAGCTCAGGTTAAAGCTGCAGCAGATAAAGACGGATAAGGAAGGGAAAACCAAGGCATAGGGAAGGCGGGAAACAATGTGAAAATAGAAATCCTGGCCCCAGCAGGCGGAAGGGAATCAGTGGAGGCCGCTGTACGCTGTGGAGCAGATGCAGTATATCTGGGGACAAAGGTTCTCAATGCCCGCCGTAATGCGGCAAACTTTGATGGGCAAAGTTTAGAGGATACGGTTAAATACTGTCATGAACGGGACGTAAGGGTTCATCTAACAGTCAATACACTTATTTATGACAGTGAAATTTCCCAGGCAGTATCGGTAATACAAGAGGCATGCCGCGTTGGAGTGGATGCGGTTATTGTTCAGGATATGGGGATAGCGTCGCTTTGCAGAAAGATTTGCCCGGAACTTCCTATGCATGCATCCACACAGATGGCAGTCCATAATTTGGAGGGCGCACTTAAGGCGCAGGAGCTGGGTTTTTCCCGTGTTGTCCTAGCCCGCGAAATGACAAAAGAGGAAATCCGCAGAGTGACGGAAAACTGTTCTGTGGAAACAGAGGTATTTGTCCATGGAGCTTTATGTATGTGTGTTTCAGGGCAATGTTACCTTAGCGCTGTAATTGGTGAAAGAAGCGGCAACAGGGGGCTTTGCGCACAGCCTTGCCGCCTGCCGCATAAGGTCTGTGGAAACAGGGGTTCTGATTATGCCCTTTCCCTTAAAGATTTATGCCTGATCCCCCATATGGAGGAACTGGGAAGCTTGGGTGTAACTTCCCTAAAAATTGAGGGACGCATGAAAAGGCCGGAATACGTTGCAGCGGCGGTTTCTGCCTGTTGTATTGCCAGAGATGGGGGAAACCCCAATTTGGAACAACTTAAGGCCGTTTTTTCCCGCAGTGGATTTACAGACGGCTACTTTACAGGGAATTTTGGTTCCCGGATGTTTGGAACACGTCAGAAAGAGGATGTGGAAGCAGCACGGGGGGTTTTGGGCGAACTAGCTGCCCTCTACCGGAAGGAAACCCAAAGGGTTCCAATCATCTTTGATTTTATGCTGGAGGCAGCAAAGCCCGCTGTCCTTACCTGTCGTGATAAACAAGGAAGGAGCGCGACAGTTTATGGTGCTGTCCCAGAGGCTGCCATTCATAAGCCTTTAACCTATGACGCTGTTGAGAAAAGCCTTTGTAAAACCGGTTCTACCCCTTATTTTCCTGAAAAAATAGAGTGTCGGATTGGGGAAAATCAAATGATGGCTGTCTCGGCTTTGAATTCCATGCGCCGCGATGCTTTGGAAAAATTATCGGGTCTTAGGCGCAGCTCTGTTTCCTATTCTGTTCGGGAAGTTGAGGTTGAGCAAACATTCCCCAAAAAAGCGGCAGAGTTTTCCCCAGAACTAAGGGGGCGTTTTCACTCTCTTTATGGACTGACACAAGATATTGTGTCTTCATTGGAACAAATAGTCCTACCTCTTGTAGATGTTTTCAACACTTTCAACAACCTTGTGTTGAAAACGATGGATAAAAATAAAATTGCAGTCGAAATTCCCAGGATATTGTTTCAAAATACCGAAGAAATTTTGAAAATGTTAAAATGTGTTAAAGAGTTTGGAGTTTATAAGGCAGTTTGTTCTAATATAGGGGCATTGCAGATAGCGAAAGCGGCTGGATTTGATATAATCGGCGGGTGGGCGCTCAATATTTCCAATTCATTAGCACTAAGGGAATACAGGGATTTGGGGCTGTCAGAGGCAGAACTTTCTATTGAGCTGTCTTCAGCAAGAATCCGGCAAATGGGAGATTTTTTGCCCTATGGGATTGTATCCTATGGGTATCTTCCCTTAATGATCTTTCGGAACTGTCCAGTAAAAAATGCAATAGGCTGTAAAAATTGCGGGAAGAAATTTAATACCATAAAAGACCGTACTGGGGCGGAATTTTTTGTGGATTGTGAAACAGGAGGTCAATGCAGTCAGCTGTTTAACAGTACTCCACTGTATTTAGCCGATCGTATACATGAATTTTCCGGCATTAGATGGCATACGCTTTATTTTACCAAGGAATCCCCTGAAGAAATACGAAAAATTATCCATGCATATCAAGAAAGGCTGCCTTGGGAGAAATCAAAACTTTCCAGCCGGCAGAATTCACACGGAGAATTTACCAGGGGGCTATATTACCGCAACGTTCCTTAAAGGAACGCGGAAAGGAATGAACAGCAAGTGCAGCGCAGCATTATTTTAGCGTCTGGTTCTCCAAGGAGGAAGGAACTTTTAAAGGAGATTTGCAAAGATTTCGTGGTTATCACCTCTTTATTTGAAGAGACAATATTCCCTGGGGAATTGCCTGAAACTTTGGTTAAAAGGCTTTCCATGGGCAAGGCGGAAGATGTTTGGGATTGTACTAAGGGGGATAGGATTGTAATTGGCGCCGATACGGTAGTTGCTTTGGATGGGGAGATTATGGGAAAACCTTTCGACGCTACTGATGCCCGCCGGATGCTGAAAAAACTGTCCGGGAAAATCCATCAGGTATATACTGGTGTGGCGGTTTTATGGGACGGTGGAAAGGACTCCTTTGTCAACATGTCCCAGGTGGAATTTTATCCGTTGTCCGAGGAGGAGATTGACGCCTATATCGATTCTGGAGAACCCTTTGGAAAGGCTGGAGCATATGCTATTCAGCTGAAAGGGAAATTGTTTGTAAAGTCTATTTCTGGCGATTACTCCAATATTGTTGGTTTTCCGGTGGCTGAGGTTTACCATCGGATGTCCAGGCTGGGGCTCCTCCCTTCCCCTTTCCCTGGAAAACTTTAAATTTTTTATGAAATCCTTGTATTTTTAGTTGAGAAAACAATGAGGCAAGGGTATAATAAATGATAGTACTTTTCTTTTTCTAAAACTTGATTATTCAAAATAGGCTTTTGTAAGTTAAAAATATTAGGATAGATGTAATTTTACCGGCGTCAGAGGGTTGTCGCGCTGGAAAGGGGTTAAAACAGTGGGTATATTTTCAAAAGATATTGGAATTGACCTGGGTACTGCCAATACTCTGGTTTTCATGAAAGGCAAAGGAATTATTATGCGGGAACCGTCTGTTGTGGCAGTGGATACCAGAACAGATACGGTCCGTTATGTGGGTCAGGATGCAAAAGATGTTATTGGACGTACTCCCGGTTCTATTGTTGCGGTCAGGCCATTGAAGGATGGGGTTATTGCGGACTTTGATATTACAGCCAGCATGCTTCAGATTTTTATCAAAAAAGCGTGCAGCAATTCCCTGTTCGCTAAACCCAGGGTCGTTATTTGTATCCCTTCCGGCGTTACTGAGGTGGAACGCCGCGCTGTTAAGGAAGCTGCTCAGAAGGCTGGATCTAAAAGTGTGGCAATTATTGAGGAACCTATGGCTGCTGCAATCGGGGCGGGCCTCCCTGTCGCAGAGGCTACCGGCAATATGGTTGTTGATATCGGTGGAGGAACCAGTGAGGTGGCCGTCATTTCCCTTGGCGGTATTGTTGCCGCCAAGTCCGTTCGCGTTGCCGGGGATGAATTTGATGTAGCTATTATTAATTACGTCAAAAAGAAGTATAACCTCCTTATTGGTGAAAGAACCGCCGAGGATGTTAAAATTAAAATCGGTTCTGCTTACAAGTATGATGGTGAGGAACCAATGGAAATTAAGGGCCGTAACTTGGTAGACGGCCTGCCTAAAAATTTGTTTATTACTCCCGCTGAAATTCGGGAAGCTTTAGCAGAACCCATTTCATCTGTGTTAGAAGCGATTCGCATTACCTTGGAAAATACTCCGCCTGAATTGTCCGCCGATATCATCGACCATGGAATCATTCTCACTGGCGGCGGCGCATTGCTAAAAGGGCTGGATGTGCTTATTTCCCAGGAAACTGGTATGCCTGCCTATATTGCTGAAAATCCTCTGGACTGTGTAGCGGCTGGAACAGGAAAAGTTTTGGAGGATATCGACAGGCTGCGTGAGGTGCTGTCGGAAGATTCACAGAAGTATTGATTTTATATTTTGATGTGTGTTGGAGGGGCTGCCTATAAACGCTGTGGGTTTATTGGCGGCCCTGCCCGTATTATGGACAGGAAAAGTATGGCTGTTTATTTCAATAGAATAGAATCAAATATTGGTGGCGAAGGCTGCGGCCGTTTCAGATTCTGCCTGTAAGGAAGATACAGGAGAACCCATCCAGATAAAATAGCAGTCGATTATTTCGGGAAGGTCAGGAGGTAATCCATGGGAGATTTTTTTAAAAGCCTCCGTTTTAAAATTCTTTTGGGCCTGCTGGTGGTGCTGGTGGCATTTATGATTCGTGCCGCCTATATGGGAGGCTTGGGAACAATGGCTAGTTATGTCTTGGGGGTGGCGGCAACGCCTTTCCAAAAGCTTTCCGCAAGTATTTCCTATTCAGTAACGAATATGCTGGATACCCTTTTCCGTGCAGGAGATTACAAAAGTGAAAACGAAGCTCTGAAGGAAGAAATTCGGAATCTGCGGCAGCAGTTGGTAGATTATGAATCCGCGATACAGGAAAATGAACAATACAAACAGTTCCTGGAAATTAAGGAAAACAACCAGGATTTCCAGGTAGAGCTGGCAGCAGTGATAGGACGTTCTCCTGACGCGCGTTTTGGCTCTGTTACCATTGATAAGGGATCTATTGATGGGATAGAACTGCGTGACCCAGTGATTACAGCTGATGGTTTAGTAGGGTATATCTCTGAGGTGGGGCCAACCTATTCACAGGTCATTACTATTTTAGACCCTACACTTCATGTAGGCGTTTCAGATGTGCGTACCCGCGACACAGGAATTGTCGAGGGGACTGTCCCGCTTTCCGAGCAAGGAAGATGCAAAATGTCCTATATTGATCGCGGCAGTGCTGTAGCAAAGGGGGATATTGTGACAACCTCCGGCGTGGGGGGTGTATTCCCAAAAGGGTTAATGATCGGCACGGTCAACGAAGTTCAGGTGGAACCCCATGGAACCTCCCTTTATGCGGTGCTGGAACCTGCGGTGGATATCTATTCCATCAAAGATGTTGTTGTAATAACCGAATTTGAGGGACAGACCAGGGAACAGATAGCACCCGGCCAAGCTAAGGCCCAGGAAAAGAAGGATGCTGCTTCCTCGGAGGGAGATGGGGATTCCAGGGAGGACAGCGAATGACTGCTATTGAAAAAAAGAAGTTTTTTGCCTGTTTCCGTTATGTTGTCTATACAATGATTTTTCTCCTTTTTTATGTATTGCAGAATACCCCCAATCTTTTCTCTGTATATGGTGTAAAGCCGATTCTGTTGATTCCTGCGGCAGTAGTTTTCGCCATGTACGAGGGGGAATTTATTGGAGGAATTTTCGGCGCGCTTGCAGGGATGTTCTGCGATATGGGAGGTTTTTTTCTCTTTGGCTTTGATGCGATTTTAACGCTTGTGTTTTCTGTAGTCAGTGGTCTGCTGATTATTTATCTCCTTAGAAGAAACCTGTGGAATGCGTTTCTTCTAGTATTCTTTTCTATGGTGGTAAGATGCTGCCTGACCTATTTCTTTATGTACCAGATTTGGAATTACGACGGAGCTTCCTCAATCTTTTGGGATAATACTATATGGATAATTATATATTCCTCTGTCCTTACCCCGATTTATTTTGTACTTTGGAAACAGGTTTGCGGTTTCTTTCATAGAAAAATGGAGTAGTTTATATGGAACAAAAAAAGTTGTCTGGGAAAAGAATAGAAAGACTGTCGTTCTACTTGCGGTACTGTTTTGTGCATTATATTTTGTGACAGAATACGGCTTGACCATGTTGTAAATCCCCGAATGGGTACCCAGAATTATTTACTGACTGATTTTCATTTGCCTCTTCCCTGCTTTTTGTGGAGCGGCGGTCTGGATTCAGCAGAAAAAATAGACATTCCTGATTTTAAGCTTATAATTGCTATATTCTTTTGAAAGGAAAACTCTATGAATCGTTCCTCTTTTAAATTACGTACTGTTATTCTTGGGCTGATTATTGTAATTGTATTCTGTATGTTTTCCCTCCGCCTTATGAGTATGCAGATTGTGGACGGTGCAAGTTATGCGCAGGAGGCAAAAGTAAGAACCAGCGTAGTGCAAACCCTACAAGCAGCACGGGGGGAAATAGTAGATCGGTATGGCCGGCCCTTGGTTGTAAACGAAAGCTGTTTTGATATTATCTTTGATAAAACGATGATGATAAAAGGTCAGGACAATGAAATCATTTTGAAAATGTTCGACCTGTTTCAGGAAGCTGGAGAGAACTGGATTGACAACCTGCCTATCAGCGAAACTCAGCCTTTTATGTTTGTAGAGGGTGCAGAGGGTTCTGTCAGCCGTCTAAAAAAATTTTTGGAGCTACAAGAATATGCAACAGTAGAGGATGTTATGCTCAGTTTAATAGAACGTTATGAGCTGGAGGATTATCCTGAACAAACCCAGCGCCTTGTTGCTGGGGTACGGTATGAGATGGAACAGAGGGGATATTCAATTAACCTACCATATACATTTGCAACAGATGTTTCCAAAAAGCTTGTGACGACCATTAGCGAAAGAAGCGATGTACTTCCAGGAGTTCGGGAAAGCGAGAGCACAACACGGAATTATGTGTCAGGTGAAATAGCGCCTTGGCTTATAGGGATAGTAGGGCCGATTTATCAGGAAGAATACCAGCAGCTAAAGGAAACCGGCGAGTATCAATTAAATGACCTAATTGGTAAATTTGGGATTGAGCGGGCGTTTGAATCGGAACTGCGGGGAAAGAATGGACAGCGCCGAATCATGCTGATGAATGGGATCGTTGAGGAAGTGATTGATGAAGTAGAACCAGCCCCAGGGCACACAATAGCGCTGACAATAGATAAAAACCTCCAGGCGGTAACGCAACAGGCATTGGCTGACCATGTACAGATGCTAAATGAAACTGCTGAACCTCTAAAGGGTAAAGAGGCAGAAGGAGCAACAGCAGTGATTGTGGATGTCAAAACAGGGGATATACTAGCGGCAGCAAATTATCCAACCTTTAATTTGCAAACATACAACCAGGATTACGCACAGTTAAGCCAAGATCCCCTTTCCCCTCTAATGAACCGGGCTCTGAACGGGACATATACACCAGGCTCGATTTATAAGCCAGGGATGGCGGTTACTGCCTTGGCAGAAGGGATTTTGGAAGACCGATATTCTACTGTGGCCTGCAATCATGTCTATACCTATTACCAGGACTATCAACCCCGGTGCCTGGGATATCATGGAAATATTAACGTGATGGACGCCATTAAATACAGCTGCAATATTTTTTTCTATGATGTGGGTCGCAGGTTGGGGGTGGAGTCAATTAACCGGTATAGTTCTATGATGGGGTTTGGTCAGCCGTTAGGGCTGGAAATTTCTTCTCAAAGCGGGCAGCTTGCAAGCCCGGAGCTGTCTGCTTCCCATGGAAGCGAATGGGTTCCCGGTGATGTGCTGCAGGCATCTATTGGTCAGTCTGAAACAATGGCTACACCGCTTCAGCTTGCCTGTTATGCGGCAACAATTGCCAATAAAGGGGTACGCATGAATCCCCATTTGATTAAGTCTATTCATTCTTATAGTTTTGAAAATGTAATTTCCCAAACACAGCCGTCCATTGCCTGCAATATGGAATTGGATGAGGAAATTTTTAATATTGTTACTGAGGGTATGGAGAGGATGGCCAGTTATTGGTTTGCTGATTATCCCATTCGTGTGGCCACTAAGACGGGTACCCCCCAAACCTATGGGGAATTTACCAATTCCACTTTTATTTCATTTGCTCCGGCTGATGATCCTCAAATTGCAGTTGCAGTGGTAGTAGAAAAAGGCGGTGGAGAGGTCTGCGCTCCTATTGTAAAAAATATATATGATTTTTATTTTGGCCTGGATCAAAGTTCTTCCATCGGTGCTGAGGAACAACTTTTGTTACAATAGACAAAAGCAACATAGAATTTTTATAACCCAAGAGTTCATTTTATTAGGTATTTAAGGACATTCCAGCGCCTTAAAAGCTTAAAAAGAACGATTTTAGAGAGCAGAAACTAGAATCAAAAAGCACGGAAAGCAACGGAAAAGAACGGAAATGTACACAGAAATGACACAGACTTTTTTGTTCGGTA
>CAJUSD010000010.1 GCA_910589145.1 uncultured Oscillospiraceae bacterium
CTATCTTAATGAAACTTTTGAAGCAAATAGAAAGGATTTTGGACTTTAAATCCTGTTCCATCCTTATAAAATTATGAATCCCCTTGGAGACAAGGGTGCTACCAGCAGACAAATAGACAGGTACACAGATACACAATATAGATTTTTTGGCTGGTTAATTATTGCCATAACTTCTAAACTGATAATTGCATATATGCAATTATCAGTTTAGCTAATTTTTTAGAGGTGATTAAAATGAATGTTAGTTCTTCTGCCTTTCAAATTTTAAAATCTTATTTCCGTATACTGAATTTTACAGAGATGAAAAACTATATATATTATGATACAGAACTATATAAACCATTCCCTGTAAATATGAAATCAAAAACTTATAAAATCTGTTTTGGGTATAAAATAATGTGTATTATTGCCTTGTACTTAATTCCTATACTCACCTTCTATGGTTTCTATCAGTTGAACAGGGGATTACAAGACATATTAACTAAGGGGTTCATTATTATTATCGTATTTTGTTTATCTAATTTATTACTATGGATTTGCTTAGGAGAACACAAAATACTTCTATTAAATACAGCTTTCTCTTTTGAAAATTTAAAAAAGATTGGAAAAATCGAGAACTTTATTTGTGGATTTTGTACGCTTTTATATGTTTTATTTTTTGCATTTTCTGCTACTATCCATATTATACCATTGGCTGTAGATGAGAATGTGTTGCTTGAAGTAATAGACAAATTATATTTTTGGATAGAAATCAAGAATATTTATTATCAAATAATGACTATTTTTATTTTAATCTTTTCTTATTTCCTAATATATTTTTCGGATAAATATAAACTAGATAACTTCAAATATATCTCTGTTTTATATGCAATCATGTCATCATCTGCAATTTTACAATCTGCATTTTCAATATTAGGAAGCACTAAATTTGAAATTAATGCAAGTTTTTTAGTATCGTTAATACCAATATCTATATATTTTATTATAAAATTAAAATATCACATCTATATTCTAAATTTTCTGGTTTGGCTATTTAACATATCTTTGACTGTTTAAAATTAATGAAGGAAAAACCGTGACAAGAACACCGACTATTTGGATTGAGTGTGACAATCTAGGTCAGGTATCCACAGGAACAAAATAAAACCAAACCATATTGGGAGGGAGAAAAATGATACTTTATTTAATATCCATCATTGCTGGTTTTTGGGTGTTTTTTTCAGGACCTTTTGTTTTGGAATATGGACATTATTATAGTATATTCTTTCTCCTGTTTCCTTTTTTCTCCCCCCTGCTCTATCGAATTAGAATTAGGCTGAGAAGCTGTCATAAAACATTTGTCATACAAATTTGTGTTGCTCCAGAGAAAGATGTGAGATTGGGTGATTCTTTTCAAAAATATTTTGCTGTCTGCCTGGATGTTTCTCTTATAGCTGCCCTTGAGATATATCTGCAATTTAGGTTTTCTATAGCGATGTATTATTTTTTAAGTATTTTGCTCTTTGGATTCCCATTACTGCACTTTATATTACAAAGACAAAAGGTTTCCTATGTATCCAATGTTGTTTATGGAGGGTTAATGTCATTGATTTGGTCAATGTGGTATACATCAAGACGCTGGGTCGATGGCATTGAATATCTTCAAGAGGCTATACTGAGAGACAGCTTTAAGTGGATTATTGTAATAGGAACAGCATTGGTTCTCTGGAGTTTGTACTTTTTCATACGCCAAAAGTTCAGAGGAAAATCTGCATCTGCTTCAACAATACAAAAGATGTAACAGAATAATAGCATAAAGTAAATAGTCCATAACCTCCCAGGCTTATGGACTATTTACTTTATATCTTTTGTTCCCGCAGAGAGAGGATTATTTTCCTATCCCAAAAATAATTTATATAATAGATAACAAAAGGCAGATAGACGAGGGCACTTATCTTCCAGAGGATTCCACCTATTTTTTAATAATATTTCTATAACCTATTTCCGTTAAATAATGAAACATCTGTGAAAAAGGAGCGTCCTTCTTTTTCACAGATGTTTTTTCAAATATATGTTAGTTAATTTGTTCCCCGACGTTTTTCACAATCCGCTGAACCTGTTCTTTTAATTTTAAATGCCGGAACAAATCAGGGTCAGCCTGCAAAATATCCTTTGCGGCCTGTTGAGCGCTTTCCAGCAAACCCACATCTTTAGCCATATCTGCAATAGCAAGCTGAGGCAGCCCGTGCTGGCGGAATCCTAAAAAATCCCCTGGGCCTCTTAATTTTAAATCAAACTCGGCGATTTCAAAGCCGTTGTTGGTTTTGCACATCATACCCAAGCGCTGCCTGCTTTCCGAATTTTTTGCGTCAGAAAGGAGGATACAATAAGATTGCTGGGAACCTCTGCCGACCCGCCCTCTAAGCTGGTGAAGCTGGCTTAACCCGAACCGTTCCGCATTTTCTATGGCCATAATAACGGCATTGGGGACATCTACACCAACCTCAATGACAGTTGTTGACACCAGAAGCTGTAAACTTCCGTTCTTGAAATCCTCCATAACAGTGTCTTTATCAGACTGTTTCATTTTGCCGTGGAGCAGCCCGACATGATACCCGGAAAATGGGCCGTCAGCAAGTTCTTTTGCATACTGGGCAGCAGGCTTTAAACCCATATCGACCTCGCCCTGTTCAATGAGCGGACAGACCATATATGCTTGAAGCCCCATATCAAGGTGTTTGCGAATAAAAGAATATGCCCGTTCCCGTTTATCAGAACCAATCCGATAGGTAAGAATTGGCTGTCTGCCAGGGGGGAGCTCGTCAATGACGGACAAATCCAGATCGCCGTAAACCATTAAAGCTAAAGTTCTTGGAATCGGGGTAGCCGACATGACCAGCACATGGGGATGGTTTCCTTTTTGTGCAAGGGAAACCCTCTGGGCAACTCCAAAGCGGTGCTGTTCATCTGTTACAACCAGGGCAAGGTTTAAAAAGTCCACTCCGTCGGAAAGGATCGCGTGAGTACCTACCAGCAAATCAATTTCGCCGTTGGCAAGACGGTTTTTAATACTGCGTTTAACAGCGGCAGGCATGGAAGATGTTAAGGCTTCCACTCTCATTCCAAAGGGTGCCAAAAACTTCCGCAAAGTTTCCAAATGCTGCATAGCGAGGATTTCTGTAGGGGCCATCATAGCGGATTGAAAGCCGTTTTTCCAAGCAAACCAGCAGCAGGCAGCGGCAACTAAAGTTTTCCCGGAACCAACGTCTCCCTGCACCAAGCGGTTCATAGGGACTTCCCGACACATATCCCGGCAGCTTTGAACAACTGCTTTTTCCTGAGCACCTGTAGGGCGGAAGGGGAGGGAAGCATAAAAAGGATCAAAAGGCTCCTCTTTCATTTGATATCCGGTTTCTATAGAACGTTTTCCACGTATGCTTGACAGCGCCAGTGCCAGAACAAGGAATTCATCAAAGATGAGCCGCTTTTTGGCAATCTCCGCTGAAGCGATATCCTTTGGGCGGTGAATCTGACAAAGCGCAAATTCCAATTCACAAAGCTGATATTTCAGCCTGATTTCAGATGGGAGAAAATCCGTTCGCTCCCCAGTGGTCAATTCTAAAGCCTGTACCATATTGGCTGCAACGATTCGGGAAGTTAATCCTGCCGTCAGGGGATAGACTGGAGACAACATCCCACGTTCTGCTTCCGCGAGGGTAAAGATTTGGGGAGTGTGCATTTCCCGACGGAACCCGCTTCCGCCAATTCTTCCATAAAAAAAATATTCCTGTCCTATGGAAAGGGCTTCAACGGCGTACTTGGTATTATAAAATACCAATGTGATTTCTGCGGTATCATCTGCGGCGGTTACTTTGAAAACAGAAAGCCCCTTTCGGATACGCTGCTCTCCAGATTTCGTCATAACCATAGCGCGGACAGAACAGATTTGATCGTTTTCAACAGATGCAATTTCCGTATTCCCACCAAAGTTTACATAAGAACGGGGGAAATGCCACAAAAGCTGGCGGACTGTTTCAATTCCCAGCTTATGATAAAGTTCTGCCCGGCGCGGCCCTACCCCTTTTAAATATTGTATTGGAGTTTCAAAACCGCTTGGCATACCAGCCCCCCTTCCATACATAATGCCGCCATAGTTTTCCCATAGCGGCATTTATTTTTCTTTTATCCTTCTGCTGCCTTTTTTTGAGCGCTCAAAACATTGACAGCCCCTTTAGCCCACTGGAAATCTATAGTTTGGAATTTATCCTTTCCGTCCTCAATCCCTTTTGCTAAAGGAGGGGTGTTGGCGATATCCTTCTTGATCTGTTCATAGGTTGACATTCCTGCCCGGATTACCTGCGCAGGGGCATTCCGATAAAATACGGAAAATAACATATTATCTTCCTGCATCATCTGGCGGAACAATAAAAGATCCGGGAGCGGGCCTGTTTTTCCGCCCTCTGTCTGCCGGTAGATTGCTTGTACAATAGACAGCTTTTGAATTTCTATGGCGTGGTCATCCAATCCGTTTTCTAAGATTGCAGCCTTTTCCAACAGTTCGTTAAAAGTACGGGCGTTGCGGAACTGATACCCCTCCAGATCCATGGACTGGTAAAGTTTTGGATCACATTGCTCTGGATTGCCAAACCATATCATAAAATAATGCAGCATATCAATGTATAAGAATGGATACATGATCCGCGTTGTTTTACCACAATGGGGACACTGCCAATCAAAAAATGTTCCATTTTTGATTTTTTCTTTTAATGCAGAATTTAAACTTACATTGATACTGTCCCATACCTGAAAATCTGCCTTTTCCTTGCATTGGGGACAGTCAATTTGCTTTATAAGTTGTTTCGCCATTTTTAGGGACCTCCTCAGTTAGCATTCAGTTAGCATATTATAAAAATAGTATAACATATCTTTCTGCTGTTTCACAAGGCATATATTGTATTTTTTCAAAAATAGTTACAATTTAGACAGGGAAAATAGGAGGGAAAAGCTGATCTGTGGGAATATAGATAAGATAAGCACAGCTAAAGACAGGTCAAAAGGTTTGACGAGTCCAGAACCCCTGTCCTCTGGACTATGCAGTTCTTTTGCGAATACAGCCTTTCAGAAAAGCAGCCAAAGATTTTAATCGTATCAGCTTTTTCTGCAAAATTTACAGAAATCCCCTTGACAAGCCTTATTTTAAAGGTTACAATATTCTCCGTGGTATATTGCGCGCTGAACGGTTTTCTTCTTAAAGAAACGCTGTGGCGTTCAGTCAGACGCAATGAAACCGGCAATAAACCGGTAAATGTTTATTAAGGTGGCGCTTTATGCAAGTGAATTTGAAACAACTTTTCCTGGAGGAAGGTAAAACCGTCACAATTGATGGGATTTTGCCCAACACAGAGGAAGGGTTGTGGCCGGGGCATCCAATCAGTTCTCCGGTATTGATTTCGGGCAAAGCAGCAAATGAAGCAGGAATTGTCGAATATGATTATACTGCCCGTTTTGAATTTCATTCCCAGTGTGCCCGATGCTGTACAGAGGTAAAGCGGCAGATGGCCTATCGCTTCCATCATATATTGGTGGAGGAACTCAGCAATCAGGGTAATGAAGAAGCTTATATTATCCTGAATGATGGGATTCTTGATGTAGGTGGGCTTGCAGCGGAAGATATCAGCCTTGAGCTACCAACCAAGGTATTATGTCAAGACGATTGCAAAGGCCTGTGTCCAAAGTGCGGTAAAAACTGGAACGAAGGAAGCTGTAATTGTGAAGTGAAGGAAGTGGATCCTCGTTTTGCAAAGTTAAAGCAGCTTTTAGAGGAAAAAACACCGAAAAAGTGATAAATATGGCAGGAGGTGCTTGTCATGGCAGTCCCGAAGAGGAAAACGTCCAAAGCGCGCCGCGATAAAAGGCGTTCTAATGTGTGGAAATTGCAGACCCCGAATTTTTCCAGATGCCCTCAGTGCGGTGAATTAAAGGTTCCCCATCGTGTATGCGGCAACTGTGGTTATTATAAGGGTGTAGAGGTAATCAAGGTAGAGGCATAAACTCCCCTGATAAATCCACCCCAAAAGGTCAGCCTGTGAAAAGGAGGAGGAAAAACGTTTCCCCCTCCTTTTGTTTTGGGAATATGGGAAAATTCCAGCATATACAGGGAAGAATAGGGAAGGGGGATGGAATGGTTGGCAGTTATCATCAGCGGGGTTGAGAAAAACTCTCCGGCAGACAGGGCAGGGATGTCGGTAGGAGATACTCTTTTGTGTATTAACGGCAGCAAAATAAACGATGTGCTTGACTATCGGTTTTATATGGTGGATACCTGTCTTTCACTGGAAGTTCTCACAAAGGAAAAAACAGAGAAAATCTTCCGCATTTATAAAGAGGAGTATCAAGAGCTTGGATTGACCTTTGACACTTATCTGATGGATAAACAGCATAGCTGTAAAAACCATTGTATATTTTGCTTTATTGACCAAATGCCAAAAGGTATGCGCCCATCGCTTTATTTTAAAGATGACGATTCCCGTATGTCTTTTTTGTTCGGTAATTATGTCACTTTGACAAACCTGGAAGATGAGGACATTGCACGGATTATTAAGATGCACATTAGCCCGATTCATATTTCAGTTCATACGACCAATCCAGATTTACGGGTGAAAATGATGGCTAACCCCAGAGCGGCGGAAAGCCTTAAATATTTGCGTATACTGGCTGACGGGGGAATTAAAATTAATGTTCAATTAGTGCTTTGCCCTGATATTAATGATGGAAAAGAGCTTTTTAGAACATTGACAGACCTGCAGACCCTTATGCCGTCATTGGAATCGGTTTCCTGCGTCCCTGTGGGTGTCACCAAGTACCGGGAAGGCTTGTACCCTCTGCGTTCCTATACCCCAAAGGAAGCAGGAGCGGTAATTGACATGATTCACAGCTTTTCAGACCAGTTTAAAAAAGAATATGGAAGCCGGATTGTTTATCCAGCGGACGAATTTTTTCTGAAAGCAGGACGGGAATTTCCAGGGGTAGAGTATTACGAGGATTTTTCCCAGTTGGAAAGCGGCGTGGGAATGATGACATTACTTGAAGA
The DNA here is from genome assembly GCA_910589145.1 of uncultured Oscillospiraceae bacterium. Lineage (GTDB taxonomy): Bacteria > Bacillota > Clostridia > Oscillospirales > Ruminococcaceae > UBA1405. The sequence continues at coordinate 7,070 of CAJUSD010000010.1, forward strand.
TGAGTTTTCCATGGCGCTGGAAGATTTGGAACAGGAATCCGCAACCGCTGCCGCTGCTTCCCGACAAGTTTCTATGGCGACAGGAAAAGCAGCATTTCCATTAATAGAAAAGTTGGCGCGAAAGCTAGAGGAGAAACTTCCCTGGCTCCAAATTCGGGTTTATATGATTGAGAACCACTTTTTTGGAGAGGAAATCACCGTTTGCGGATTGGTAACAGGGAAGGATTTGACGCAGCAGCTAGCTGGACAGGTGTTAGGGGAGGAGCTTTTGATTCCTGCCGTTATGCTTCGGCATGAACAGGATTGTTTTTTGGATGATATGACAGTTGAGGGAGCTGAAAATTTGTTAGGAGTTCCAATATCCCCTGTGCCAAACGATGGTTTTCGTCTGGTAAAGGCAATGATGGGCATTAGCGTTTGATAAAAGGGAAGTGAAACAGATGAGTAAACCGATTATAGCAGTAGTAGGAAGGCCCAATGTAGGAAAATCAACTTTGTTTAATAAACTTGTGGGACAGCGGCTGTCTATTGTAGAGGATACTCCCGGCGTTACCAGAGACAGAATTTATGCAGAAGTTGAATGGGCAGGCCATTCGGTTATGATGGTGGATACTGGCGGCATTGAACCCAAAACGAAAGATGTAATTTTATCCCAAATGCGCCGCCAGGCACAAGTTGCCATAGATACTGCGGACGTAATTATCTTGGTGGCGGACATTAAAACCGGGGTGACAGCCACAGATCATGATGTAGCCAATATGCTGATAAAAAGCGGAAAACCCATTGTATTATGTGTCAATAAATGCGACAGTTTGGGTGAAATCCCCCCGGACTTTTATGAGTTTTATAATTTGGGTTTGGGAGAGCCGGTTGCGGTTTCCTCTGTTCATGGACATGGGACAGGAGACCTTTTAGATGCTGCTTTTTCCTTCCTTGACTTTGATAAGGTGGATGACGGGGAAAGCGATGCAGTCAAAGTTGCAGTAATCGGAAAGCCTAATGTTGGAAAGTCTTCGCTGGTCAACCGGGTTTGCGGGGAGGAAAGAGCGATTGTCTCTGATATTGCAGGCACAACCCGCGATGCTACTGACGCCGCTGTAGAAAACCAATTTGGAAAGTTCCTGTTTATTGATACAGCAGGAATTCGTAGGAAGTCAAAAGTAGAGGAAGCGATTGAACGATACAGTGTGCTTCGTTCTTATATGGCAGTAGACCGGGCAGAGGTGTGCATCCTCCTTATTGACGCTCTGGAAGGTGTAACAGAACAGGATACGAAAATCGCCGGATATGCCCATGAACAGGGTAAGGGCTGTATTATTGCTGTCAACAAATGGGACGCTTTAGAGAAAGATGATAAAACGATGGATGAATTCCGGGAAAAGCTCCAGCAGGATTTCAGTTTTATGTCCTATGTACCGTTTGTTTTTATTTCTGCCAAGACAGGCCAGAGGATTGATAAGTTGTTTGAATGGATCCTCTATGTCAATGAACAGAACGCTATCCGTATCCCTACCGGGCGGTTAAATGATGTGCTTGCATATGCAACTGCAAAAGTTCAGCCTCCATCTGACAAGGGGAAGCGTTTGCGCATTTTCTATATGACCCAGGCTTCCACACGTCCGCCAACATTTGTTACTTTTGTAAACAACAAGGAACTTTTCCATTTTACCTATCAAAGATACCTTGAAAACCAAATCAGGGAAAATTTCAGCCTGGATGGTACCCCGATCCGTATGATTATCCGTGAAAGGGGACAGGGAAAAGGCAAAGATTAGTAAAATCTATTTCACTTATTTAAAATATTAGTAATAATTGCATCGTTTTCCTCTGCTGCAGTCTTGACCGCTCGGTATTTCATCCTGTACAATAATAATGATAAGGGATTATTTAACGGCGGAATATGACCCTATATCTAATTATTGTTCAGGAGATGATCTACATGTTGTTTTTGGGAATCGTCCTTTCAGCTCTTTGCGCTTACCTGATGGGCAGCATTAACAGCGCTATCATAGTATCCCAGCTTTACGCCAAGGAGGACATCCGCAATTATGGAAGCGGAAATGCTGGTATGACCAATATACTGCGGACGTATGGCAAATTTCCTGCTGCTCTTACTGCCGTCGGCGACTTTGCGAAAGGTGCGCTTGCGGTTTTAATTGGCCGGCTGCTTTTCTATATTCTTGGCGTGGGAACCTTTGACGGCGGTTTTATTGCGGGATTTTTTGCAATTCTTGGACATCTTTTCCCCGTTTATTTCGGCTTCCGCGGCGGGAAGGGCGTTCTTACTTCTGCAGGCGTTATCCTTGTCATTCATCCCCTGATCTTTTTGCTGCTTGCTGCTGTTACTATTCCCATTATTTTTCTTTCAAGAATTGTTTCTTTAGGGTCGATTTTTGCCGCCGTTCTTTTTCCTGTTCTTGTTTTCTTTTTATGCGGCAGAAGTTTGAATTTGGATTTGCTCTTTGCTGTTTTGATGGCTGCCATTGTCATCTTTATGCACAGGGAAAATATCAAAAGGCTCCTGAGCGGAACGGAAAACCGATTCCCAAAAAAGAAGAAGAATACAGCCTCTTCCTCAAAGTCCCAGAAAAAGAAGTAGGGCTTTGAATTTTATGTGTTGAGGGTTTACTATTTCGATTGGATTGAAACAACTTTTTCCTAAAATCTACTTGATTTTCTACTGTTTTTCTGATATCATACTAATGTTGACTTTTTGCGTCGCTCTTTAAGGAGGTGTTTGCACCATGGCAAAATGCGATATATGCGGAAAAGGCGTAACTTTTGGGATCAAGGTTTCTCACTCCCATAGAAGATCTAATCGGACTTGGAAACCTAATGTTCGCCGTGTAAAGGCAGTTGTGGACGGAACTCCATGTCATCTTTATGCCTGTACCCGCTGCCTGCGTTCCAACAAAGTGACCCGCGCTGTCTGATGCTTTGTGGGAAATGTTTTTATGGTTGTAACTGCTTAGACGGTGTTGCCATGTGGCGACGCCGTCTTTGTTTTATGGAAAACGTATACAAGCGGGAATGGCTTTAGACGAATACAGCCTGAGGTGGATTAAAAAGGTTTGAAGATCCCAGGGTTGTGCAGCGGAGCTGCACTCCTAAAAAGTTCCCTGGTCGCGCCTGCGGGCGCGAAATACCCCAGCCTGCTAAAAGAAAATATAGGCCTCACCTAAGAGGTAGATATCTAAATTTTGGAATAATCCCGCCATTTTCTTTAATGGGGGCAGCGGACGGCAAGTTTAGAGCTGCTTCCGTGGGGGATATATGGCGGGATTCTTTGCTGAAAGTTTCCTCTTGCAGCCAGCGAACAGCCAACGGTTGCTGAGATGGCGTCTTTTATGCCGAAAGACATAGATTTGGAAGCAGATTTTCATCGAACCCATGTTAAATAATCATAAGGAATTGTAAACAGTTGATTTAACCGCTTGTTTTTCTCATATTTAACAGGTATAATAAAGAGGAAACTGAGAAACTGTTTAAATTCTATCCATATACATCTTGCTTATATTGTGCAAAAAACTGACTGTGTAATCTGAGATACATCCAGAATTTTAACAGGTTTTTATAATAAGGAGGGGGTTTTATGTTCTTTGACGGATTATATACCCTTTTAGCCAGGTGCATTGTCCTGGTTGCAATTATACCGCTTCACGAATGTTCCCACGGCTGGGTAGCAAACCGGCTTGGAGACCCCACTGCAAAAAACCAGGGCCGTCTGACTTTAAACCCAATCAAACACTTTGATCCGATTGGAAGTATGTTAATGCTGCTGACAGGGTTTGGCTGGGCAAAGGCAGTGCCGGTAAATATGCGATATTTCAAAAATCCTAAACGGGATATGGCGGTAACTGCATTGGCGGGGCCGTTGTCAAATCTGATTTTTGGTTTTATCCTTTTAGTTGTATACCGTCTGGTATATGGATTGTTTTCCCCAGCAGCGGCAATCGCCTCAGAACCTATTCAGGCGTTATTTATGGGGCTTACAGAAATTCTGTGGGCAATGTTCAGTATTAATGTGTCGCTGGCAGTTTTTAACCTGCTTCCCGTCCCGCCGCTAGACGGCTCCCGCATTATCTCCCTTTTTCTTCCTGATAAAATTTACTTTTCCATTATGAGATATGAACGATATATATTTTTAATTATGGCGCTGCTGTTATATTTAGGAGTGTTCTCTGTACCTTTGGGATATGGGGTTAATTTTGTAGTACGGGCTATGGTGAGGGCGACTGGTTTTATAGATGTATTTACAGGGCTTTTTGTCTGAATTACATAGAGATAGAAAGGGAGGTTGAAAATATGGAAACGCTGTCGTTCAAGCTGGACCAGTTTGAAGGCCCCCTTGACTTAATGCTTCATTTGATTTCACAACATAAACTGAATATTTTAGAGATAGAAATTACAAAAGTAATGGATCAATATTTGGAAGCGATTGGGCAGATGCAGAGGCAGGACATGGAAATTTCCAGTTCGTTTTTGGAAATGGCTTCCCGGCTGGTATATATCAAAACCCTGTCCCTCCTTCCAAAAAGAGAGAAAGAGCAGCAGGAACTGACCCGAGAACTGACTGGGCAGCTTTTAGAGTACAGTTTATGCAAACAGATAGCGGAATACCTTGGAAACGAGTATCAAGGGGATTTGGTTTTTGTCCGCAAACCAGAAAAAGTTGAGTCAGACCCAACCCATAAAGGACGATACCCTTTGGAGGAATTGATACACGCCTATCTTTCGGCGATTGGCAGAGGACAGAGGAAACTTCCTCCTTCGGAGGACGTATTCCGGCCTATTGTGAGAAAACATGTTGTATCAGTATCATCCAGAATTGCATATTTGCTTCAAAGACTGTATCATGAAAAGGTAATCGGATTTCAAAAACTGTTTTATCATGTAGAGGATAAGTCTGAGCTGGTCGCTACTTTTCTGGCGGTGTTGGAACTGATTAAAGACAAACGTATCCAGGTTGCAGACGATGAAATTCAGACTGTTACAGCGATTGGGGCGTAGGGGATAGGTAAGCCGGTCAGCCTGGGAATTGCGTTTTTCCTTTGGGAGTACAAATCTTTGGTTTATCCCTGTATATTTGCCTTTTACTGAATCAAACGCAACAGAATACCAATATTATATGCAATATATAAAGGAGACAGCTTGTGGCAGGACTAAAACTGGAAAGAAGAATTGAAGCTATCCTTTTCGCCGGCGGCGGGCCGGTTGCCTGCGAAAAACTGGCCGCTGTTCTTGGGCTTACAAAACCGGCTGTATACCAGCAAGTCCAGAAACTGTCGGATAAGTATAAAAAAGAGGGCAGTGCTTTACAAATTCTTAAATTGGAAGACAGCTTTCAGCTTAGTACGCTTCCACAATACGCTGCTGATATAAAGGCTGTGCTGGCGATTACCCGTAATATGCCTTTATCACAGGCTGCTTTAGAAGTACTGGCAGTCATTTCCTATAATCAACCAGTTACAAAGGCATTTATTGAACAGATCCGTGGGGTAGATTGTTCTGCTGTTATTAATTCCCTGATGGAAAAAAGATTAGTGGAGGAAGCCGGAAGGCTGGAATTACCTGGACGGCCTATTAGCTATCGAACAACAGACGCTTTTTTAAGGTGTTTTGGATTGGAAAGCCTTAGCCAGCTTCCGCCAGTTTCTGGACAAGAACCCACCATGGAGGAAAAACAGGAAATGGAAGTTTTGCCTGAAATGGAAAAACAGATTTAAGAACCTATATTCATAGCCGGGGGAAGCTGGAAGGGCGGGGATTTTTCCCGCCAGACAAGGAGGTTTTCCGCAGCAATCCTGACGGACTGCAAGGGAAACCGACGCAGATGCGCCGTCAGAACTGCTTTTGGGCGTGTTGATCCTTGTCAAGCAAAGGTACAGGTTCTAAGTTGAAATCAACAGCGAAAGGGAGGTATACCGATGGGGTGGATTATATTGGGCATTATTGCGCTGATAATCGGCCTGTTTTTGTGGTTTCCCGTTCGGCTTGGTGTAGATTATGGGGAAGAAGGGACTTCCTGCTGGCTGAAAATTCTGTTTTGGAAAATTTCAATTTTTTCCAGCGAAGACTTAGAAAAAGAGGAGGAACAACAAGCTTTCAAACAAAAACGCCAGAAATCCCGAAAAAAAGCTAAAACAAAGAAGAAAGATTCTCAAACCGGTGAAACACCAAAGAAAAAACAAAAAAAGTCAGTTCAGGAATGGATAGAGCTTATTTTAATCATAGCCCAAAGCGGAGGGAAGCTTGTCAAACGATTTTGGAAGGGATTTCGTATCAATGATCTTTGCCTGCAAATGGCAGTTGCCGGAAACGATGCAGCAGAAACAGCGATTACTTATGGAAAAGTAAATGCGGCGGTATACAGTATGTGTGCCCTGGTGTCGCGGATTGTCACGCTTCGGCGGACGTATATTCAAATAATTCCTGACTTTTTGTCGGAGGAAAGCCGCGTGGAAGTTTCCGGGGAGCTGTTTTTTCGTATAGGAACACTTTTGGCAGCAGCCTTTTCCGGGGGATTTTTCTTTTTGAAAAAATACCTTGCTAAAATGAAAACAAAGAAAGAAAAAGAACAGGATGCGGCTGGACAAACTGTTTCATAAACTGCCTGCATCCCGTTTATTATAAATTTATTGGAGGAATTAAAAATGAGTAGTACCCCTATTCAGGATATTCTTAATGATTCTATGCAGCACCTTCGGGAATTAGTAGGTGCGGAAACGATTATTGGCAAGGAGATTAAAACAGAAAATGGCACAACAATTATTCCGGTGTCAAAGGTTAACTTTGGTTTTGCTTCCGGCGGTTCAGATATGCCTACCAGTAAGCCAAAGGATTTATTCGGCGGCGGCAGCGGCGGCGGTGTGACCATTTCTCCTATTGCCTTTTTGGTAATCTCTCCAGACGGGGATGTTCGGATGATGCAGATTTCAGAAAATTCCAATAACGCCGGCCGTGCTTTGAATATGATCCCAGAAGTTTTGAATCAGGTTGTGGGATTTATTCAGAAGAAAACCGGCAAAGACGGAGAGGATTCCACCAAAGCAGAAGGAACCAGTACAGGGGAATCTTCCTCTGCCGATGAGAAAAAAGCGGATAGCAGCTTCTGAGAAAATCTTCATTTTATGGCTTCTTTTAGTAAAAATAGGATGAGAGAAAGGAGCGCGATTTTATATCCGTTCCTTAAAAGGAAAAGTTCACCTTTGCGGAAATGCAGTCCTGATGGTGCCTCCTGTAACAGGGCATCAGGATATGGCAGGGGAACTTTTGGTTCAGCTCTATACTTTTCTAAGGAGTAAAATCTGCAAAGCGATTCTTTCACCTTTCTCAGTCCGCCTTTTTTGAACCTTATGCTGTTTATGGAAAAAATGAATACCCAAAGGTCAATGTATTAGAGGGCTGTATCATTGGCTTAAAGGATTTTTTCCTATTCTGATATTGGAGGATTGCTATAATACCCTTCTTTCCTTACTATAAAACATACCCCGCCCTCCTTCTGCATATGCTGGTACAAATCGGTAACAACTGTGGAAACGGGGGAATCGGGATGTGTAGGAGGAAGAAAACAAAATGGATTTGGCTGGCTGCCCTGATGGCGGTTTTGATTTTAGGACGGATAAGCGCAGTAAAAGCCTTTGATGTGGATTTTCCGTACATGGCAGAGGATGCGTCGGCAGAAATTTCCAAGCCTGTTGTGCCGCTGCCCTTTGGAAACAGCAACGCCAAAGGCATGGTTCTGATGGACGGAAAAACGGGAAGGCTTTTATTTGGCGTAAATCCTGACGAACGCCTTTCTATGGCCAGCACCACCAAGATCATGACTGCACTTTTGGCGTTGGAACAGCCTAATATTGACACTTCCTTTGTAGTAGATGCGGCAGCAATCCGGGTGGAAGGAACTTCTATGGGGTTATCAGAAGGAGACTCGGTAACGCTTCGGGTACTGGCGGGCGGGATGCTTCTCGCTTCCGGCAACGACGCTGCCAATGCTGCCGCTGCATATATTGACGGTTCACAGGCAGCCTTTGCCAAGAGGATGAATTTGAGGGCAGCGGAAATTGGGATGGACAATACCAATTTTGTAACCCCTTCCGGCCTGGACAATGAAAACCACTTTTCTACTGCCCGCGATATGGGCCTTTTAGCCTGTGAAGCGCTTAGGAATCCAGATTTTGCGGCTATCTGTTCCAGCCCTTCCATGAAGCTTTCCTTTGGAAATCCACCCTATGATCGCTGGTTAAGCAACCACAACCGCCTTTTGCGGGAGTATAAAGATGCAATCGGTGTTAAAACGGGGTTTACGAAAAAGTCAGGAAGATGCCTTGTTTCCGCTGCAAGCCGTGACGGTATTCTTTTGGTCTGTGTTACGCTGGGGGCAGCCGATGACTGGAATCTCCACAAACAGGCTTTAGATGCAGGATTTAATGCTTTAAAGGCTTATGATGTGGTTTCCTTTTTGCCGGAGGATTTGAGGGTTCCCGTAACAGGAGGAACCAGAAGTTCTGTTCGGGTTTCTGGCAGCGGGGAAGCAGCAGCGGAAAAACTTGCCCTTACGCCAGAGGAGGCCCAGAGGGTTCAGGTTTCTGTCCAGTTATCCGCTTTAGAATATGCCCCTATCGATGAAGGACAGATTTTAGGAGAGGCAGTTCTGTTTTTAGACGGAAAGGAAATGTCTTCTATCCCCCTTATTTCTAAAGATGCTTCTCCTTTGAAACCACAGGAGAAAAAAGGGTTCTCTAAATTGTGGAATACTATTACAAAGCCGTTCCAAAAATGAAAAAAGTTTTAGGGAAACCAAAATTAAGGGATTCTGCCATATAGGGCTTAATCTATCATTATTTGAAATATTCTCTCTTTTTACGACTGCGAGAGGATTGAAACAAACGACTTATGGACTGCCGGACGGCAGACCGGAAAGGGATTTTTTTATGGCTAAAACCCGAATTCAAAAAGTTTTATCGGAAAACGGTATTCTCTCCCGCAGAAAGGCTGAGGAATACGTCGCTCAAGGAAGGGTTACTGTCAACGGAAGACGTGCGGAAACTGGCGTGGCTGTGGACCCGGAAAAAGATATCATTACAATTGATGGCGTCCGCTTGGAATTGTCTTCAAGGGTTCACAAAGTTTATATCCTTTTGAACAAGCCCCGCGGCTATGTTACTACTCTCAGCGACGAGTTGGGAAGAAAATGTGTTGCTGAACTGGTAGAGGATGCTCCTGAGCACGTTTATCCTGTGGGAAGGCTCGATAAGGATTCTGAAGGCGCGCTGATCCTTACCAATGATGGGGAATTTGCAAATTTAATTATGCACCCAAGCCATCATATTTCTAAGACTTACCGTGTCACCGTCAGGCCGGGGGTAAACGAGGATCAATTGGTACAGCTTTCCTCTGGGGTGGAAATAGATGGGAAGACGACTGCGCCAGCTCAAGTGGATGTGATTGAGAAAAAAACAGACAGAGCTGTTATACAAATCGTTATTCATGAGGGAAGAAACAGGCAGGTTCGTAAGATGTGTGAAGCGGTAGGGTTGGAAGTGGCAAGGCTGAAACGAAGCAGTGTCGGCCCAATCAGGTTGGGAATGCTCCAGCCAGGTAAATGGAGGGAACTGACTCCACAGGAAGTCCGGGCTGTTCGCGGCGCTGTGAAAGGACAAAGTGTTCAGCCGGTTCGGCCTAAAACAGAGGAAAAAAATTTCGGGCGGGGTACGATGAAAAAGAAATCAGGGAGTTCATCCCGCCGCAGTTCCAGCAGGGAGGATAGTTTTGAATTCCGCAATGGCAGACCCGTTCGGGATATGGGGGATGTCCCGGTTGGAAGGGAACAGAGAGGGCGGAAAATTTATAAACGCCATAAATAGTTTCTGAAAAAATTCATTTGCAGCTGCAAATTTAGATGAGTACTGCTTACAGCAGATGAAAAGGGTTATAGGCAGGGGGCAGCAAAGCAGATCCCTGGCCGTGCTCGCAAGCGCGAAACACCCGCTATACTAAAAAGTAAAGAAAACTCTATAAGAGAAATATAAAGCCTGTTTGCGAAGGAATTTTGCTTTCGCAAACAGGCTTTTAACTTAAACTTTTTTCTATTCCCCCTTTAGGAATGCTTCTGCCCTCTTTTGAGTTTGTGCAGGGGTATTTCGTGACCACTGGCGCGGTCGGAAACTCCATCCCCTGAACCTGTACAGTTCTGCTGCACAGGCCGCCCTTCGAGAAAGCAGTCAAAGCTTTTCATACATCTTTTCTGGTTCATTAGATTAGGTTTATGCCCGCCGGTTAGGTTTCTGTCCAAATTTTTTGGACAAGTCTGGGAAAATCACTTGTCAATGGCAGAAAAATAGGTTATAATATGAACGATTACGTTTGAGTTCCATCAAAAAATGAAGTCAACAGAAATCCCGTTTTCCAAAAATTCTTTTGTTGATTTTCCTAAACACCATAGCAAACAGGCGGCGGGGTTGACAGCAAATGGAAATCAAACCTAAGAACCTGTTTATAGCAGATAATCCCAAAGGGGAAAATCTGCAAAAGAAGGACACAGGAAACTGGAATGGAGGAAATAAAATGAGTGCTGAAAGCAAAATGGATGCTCTCACCAAAGCGCTTAGCGCATTGGACAAAGCAACTCCCGCACGCAAAAGGCTGACTGCGTTATTTGATGCAGACAGTTTTGTGGAGCTGGATGGATTTGCGAAGGCCGGGGGAGAATCGGCGGGTGTAGTCACAGGCTATGGTTCCATAGATGGCAGCCCGGTATTTGCATTTTCCCAGGATATTACCGTTCAAAACGGCGCTGTAGGCAAGGCGCACGCAGGAAAAATAAAGAAGCTGTATGATTTGGCGGCAAAAACCGGCGCGCCAGTAGTGGGAATTTATGATTCCAATGGGGCAATGCTCAAAGAGGGCAATGACGCACTGAACGCTTATGGTGAAATGCTGCTGTGGCAGAACAACCTTTCCGGCGTGGTTCCGCAGATTTCGGTAATCGCAGGAACCTGCGCAGGCTGTGCAGCAATGATCGCATTAAGCGCAGATTTTGTAATTATGACAGAAAAAGCGGAATTATTTATGACCGCTCCTTTTACTGCAAAGGCAAAAGGCGAAAACGTACCCGGAGCAGGAACAGCGGAAAATGCTGCGAAATCCGGTATGGCACATATTGTTGCTAAAGATGAAGACGCTGCCATGGAACAGGCCCGCCGCATTATCTCCATGCTGCCGATTAATAACCTTTCTGCTGCCCCAATTTGTGAGGCAGCGGCTGTAGAAGGAGTAGACGCAGCGCTTCGTTCAGCAGCAGAGAATATAGAAAACGCCGATATGAAGGCGTTGGTAGAAATGATTGTTGATAAGGACAGCTTCCTGGAACTGCATAAAGATTTTGCAGTAGGCGCCGTGTCTGGTTTTGCCACATTGGGCGGTTCAACGGTAGGCGTTGTTGCTACAACAGGGGAACCTATCTGCGGCGGCGGCTGTGCAAAGATTGCCCGTCTGGTTTCCATTTGTGATGCGTTCCAAATTCCAGTTCTGACATTTGTAAATACAAAGGGCTTTAAGGCTTCTGCCCAGGCAGAGCTGAAAGGCATTGTCCGCGAGGCGGCAAAGGCTGCCCATGTATATGCAGAAGCTACCACCCCGAAAGTATGCGTGGTTATGGGGCAAGCCTATGGCCCTGCCTATATGGTGTTTGCTGGAAGAAATGCGAACTCTGATGTTACACTGGCATGGCCCAGCGCCCAGATTTCTGCATTGGCGCCTGAAACAGCTGTTACAATGCTGTATGCAGACCAGATCACGGATAAGAATCCCCGCTCGGCTGTTGAAGCCAAATATAAGGTGGAAGATGCTTCTCCGTTCCAGGCAGCAGCAGACGGGTATATTGAGGATGTTATTGATCCTGCCGCTACCCGCAGCGTGCTGATTTCTACCCTGGATATGCTGGAAGGCAAACGGGTTTCTAAACTGCCGAAAAAACATGGCAATATGCCGCTGTAAAAACTTCTGATGAATGGTTTGCAGGAATCACTTTTAACTGTGTTTCCTGGTTACATGATGTAGTTGAAAGGGAGGACCCACTGTGAAAAGATATAATATTGTTGTAAATGGCAAAGCCTACGACGTTCAGGTAGAGGAAACCGGAGCAGGTGCTGCTCCAATGGCTCCTGCTGCGGCTGCTCCAGCAGCTCCGGCCCCAGCGCCTGCGGCTGTCCCGGCTCCAGCAGCTCCCGCTCCTGCCGCCCCTGCTGAAGGAACAAAAGTAAATGCTCCTATGCCTGGTACAATTGTCAACGTGAAAGTTGCCGTAGGCCAAAGCGTTGCTGAAGGGGAAGTCCTTGTGGTTCTTGAAGCCATGAAGATGGAAAATGATATTGTTGCTCCCTGTGCCGGTTCCGTTGCGTCCATCAGTGTTAAGAAGGGCGACAGCGTTAATTCCAACGATTTGCTGGTTGTTATCGCCTGATAGCCAGACAGCGTGCCAGTTTTTTAGAAAGGGGTGCCGTTAATGGCTAAACTAAAAATTACGGAAACTGTTCTGCGCGACGCGCATCAGTCCTTGATTGCCACCCGTATGAGTACAGACGAAATGCTCCCAATCCTTTCCGCTATGGATGAGGTTGGTTTTTATTCCGCTGAAGTATGGGGCGGGGCAACCTTTGACTCCTGCCTGCGCTTCCTGGATGAAGATCCCTGGGAACGTCTGCGCATCATCCGCAAAGGAATGCCCAACACAAAACTTCAAATGCTTTTCCGCGGCCAGAACATGCTTGGATACCGCCACTATGCCGATGACGTTATCGACTACTTTGTTAAAAAATCTGTTGATAACGGCATTGATATCATGCGTATTTTTGATGCGCTCAACGATATCCGCAATCTGGAGGCTGCTATTAAAGCTACCAAAAAAGTTGGAGCTCATTTGCAGGCTTGTATTTCCTACACTATCAGCCCGGTTCACAACATTGAGTACTTTGTAAAATATGCAAAGCAGCTTGAAGAAACCGGCGCGGATTCCATCTGTATTAAGGATATGGCTGGTTTGCTGACCCCTTACACCACGTTTGATCTGGTGAAGGCTCTTAAGGAAACTGTTAAAATCCCGATTCAGCTCCACTCTCACTATACTTCTGGGCTGGCGTCCATGTCCCATCTGAAGGCGATTGAAGCCGGTGTTGATATTATTGATACTGCTATGTCACCTTTGGCCATGGGTACTTCCCATCCTGCTACTGAATCTATGGTTGCTGCCCTTGCAGGCACTCCATATGATACTGGATTGGATTTGAATAAGCTGAATGTTGTACGGGAACATTTTGCGAAGCTCCGTCAAAAATACCTTGAAAATGGCCTGCTGAATCCCAAGGTTCTTGGCGTTGATGCAAATACTCTGTTGTACCAGGTTCCCGGCGGGATGCTTTCCAACCTCGTTTCCCAACTGAAACAGGCTGGAAAAGAAGACCAGCTTGACGCTGTGCTTCATGAGATTCCTAATGTCCGTAAGGATGCAGGTTATCCTCCGCTTGTTACCCCAAGTTCTCAGATTGTCGGCACCCAGGCGGTATTTAACGTCATTATGGGTGAACGTTATAAGATGGTCACAAAAGAGTTTAAGGGGCTTATTCGCGGCGAGTATGGCCGTACCCCTGTTCCTGTTGATCCTGAGTTCAGAAAGAAAATTATCGGAGATGAGAAGCCTATTGACTGCCGTCCCGCTGATTTGCTGGAAAATGAGCTGGAGAAGTTGAAGGCTGATATGCCCTCTAAGTATTATGAGCAGGAAGAGGACGTTTTGAGCTATGCACAGTTCGGCGCTGTTGCAGAGAAGTTCTTTGAAAAGAGAATGAATAAAAAGTACGGCGTTGATGGAGAACATGCGGATAAAGCTGCAGCGGTCCATCCGGTATAAGTTGGATTTCCATAAAGAAATGGGCGGGTCATGGTTTTTCAACCATGACCCGCTTTTTAATACAAATAAAACTGATAACGGATTTTAATTTGCGAACAGTTGTCTGTTTTTAGAGCAGCTCTTTTTCATCTTAGCAAAAGCAAGGGAGGATTATGATTATTCCCAATAAGAAATAGCAGAGGCTGTAAAAATATCACAGCAGCTTTATTTTAAATATGAAATCAGATATTATAAGCTTCCGCCGGATATCTGATTGGGCGTTGTCCCTATGATGAAAAGAAACCGCTGGATATGGCTTATTTACCCAAAGCTATCCCTGTGAAAAAATTGTTGCAGAATATCCTATCTATAGCAGACATGGGCGTGAAGCTGCCGTAGAATATATAGAACTTCAAAAGCTGAAAGAGAGATGCAAAAAATTTCTCACACAAAACAGAACCAGGCAATGAACTGGATAGAACCAGTAACAAGCGTATTGAAAGCTCTTATTATGAAGTCCCTGCCGCCCGCGGTATAACCAGATGGGGATTAGAGACAGCATTGCAAATGCCTGCTGTGGAAAATTTATTTCTCTTCCTAAAATCTGGAATGTGTATGTAAGGCCGCCTAAAGTAAAATTCAGCCAGGATAAAGCGAGTATTTGACCCAGCAGACACCACCAGTTCCGCCCGTGGAAAAAATAAAAAACCAAAACAATCCATATTCCTGCTCCGTAGTAGTCGACCATTCCAATAGTGCCTAATATCCACCCCAAAGTAATCACAAAAAAACTTACTAAATAAAAAAGCCAGGGGTTTCCTTTTCCCTTAACCATTTCCATTATGCGGATACTGAAAAGAGCAATTAAAAACGTCCATAAAACGTTTTGATGAATAGGGTAAAAGATATTTCCACTGTACATAAGATTAAAAGGAATTTCTGAAATCACCGCGAAAATCAGAAGCCGCAACATATAGCGGCGGAAATTGCTTGTATGGAAATACCCCTCTACTGTCATAAAAGCAAACAAAGGAAAAGCAATCCTGCCAATGCAGGTCATCCAGTCCCAATTCATGCCAAAAGAAGCCCAGGTATGATCCAGCAGCATACAGGCCATAGCGAGAATATGCAGCCCTGCCGAGGTAATTTCAAAAGTGTGCTTCTGTTTATCCATACAGAAAAAGTAATTGTTTTGTTTCATTGACTTTTCCCTCATTTCATATAGGCTTACTTTTCATAACAATTCGTGCCGGAATATCGCAAAGCTTCGCGACAGAGGGCTTCCAGGTCAGAATGAAACGGAACAGTATTTATAATCGAATTTGGGTCTTTCAGCATTTTCCGATATGCCTTCCGGCGGCGGGAAATAGCTGATTTGTTTTTTACCCAGGCTTCATAACCTTTCATATGGCTGTCTAATAATTCCTTCCAGCTTGAAAAGGATTGCTGTATTGTGATTGCCGTATCCAAAGAGGATTTCAGCATATCCTCTCTGCTGCACATTTCTGATATATAACCAAACCCCCATAGCATAATGGAGCGGCCAAGCTGCCAGCCATCGGCTTTTCCACCGTCGAAGGCTTTGCTGGTCCGTTCAAGATATTCTGTTTTTGCCAGTAGTTGAAGACTGTTTTCAATTCCCCATGATTCGTTGAGGATTTCTGTCGATACTTCCTTTTGATAGGCTGTCCTTTCAAATCCTCCGGCATAAGTAAAGTTGTTATGACATAAAGGTATATCTATAAGGTATGTGCTGTATGCTGCTAAAAGCCAGCGCTCATACTCACAATGAATTGTGTTGTCCTCTAATATAGGGCTTTTATCCCATTTGGAGATGCTTGCTGCTGTAACTGGCATGGTTTGGAGTTTTTTGTAGTCGATGTTTTCTCCTTCCTGGTTCTGGAAATTGAGTAACAATTGGATTATCCCAAAGGAGGCGTATGGATGCCATTCCCTGAGATATTGGTATGCAACTGGATGGAAATCAGGTGCAATATCGACATACATACTATTCCCAATTGTATCTACCAACGTCAAACGAACTTTTTTAGATAGGAAACTTTCAGATAGGACTTCATAAAAAATCCCTGCGACAGCATCACGGTGCATTGCACGGCTGGGAAACACAATCCAGTCGTTTCCTATGTAAATTTCTGTTTCGCCCAATAATTTGTACTGGATATCCTGTTCCAGAAGGTCAAAGGGGGATTCTGTTAATTCAGATGAAAGATATTTTTTCATAGATTTTACAATCCTGCCTTTGAAATGGAACAGAGAAAAAAGCCGTATTATGAAGTATGTTGTACTGATGCCAAACCCTACAAAATCAACCCCGCAGACTACGCCAAACAGATAGGGATGCTCGTTTGTAAAGGCGTTTCCAGGACCGTAGAAAAATTCTATCTGGAAATAACAGGCAGCATACCAAAAGACGATCCATACCAGAGAAATAAGAAATTTTTTAAAATAATAAGACTTTAGTTTCTGCTTCAACGGATATTTCATATTGACACCTCTTTTAAGTCACATTATATAAGAAAATGTTTTAAAATACAATAGTGAAAAAGAATTAGATTACTTTTAAATATCATCCACACAACCTGGAATTTATACAATACTACCTGTAAAAGCCATCTTTCAGAAATGCCCTGTTAAAATCAAGCCTATTTGTTTTAGGGATGTTATTTCAGTTGAGCTGGACCGGCGGCCAGAGGGCTTTTAATCGCTCCAAGTTGTCCTCCGCTCAGATTGTGCCCGCAGCAGTGTTTTATCAAAATATATGCTTACAAGATTATACCTCAACTTATTTTCTTAATTTCTATCTTTTGGTTGACAATTTCTGACACAGAATGGTATAATATTAACTTGAGAAATATTATAGAACCGGCGGGCAGTTACCGTCGTAACTAAAGGAATGACACAATATGACAATGAGTATGACTGGTTATGGCCGTTCCCAACAAATAATGGATGGCCATGATATTACTGTAGAACTTAGATCCGTAAACCATAGATATTTTGAATGTGCCGTTCGTGCTCCTCGTGCTTATGGTTATTTAGAAGAAAAGCTGAAAACACATTTTCAGCCCAAAATTTCGCGGGGAAAAATCGAAGTAGGGGTTTTTATTCAGACAGTAGAAGGCCCATCTGCTGAAGTACAGATTAATCAGGCATTAGCCAAAGAGTATTTGCAGGCACTCCGCAGCATGGGTACAAATTTGGGGATTGCTGATGATATAACTGTTTCCTGCATGACTCGCTTTTCAGATATCTTTACTGTTTTGAAGGTACAGGAGGATGAAGACTATATCTGGAACCTCGTTCGTCCTGTTGCAGATAAAGCTGTCGAAAAATTTTTGGAAATGCGTTGTGCCGAAGGGGAGCGCATGAAAAAGGATATCCTGGACAGGGCTTCCCATATTCAAAGAATGGTTGATTTTGTAAAGGAACATTCTCCAGAAACCGTTCGAGTATATCAGGAGCGGCTGTATCAGAAATTGAAGGAAATTTTAGAGGAGCGTCAAATAGACGAACAGCGTGTTTTAACAGAAGCAGCTATCTTTGCTGACCGTATCGCGGTAGACGAGGAAACGGTGAGATTAGAAAGCCATTTGTCTGCTTTAAGGGATATCCTTTGTTCTAATGGGCCGGTAGGCAGGAAGCTGGATTTTCTTGTCCAGGAAATAAACCGGGAAACAAATACCATTGGCTCTAAAGCACAGGACATTGAGATTGCCAGAACGGTTGTCGATATTAAGGCAGAAATTGAAAAAATCCGCGAACAAATCCAAAATATTGAATAATCATTCAATATAGTGCGGCAAGGATTCCCACGATTTCTGTAAGTGGGAGGTGAATTGCCAGAAAAGTTGACGTATAGATAGAATTGCGGTAAAACATAATGACGTATTTCAGAGGCGGTGGCAGGCGGAGCGAAAGCGGTATTCTCCACTGACAAGAGACAATCTACATATTCTGTCTTGCTGCTGATTACCGCGAGCGGATTGAAATAAAATAGGATAACTATCTTTCATATGTCTTCTGCTTGTTTCATAGATATTGTTAATGTGAATCAAGAGTCGAAAATAAGAGAAATAAGAGCAAGAGCAATACGGCCAAAGAGGACGACCGGAGAATTTGTGTAACAACTGCATGAAGTTTTACGCCATATTATTATTCTTTTCGAGAGAAATTGTTGCTTTGTTCGCATGCGGCATTTGTCTGTACTTTTTACCTTTGATTCTCATTTCAAATTAGCAAGTGTAAGTTTTGCCTGTTGTTTTGAATATGAGGAGGACTAATTATGATGAATCGGTTAAAACTGCGCAGTAAACTTATGGTAAGCGTCGGCCTGCTGATCCTTTCAGCGGTTCTTGTGTTGACATCATTTTCCTATGTATCCCTGAATTCTGCATATCAGCGGATTGCAGATACGAAAAAGGAAAAACTGGATCAAATGCTTCAAAGTCAGGTGGAATGCCTAGTAGGGGTTTTGGAAACTAATTATACCCGTTTTGAAAATGGAGAAATTACAGATGAACAAGCCCGCGAAAATGCGGCTTACATTGTACGCAATACACGCTATAATAATGGAATAGGCTATTTCTGGGCAGATATGGCAGATGGTACCAGCGCTGTTCATATTAACCCCGAAGTAGAAGGAACCAACCGGTATAACACGCAGGATGAAAAGGGAAATTATTTTGTCCGCGATACAATTGCCGCTGGAGACAAGGCAGGGGGCGGCTTTATAGATTTTTATTTTACAAAGCCCGGAGAAGGCGAGGCCAAAGCCAAACGCGGATTTGTTCAAAAATTTGAACCCTATGGTTGGTACATTGGAACAGGCAACTATGAAGAAGATATGCTGCCGTTGATTCAGGCTGAACTGGATGCTTCTGCTAGATCATTGCTGGTAGCTGCCACAGTTATGTATGGCTGTGGAGTGTTGGTGCTGGTGGCCGCCATAATAATAATGTCAATGATCGCAAAAAAGATTACCCAGCCTATCGCACAGGCAACGGAACGGCTTTCTGAACTCAGCCGGGGCAATCTGAGCGCCCCTGTGGTGCTTACCAACTCCAACGATGAGGTTGGGATATTAACACAGTCCCTTTCGGACACAATCCAGTCGCTGAGAAACTATATTGAAAATATCTCCCAGGTACTAAACGAATTTGATTCTGGTAATTTGGATGTGCGGATTGATCTTGATTATGTTGGCGATTTTGCTCCTATTAAAGATTCTCTTTTGCATACGATAGATGTGCTAAACGAAACGTTTACCCGGGTCAGAACTAGTGCAGAGCAGGTTTCCGCCGGTTCTGACCAGGTCGCCAGCGCGGCACAGTCCCTCAGCCAGGGAGCTACAGAACAGGCGAGTTCAGTAGAAGAATTGGCTGCAACGATTATGGATGTTTCGCAGCGTGTGGAACAAAATGCCGAGAGTGCCGGGGAAGCCAGTGAAAAGTGCCGTGCAACTTCAAGCGAACTTATTACCGGCAAACAGAGGATGAACGACATGGTGGAAGCCATGCAGAATATTGTAAGTACATCAGAAGAAATTGGAAAGATTGTGAAGACAATTGATGATATTGCCTTCCAAACAAATATTCTGGCACTTAATGCAGCAGTAGAAGCTGCACGGGCTGGGGCGAGCGGCAAAGGTTTTGCAGTGGTTGCAGACGAAGTCAGGAATTTGGCTGGAAAGAGTTCAGAGGCTTCCAAAAATACATCTACCCTAATAGAAACCGTTGTAAATATGATCCAGGATGGTGGAAAAATCGCGGAGGACACTGCGCAATCTTTGGACAACATTGTAAATCTCTCCGAATCGGCCTCGAACCTTGTATATAAGATATCCTCTGCCTCCCAGGAACAGGCAGAATCCCTCTCGCAAATTACCCAGGGGATTGACCAGATCTCCGCTGTAGTACAAACAAATTCTGCAACTGCTGAAGAGTCTGCCGCTGCCAGTGAGGAACTTTCGTCCCAGGCTCAGGAAATGAAGGATTTGCTGGAACAGTTCCGACTCAAAGCCTTAACCAAAGCTCCAGCATATTTGCATTGATATTATTTTTAGGCTGCAAACAGTTTGCTGCATTTTTCCTACCTTTGCTTGACAAGGGAAATATGGTTTTTGGAGCCGGCAAAGCAGAACGCCGATATAAAAAAGTAAAAAATGGCTCCAAAAACAGTTCTGATGGTGGAACTGCTAGACGTGGAGGTGAGGGCAAGCTGCCGCCTGCCTGGCCTTTACAGCGACGCAGATGCGACGTCAGAACCGCATTTGGGCTGTGTTGGATTTTGTCAAGCAAAGGGATTTAAAGCCCTATTAAGGATTAATTTGATGGGTGTCATATTTTCCAACAGGGTGGAGTATATAAAACTTATCTCAATACACTTGCCAAGATAATGTGTCATGAGGTATAATAGGAGTATATTGGATTTCTTTGGAACCCAGCAGATGCCTTCAGAGATTTCCTTATGCTATAACATTGCCAATAGCCGCCCATATTGTGGAAAGGATGTAAAATACAGCATGAAACTTATCAATATCGGCTTCGGGAATATGGTATCAGCGAACCGCCTGGTTGCCATTGTCAGCCCGGAGTCAGCCCCCATTAAACGCATTATCCAAGATGCCAAAGAAAAAGGTGTGTTAATTGACGCGACTTATGGCAGACGCACCCGCGCTGTTATTATTACTGACAGCGACCATGTAATCCTTTCGGCAGTACAGCCCGAAACTGTCGCAAACCGCCTTGTTGACGATGATGAAGAGGAGGATTTGGAGGAGGATGAGTCATGACAAAAGCCGCAGATTCCCCAAAAGGCCGGCTGATTATTTTGTCCGGCCCTTCTGGTGTGGGAAAAGGGACTGTATTAAATTTATTGCTTTCCCGCAATCCACAGATTTTCCCTTCCGTTTCTGCAACTACCCGTCAGCCCCGCGATGGGGAAAAGGATGGGGTTAATTACTATTTTCTCTCCCGCGAGGAATTTGAAGCGAAAATAGCCAAAGGCGATATGCTTGAATATGCTTCTTATAACGGGAACTATTATGGCACCCCAGCGGACAAAGTTCAAGAGAAATTGGATGCAGGCATGGATGTTCTATTGGAAATTGAAGTACAGGGAGCGCAGAAAATTATGTCCGTGCGCAAGGATGTAATCTCTATTTTCATTCTCCCACCCAGTCAGGAAGAACTTGAACGGCGTTTGGTTGGCAGAAAGACCGAGGATGAAGCCGCTATACGAAAACGTTTAGAGGCTTCGGCCTTTGAATTAAGTAAAGCTGGACTCTATCAATACCAAATCGTCAATCATACTGTGGAACAGGCTGCTTCTGAAATTGAGGCTGTCTTATATGGCAATTCTTAAAATCGTTTATATGGAGGTTTTATTATGGTTAAAATAGATGTAGATAAGTTTTTGAAACCAGATGAAAGCTATTATTCTTTTGTGATTGGTGTGGCGAAGCATGCAAGGGAAATTACTGAAGAACAGCTGCACAAAATGAAAGAATTATCCGAACAGGAAAAAAGTAAAAATACTGTGATTGACAGGGCAAAGCAGTTGCCGGAGGAACTTTCTACAAAACCTGTCCGTTTAGCGATTGAGGATATTAAAATGGGCAAGTGCCATTTAGATATTGAAAGTGCGGAAAAGGTTTTGGAACAGGAGGAACAGGAACGTATCCAGAAGCTTTTGGAACATCAAAGAGCTTTGGAAGGTAAGGCTGACAGCCTTGGATCTGACGGCGAACTTCAGGAAGATATGTCACAGATTCCGAATGAAGAAACACAGGAAAATTTAACAGAAAATTTGGGACAGAATACACCAGAAATATCGAACTTGCCGGATTTCCCCGCTGTAACTGAGAAAACCGTCAAGACTCCCGTTTTATAAAAAGCAGTCGGCCATGGAAACGGAATTAAGGCACGCCCTATGGCTGTGCCTTAATTCCATTTTGCTTGTATATATAGATAATATCAGGATTGTTAGCAAAAAGCAGGTTGGGAAATTCAAAGCCACATATTTTTCAGCCTTTTTTGATAATTTTACCTTTGCTTAACAAGGGCCAGCACACTCCAAAACATGTTTTCTCTTGTTAAGAAAGGGTAGTGATGTTTTCTATAGATGCAGCCTGAAAAGGGGGTGTTTCTAAAGATGCTGGGGCTGGATCCCATAACACCAACAGCAAATATTGCAAAGATAGCAGTAGACAAAGCTGCATATCACTTTGATATGGGCTTTGACTATCTTATTCCCACAACATTGCAGGGACGTATCCAGGTTGGATGCAGAGTGCTTGTTCCATTTGGAGGCGGGGACAGAAAGCGACAGGGGATTGTGCTGGCGCTGGCGGAAACAGACAGCACAATCAGCAATGGAAATCTGAAAGAGATAACATCCCTATTGGATGAAACCCCTGCTTTAAATTCTGAAATGTTAAATCTGATGAAATATCTTCGTTCCAATACCTTCTGTACATGGTATGATGCGGTTCATGTTCTGCTTCCGCTGGGGGTGGAAGTTCAGATAAGATGGAGATATTTTGTGCAAAAAGGAAAACCGGCTGAGGATATCCAGCTTACAGAAGAAGAAAAAGGGCTTTACGAATTTCTACAGCTTCGTCCAAAGGGAATAACGGGAAAAGAGCTCGTCCGAATTACTGGATTGCCAGAAAACAGCCGGGAAATGAGGCGGCTTCTGGCTCTGGGGTTGGTAGAAAAAATGGAAGAAGCCCGGCGGCGGGTAGCAGAGGAAACAGAATCAGCGCTCAGATTAACAGATAAATGCTTGTCCAATGAAAATTTTTCATCGGACAAGCTGCCTCCAAAACAGAAAGCAGTGGTGGAACTGCTTTTGAAATCCGGGGAAGTCCCTCTGAAAGAGGCTCTTTACTTATGTGCGATTACAAAAGCAGTTGTAAAGGGGCTTGAAAAAAAGGGGATTGTGGAAATTTTCCAGCGGGCTGCCCAATGGAAAGGCGGGACAGCTTCTGAAGTTCAGGAGACAGGGAAGCCTCCGGTTCCTTCCTTAACGCCCGAACAGCGTACAGCTTTGGACACACTTTGGGCAAAGTACCAGGAAGGGAACGCCTGTGTTTCTCTGCTGCACGGGGTAACGGGGAGCGGGAAAACCCAGGTTTACCTTTCCATGATTCAACGGGTGTTGGAACAGGGGAAAAACGCCATTGTTCTGGTGCCGGAAATTTCCCTTACCCCCCAGGCGGTTTCCCTTTTTCGCCAAAGGTTCGGCAGTCTTGTTGCTGTACTTCACAGCGGGCTTACGCCAAAAGAACGCATGGATGCCTGGGAACGTCTCCATAAAGGGGAAGCCCGTATTGCAGTGGGGACCCGTTCCGCTGTGTTTGCCCCTCTGGAACATATAGGGCTGATTGTAATAGACGAGGAGCAGGAGGCAACTTATAAATCAGATCAAGCTCCAAGATACCACGCCAGGGACGTTGCTAAATATCGCTGCTGGCAGAATAATGCCATGCTCCTTTTGGCCTCTGCCACTCCAAGCGTGGAAACATATTACAATGCTGTACATGGAAAATATCAGCTTGTCACCCTTGCCAGCCGGTATGCAGGGAACCCTTTGCCGGGAGTTGGCATTATTGATATGAACGAACAGCTTTTTTCCACCCAGGAATGGGGGATAAGCCCCCAGCTTGCCGGGGAGATTGAAAAAAACCTTAACTCTGGAAAGCAGACGATCCTTTTACTGAACCGGCGGGGGTATAATACCATTGTCCGCTGCAGCCAGTGCGGGGCTGTTGCTGCCTGTCCCAACTGTTCTATTTCTTTGACCTACCATGCCAGCAACCAGCAGTTAATCTGTCATTACTGCGGGTTTACCAGGGATGCAATTTCCTCCTGCGACGTTTGCAGCAGCAAGTACGTCCAATATTCCGGCTTAGGAACCCAGAAGGCAGAGCAGAGGCTGCAGGAGCTTTTTCCACAGGCGCGCATCCTTCGCATGGACGCAGATACAACAATGGCCAAGTTTTCCCATGAAAAACTATTTGACGCTTTCGCCAAAAAAAAATTTGATATTATGATTGGTACGCAGATGGTTGCAAAGGGGCTGGATTTTCCAGACGTTACCCTTGTAGGGGTGCTTTCTGCTGATATGTACCTTTATCATGAAGATTACAAAAGTGCTGAAAGAACCTTTAACCTGCTGACGCAGGTTGTGGGCAGAAGCGGCAGGGGAGATGTTTCCGGCAGGGCCTGCATTCAAACTTTTTCTCCTGACAGCGATGTTATCCTGCTTTCAGCAAAACAGGATTTTTTAGGGTTTTATCAGGAGGAAATCGCTGCCAGAAAGCTAATGCTTTATCCGCCTTTCTGTGACTTATGCGCCATTGGTTTTTCAGGGGATGACCAAAAGAAAACATTAAGCGCCGCCGTATTTTTTTTGGAACTCCTAAAACAAGCTTTAACCCGCCAATTTCAGGAACTGCCGATTCGCGTTATGGGGCCTGTGGAAAGTTCTGTCCTGAAAGTAAACAATCAGTTCCGGTATAAGATTATCCTGAAATGCAGGAACAGCAAACGCTTTCGAGAAATGCTTTCCGGACTTCTACAAGAGTTCGGCTCCTCGAAGGCCGCGGCAGGTTTGCGTTATTATGCAGATATGGGGTTTGATGGGATTGTATAAAATATGAACAGCTTATTTATTCAGCGTTTGTCCATTGAATGGGATGAAATTGGGAAAAGCAGCTATTTGAAAAGGATTCCGGCAATCAGCAGCCTGCATACGCTGGATTTTACTGCCAACATTACCTTTTTTGTGGGTGAGAACGGGAGCGGGAAGTCTACTTTGCTGGAGGCTTTAGCCGTTGCCGCGGGGTTTAATCCAGAAGGCGGGACAAGGAATTATGCTTTTTCTACTTTTGATTCCCATTCGGAATTGTGCAGGGCAATTCGCCTTGTTAAGGGATACCACAAGCCTAGGTGGGGGTATTTCTTAAGGGCGGAAAGCTTTTATAATGTGGCTACCAAAGAGGAAGAATATGCTGATGCAGATCACCCCTCCGCTAAACTGCATGAGAAATCCCATGGGGAAAGCTTCCTTGCTATTGTACAGAAAAATTTCCAGGGGGATGGGATTTATTTTCTGGATGAACCGGAAGCGGCATTGTCCCCACAGCGGCAGCTTACCCTTTTAGCGGAAATTTACCATTGCGCTTGTGAGGGAGCACAGTTTGTAATTGCAACCCATTCCCCTATTTTGTTGGGAATTCCTAATGCGCAGATTTTTTCTTTCGACCAGGAAAGGGTTCATCCCTGCCAGTATGAGGAAACAGAAAGCTTTCAAATAACAGAAATGTTTATTAATCATCGTAAAACGCTGCTGAGAGAACTTTTAAGGGATGAGAGATAATAGGGAAAGCTGATATGCAGGTATATCTGCTTTTTTCTGAACCTGTATTCATAGCCGGGGGGAAGCTGGAATGGAGAGGATTTTTCCCGCCAGACAAGGAGGTTTTCCGCACAGACAGCGTTCAACGGCTGTGAATACAGGTTTTAAAGTTTACCACTTCACATCATTAACATTTGCTGACTAACAGGAGGTTTTTATTATGGCAATCCGCAATATAGTAAGAGAAGGCGACGAATTCCTTCGTAAAAAAAGCCGGGAGGTAACCGTTTTTGACAATAAACTTTGGGAATTGCTCGACGATATGGCCCAAACCATGTATAAAGCCAATGGAGTTGGATTGGCAGCAGTCCAGGTAGGAGTTTTAAGGCAGGCCGTCGTAATAGACGTTGGAGATGGTCTCATTGAACTGATTAACCCAGTAATCACCAAAAAAAAGGGCGGAGAAATCTTGGACGCAGAGGGATGCCTGTCTTCTCCGGGAGAATACGGAATGGTTCCCCGGCCCAAAAGAGTTGAAGTGCGGGCGCTTGACCGAAACGGGAAACCGTTTGTAGTAAAAGGGGATAATTTAATGGCCCGTGCGCTTTGCCATGAAATAGATCATCTCAGCGGGCGTATTTTTAAAGACCTGGCGGTTCGGATGCTGTCGCAGGAAGAAATGGAAAAGATGTAAAAACGGAAGGGGCGTAAAATGTGAAGATTGTTTTTTTTGGAACGCCGGATTTTGCCGCAGCAAGTTTGAAAAGGTTGATACAGGATGGGCATGAAGTTTTAGCAGCCTTTACCCGCCCGGATATGCCCAAGGGCAGAGGTTATAAAATGGTTCCGCCTCCCGTTAAAGAAGTGGCTATGGAACATGGGATTCCTGTTTTCCAACCAACAAAACTAAAAAATGGGGAGGTTGCCCGGCAGCTCCGGGAAATGGGACCGGAAATAGTTGTCGTGGTAGCATATGGGAGAATTCTTCCACGTGCAATTTT
This sequence comes from uncultured Oscillospiraceae bacterium, assembly GCA_910589145.1. Taxonomy (GTDB): domain Bacteria; phylum Bacillota; class Clostridia; order Oscillospirales; family Ruminococcaceae; genus UBA1405. The sequence goes on from CAJUSD010000010.1 coordinate 33,338, forward strand.
GGATGTTCCGCCTTTGGGATGTGTTAATGTTCATGGATCGCTGCTCCCGGCTTATAGGGGCTCTGCTCCTATTCAGTGGACAGTTCTTAACGGTGAAAAGGAAGCCGGAGTTACTACCATGTATATGGAGGAAGGGCTGGACTGCGGTGATATGATCTTAAAGAGGTCTGTGCCAGTAGGGGAAAACGAGACCTCTGAAGAATTGTATCATCGTTTAGAGGCTTTGGGAGCTGAGTGCCTTTCAGAGACGATGGTATTGTTTGCAGGCGGAAAAAAAGCCCCTGCCGTTCCCCAGGACGACAGCAAAAGCAGTTTGGCGCCTATGCTGGAAAAGGCAATGGGGAGGCTGGATTTTACCAAAACCGCCCAGGAGGTACACAACTGGATACGTGGAATGAATTCCTGGCCTTCTGCCTTCACAAAATATAATGGGAAGCTGCTAAAAATTCATCGTTCCATCATTGAGCAGCAAGAAGGGGTTCTGGGGAAACCAGGAGAGGTTATTGACCCGGAAAATTTTGTCGTAGCCTGTGGAAAAGGTGCAGTCCGGCTTAAAGAGGTGCAGCTTGAAGGTGCCAAGCGGCTGGATGCTAAAACTTTCCTGCGGGGGAAAGCTTTGACGAAAGGCGAGGTCTTAGGGGAGGATCATCCTCAATAAAAAAGCAGAACCAGGAAGGGGCTGTTATGGCAGATCTCCTGGACTATCAGGAAGAAATCTGGGAGGAAGGAATAAACGGGGAAGCTGTTTTGATGAATTTTATGAACTGCCTTTTGATTTTGATGTTCTTGATGATGAAGAATCTGTCAACCCAAAATTCCTTGTCTCTCTTTATGATAATTTGGTGATTTCGCTCAAAAACGTATTTGAAACCGCTCTCTAACAAAGAAAATCCCTCCTGATTTTTGAGAAAATTCATGATTTTGTTAAACAAACGTCTGTCTTCTATGGTATTATGGAAATACTGTAAACAAATAGCTGAAAGCTAGTGTCCAGCATTTCGTTTGAAAGGTGTGCTTCATCATGGAAAAAACTCCAAACTGGATGAATTATGTTCCCATGTTACGGTTTTATAAGCAGTTACAGAAGACAGAGGGAGGTTTGAAGCCGGATTCTGAATTTTTGTCTGACCCCTCCCTGGGACGGTATTTGGAATATCATCTGAAAGAGCTGGCCCTGCCGAAGAATATAAAAAGTTTTCTTATGCAGGTTGGTTTGCCGGATCAGTTTTCGGAATGGCGTTCCCCTGATGAAGAAACGGAAGCAGGAAAGAATGCCCATGTTGGGATTGTATTTGGAATCAGTTGTTTGGATGTTAAGGAGTTTAAGGGGAAAAAATATCTTATTATAGGGGAGAATCGTTCCCTCAGCCGAACCTGTGTTATTGCCAACGCTGGAAAGCCGGACGAAATCAAGCAGTGGGAAAAGTCGGAAAGCTGCTCTTTGATTGCAGTGGAATTGGAAACCGGGGAAGTTTGGAAGTGGATTCTGGGTTTCAGCAGGACTGATGAAGATATTTTTATTTTTGTAAACAGCAGTCTGGAGCAGTATTTGCTTTCTATGGCCTGCTGGCGGTCATTTTATCTGGGCTTTGCCCAAAAAGTCCGGGAGTTTACAGAAGAAAACCCAGAGAATACAGAATTAGATTTTATCTTTGACCATGACGAACTGTATGAACCCTTTCTAAATACAATGGAATTGCTGGATCCAACGGCTGTTGAAAATGAATTCAGCTATTGGCCCTTTATGTGTGATTTGTCCTTATACTGAGCAGATGCAGAAAAGGAGGTTTTGCTTGTGTATATAGACTCTTATTATATTATCCTGGTGATTCCCGCCCTTCTTCTTGGCGTATGGGCGCAGTACCGGGTGAATTCCACCTTTCAGAAGTATTCGCAGGTTTCCGGGAGCCGTGGCTGCACCGGCGCAATGGCTGCTGAAATGATCTTGCGGAATAATGGCATTACTGATGTACAGGTTGAGCATATTTCAGGGAATCTTACTGACCATTATGACCCTGCGGCGGGGGTAATCCGCCTGTCTGACTCAGTATATAATAGCCGATCCATTGCTGCCGTCGGGGTTGCCGCCCACGAAGCTGGACACGCCGTTCAATATAGTGTGGGTTATGCACCTATCAAAATACGGAACCTTTTCGTGCCAGTGGCTAACATTGGCTCAAAAATTTCTATACCGCTTATTTTTCTGGGACTGCTCCTGTCATTTCAAAAATTAATCTCCTTTGGAATCTTGTTGTTTGCTGCGGTTGCTTTGTTTCAGCTTATCACACTGCCTGTGGAATTTAACGCCAGCAATCGGGCGCTGGCAGTTATCCAAGAACAGGGGCTGTTAGCAGATGATGAAGTAAGCGGCGCGCGAAAAGTTCTCAGTGCAGCAGCTATGACGTATGTTGCTGCGTTAATATCTACAGTGGCGCAGTTATTGCGTTTAATTGGATTATATGGAGACAGAGGCCGCAGACGGGATTGACAGAATGTCAAAGAACAGATAAAATCGTAAGATAGAAAATAAAAAGGTTAGGAAGAAAGGGGGAAACTATGGCAACTGCAAGACAAATGGCCGTGGAAGCTCTCCTAAGAGTTGAAAAAGACGGCGCATATTCCAATCTGGCCCTTGACAGGCGGTTGGAAGAATATGAGAAAAAAGCCGAAAAGGAGAAGGATGCTCCCTCTCATGCGGAACGCCGGAAATCAGAGGCTGCTTTTGCCAGCACACTTTTTTATGGGGTTCTGGAGCGCCGCCTGACATTGGACTGTTGTATTGAGAAGTATGCCGCCAAAGGGCTGAAAGGAATGCCGCCGGAGGTGCTGCAAATTCTCAGGGTGGCATTTTATCAGCTTCTTTTCCTTCCTAATATCCCAGAAAGCGCTGTTGTGAATGAAGCCGTTAAAATTACAAAGCAAATGCGCCGTTCCAGTGCCGCCGGCTTTGTAAACGGATTGCTGCGTTCTTTTCTGCGGGATGACCGGGCTCTTCCTCATTTTGATAACCCTTTGAAAGAATTAAGTATTTTGTACAGTATTCCAGAATGGGTTCTGTTGGAATGGCAGAAAGCATACGGCTCCGAAAATACTGAACAGATGGCTTCTGCCTTTAACCGCCCTTCTCCTCTGTTTATCCGTGTAAACTCCTTGAAGGGCTCCATCGACGAACTGCGCATGGAATTGGAAAAGGAACAAGTCTCCGTTTTTCCTGACCCTGATATTCCCGGCTGTATTCGGATTGCAGAACAGGGGAATCTGAGAAAACTTTCCGTTTTCCAGAATGGGCGGTTCCATGTACAGGATAAATCTTCCCAGCTGTGCGCTCTTGCATTGGGAGCAAAACCAGGGGAACGTATTTTGGATATCTGCGCTGCTCCAGGCGGAAAAACCTTTACCATCGCCCAGCAAATGCAGGACAAGGGAGTTATAGATGCCTGCGATTTATATGAAAAACGCGTTGGACTGATCCGGGAAGGGGCGGAAAGACTGGGGATTACTTCCGTTTGCTGCAAGACAAGGGACGCTTTGCAGTTTGTGCCAGATTTGCCCCTTTATGACCGGGTGCTCTGCGATGCCCCTTGCTCTGGCTTGGGTGTATTGGGCAGAAAACCGGAAATCCGTTATAAGCAGCGCACTGAATTTTCCGATTTGCCCTTTATCCAGTATAAAATTTTGGAAAATGCTGCAAGATATCTAAAGGAGGGCGGCATCTTGGTATATTCTACCTGCACCCTCAGACCTGTGGAAAACAGCGGCGTTGTCCGGCTTTTTTTGAAGAAACACCCTTCTTTTATGATTACATCGTTTCCAGAGGGCTGCGGCGCTTATACCGGAAAGCATGGAGAATTAACTTTAATGCCCCATGTAGATGGAACCGATGGGTTTTATATTTGCAGGATGGTAAAACAACCTTCTGCCAAGCTGTAAAAAGTTGTATCAATAACCAGGAGGTGATTCTGACGCCCTGTCTTGAAAAGATTGATATAAAATCCTTATCTCTTTCAGAATTGAAAGAAGAACTCGTTCAAATGGGGGAAAAACCCTTTCGGGCGGGCCAGATTTACCGATGGCTCCATCATGCAGGGGAACCGTGCAGACGAGTAAAGGATTTCCAAAGTATGACAGATATTTCTGCCCAGCTTGCGGAGAAATTAGGCCAGCGCTTCTACATAAGCGGCCTGACAATCCGGCGTAAGCTTGTTTCCAAACTGGACGGAACCATAAAGTACCTGTTTGGACTTTCGGATGGGAACAGTGTGGAAGCTGTAGTAATGCGGTATAAATATGGCAACAGTCTCTGTATCTCCACACAGGTGGGATGCAGGATGGGATGTAAATTCTGCGCCTCCACTTTGGCAGGCTGGGTTAGAAACTTATCTCCCTCGGAAATGTTGGACGAAGTTTATACGGCAGAGGAGGATACTGGGGAGAAAATCTCCAGTTTGGTGTTAATGGGAATTGGAGAACCGCTGGACAATTATGACAATGTACTCCATTTTCTGGAGCTTTTATCCTCGCCGGAGGGGGAAAACCTCAGTCTGCGCCATGTTTCACTGTCCACTTGCGGGCTTGTAGACCGAATTTATGATTTGATGAAGCGCAGGCTGGGACTGACCCTTTCGATTTCACTCCATGCTCCCAATGACCAAATCCGCGGCCAGACAATGCCGATTAATCAGAAATATAATGTGGAAACGCTTTTAAAAGCCTGCCGCGATTATTTTTCCTATACCGGGAGGAGAATTTCCTTTGAATACGCTCTCATTGAGGGCGTGAACGATTCCCCGCAGTGTGCGGAAGAACTAGCCGCCCATTTAAAAGGGATGCCTTGCCATGTCAACCTGATTCCGGTCAACCCGGTCAGGGAAAGGGGATACCGAAGGGGAAGCCGGCAGAATATTTTTCGGTTTCAGAAACTGCTGGAACAACGCGGGATAAACACAACCATCCGGCGGGAGCTGGGAAGCGATATTAACGCCGCCTGCGGCCAGCTCCGCAGGGAAACCGAACAAAACGATGCTTCACAGAAAAGGGGGAATCTCCCATGCTGACAGCCGTGGGGATAACCGATATTGGACTTTGCCGAGATACCAACCAGGATGCATATTCCATCCTGAAACTGCCGGGAGGGGCTTTGCTCGTTGTCCTGTGCGATGGTATGGGCGGGGAAAATGGAGGAAATGTCGCCAGTGAAATGACAGTTAATACAATTGTGGGACAGATGCAGAGGGGATACCATCCCGGATTAGGTGATCTTTCCATCCGTGCATTGATTCTTTCGGCAGTATCAGTGGCGAATGCTGTTGTCTATGACCGGTCGAAAAAGGATGAGGCCCTTTCCGGCATGGGTACTACCGCCGAAGTAGTCCTAGTGCGGGAGAATACCGTTTATATTGCCCATGTGGGGGACTCCAGCATATTTTCTCTTTCGCCGGCAGCCAGCGGGGAAGGCAGTAAAATTGAAAAAGTCACTAACGATCACACCAGGGTACAGCAGCTTTTAGATCAGGGAATGATTACCGTCCAGGAGGCCGGAAGCCACCCGGAACGGCATTATATCGTCCGTGCAGTTGGGGTTTCCGTCTCTGTCACGCCTGACTTTGACCAGTTCCAGCTTCCCCAGGATGGCGGTTTGCTGATCTGTTCTGATGGCTTGACAAACCATGTGGAGCCCAATGAAATTTATGAAATCCTGCTGCCTGCCATTCAGGCTGGGAACCTGCAGGATGGCGTTCAAAAATTGGTGGAGGCTGCCAACCGTTTCGGCGGGGCGGATAATATCACCGCTGTTGTAATGGCACATACAGCGGACAACGGGGAGGCTCGGCTGAATGGATAAATTCATTGGCAAAAGACTGGATGGCCGGTACGAAATTCAGGAAATTATCGGCGTCGGCGGTATGGCCAATGTATATAAGGCTGTGGATATTTCCGACGGCAAGGTTGTCGCTGTCAAGATCCTCCGCGAAGAATATATGGCCAGCGAACAGTTTACCCGTATGTTCCAGAATGAATCCAAAGCAATCGCTGTCCTGTCCCATCCCAACATTGTTAAAGTTTATGATGTCATTTTTACAGAACGTGTCCAGTCCATTGTAATGGAATATATTGATGGGATTACCTTAAAAGAATATATTGACCAGCAGAAGGTGCTCCGCTGGAAGGAAGCGGTTTATTTTACAACCCAGATGCTCCGTGCTCTCAACCATGCCCATTCCAAGGGGATTGTCCACCGGGACATTAAGCCCCATAATATTATGCTGCTTTCAGATGGAACCATTAAAATGATGGATTTCGGGATTGCCAGTTTTGCCCGCAGCGAAGCGCGGACTTCCTCCGACAAAGCCATTGGCTCAGTCCATTATATCTCCCCTGAACAGGCCCAAGGCGGCGGGATTGATGGAAAGAGCGATATTTATTCTGTCGGAATTGTTCTGTTTGAGATGCTGACCGGACAGCTGCCCTTTGAAGCAGAATCACCTGTTTCCGTTGCCATTAAGCAGATTCAAAGCAAACCGGTACTTCCCAGAAGTCTGAATCCTTCCATCCCCAAGGGGTTGGAGGAAATTACCATGAAAGCCATGGAAAAGGATCCCTCCCGGCGTTATTCCTCAGCTTCTGAAATGTTGGAAGATATTGACGCATTTAAGCGGGATCCATCTATTCTCTTTTCCTACCAGCAGATGAACAGTGACATACCAGACCCCCGCACTGTGGAGACTGCCCGGAAGGAGCAGGCAAAACGGCAGCGCTCTGCCACGTCATATAGCCAGGAGCTGGAAAGACGGCGGATAGAAGAACAGCAGGAACAAGGCCGGCGTTCCACACCCAAACCAGTTCTAGCCTCTGAAGGGGTATATGGTTTTGGGGACAAAGCCGTTAAAGGCGGGCTGACTGGCATGGAATCCCGTCAGGAGCGCAGAATTCGGGAAGAAGCGGAGGGAAAGGAGCGGAAGAAAAAGGAAATGGAAAACCGATCAGTGCCTTACAAACCTACAGAAGAAGTCCGTATCCAATCCCATGCTGTACCCATTTTAGGGGGAATTGCCCTTGCTTTTGTAGTGGCGACAGCAGTGTTCATTTTTACCCTTCTATATTATAACGACCCTTTCAGCCGCACTCCTGAAACCGCTATGCCGAACCTGGTTGGCCTGAGCTATGAGGAAATTAAAGATTCCCCCCAATACGGCTATATTGAAATGGTGGTAGATGGGGAACCAGCTTACCATGAACAATATGGGAGAGGGGTTATTTACGATCAGCTTCCAGTTGCAGGAAAATCAATTAAAGAAGGCGCTGTTGTGAAAGTTAAGGTCAGCAGCGGTACCAAGATGATTTCCCTGCCTTCATATACGCGCGAAGAAGCAACAGAGGTCTATAACCGGCTTCATGACCTTGGGCTGGAATATACTGCCCTTGATGTAAACGATGATTCGATTCCCAAAGGCTATGTTGTGCGTACTGTCCCAGAGGCTGGCGCTTCCGTCCCTGCGGGACAGGTTGTAACTGTTTATGTCAGTTTGGGCAGTGACAAACAAATGGTTACAGTTCCCAAACTGGTAGGGCTTAATATTACAAACGCTCAGACCATGCTTGAAAGCTTTAACTTAAAGTTAGGCAATATTTCCCCAGTTGAAAACAGCGATAAGCCGGAAGGGACAGTAATTGCTCAAAATCCGATAGACGGTACCCAGCTTTTAGAAGGCTCTACTGTTGATTTAAATGTCAGCAGAGGAAACAGCGCTTCTACTTCCCGCATCCTTACGATTTCCCTGCCAAGTTCTATTAATGAGATCTGTACAGTTCAGGCGACTCAGGACGGGGTGGAAAAACACCGCGAACTGCTGAACCCGAAAGAGGTTGGCTCGTGGAAAGCTTCTTTTACCGGAGAAGGGGTTTCCAATATTAAAATCCTGATTGACAGCAAGCTGTACCAGGAGTTCAGCCTTGATTTTGAAAATAACACCTATAAAATACTGACAGATAATTCCGCTAACTTCTGATGGTTGGAATATGAAAAACCCGAAAGGCTGACACCTTTCGGGTTTTTGCCTGTCACCGTCTTGCAGCCGTGGTTTCTGTCCTGGGCTTAGGCAGGCGATAACATCCGCCAATTTACCTTTCTGTTTTTCATTCCTTTCGGGGGCTTACAATTCCTTCCAAAAGGGCAGCTGAATTTTCTTTATCTTCACAGGATTTCCAAACCTGATGTTCATTTCCCATCATATATCCATTATAAGTCTGGGTTAAATCATTCATCTGATTTTTTCCAACACATTTACCCACACAATAGTTTTCCACCCCTTCCATACAGAGCAAAGAAAGGGCTTTTTGTGTTTTTTCATCAAAAATCCCAGTCATTTCCAAATCGTTAAACCCGCAATACCGTTCTCCTAAATGTTTTAGCATAAGCTGTACCACAAATACTTGGTGGCAGGACTGGTTAGGGCTGATATCCCAGTCCATACAGGAAAAAACATTAGGCATACGGGGCGGCGAATTTTTACGCAGCATCTTGTAATATAAGGTTCTTGCAAGATCCCAGGTCTGCTGATCGGTAACACCGGTGGGTGTCAAACCGTTGGCGGTTTGAAATGCCTGTACCGCCTCGGCAGTTTCAGGCCCATAAATTCCATCAGCGGAAACAAAGGGAATACTGGGAATTGCTGCCCTTGCCCCCTGAAGAAAAAGCTGCATTTCATAAATGGAACCCCGCATATTCTCTGACGCCTGCGGCATATCGTCCATACTATTTGTCTCCTTTCCCTGCACTTGATTTTCAGCTTGACTGCATAACAGTCCCTGGATATTGCCCGAACCGGAGCTCACTGCTGTCTAATAGGGATTTATAAACGCTGGTAATCCGGTTCCATGTTTCCATTCCTACAATTCCATCTGCCGCCAAACCGTACTGTCTCTGGAAAGAGATAACAGAGTTATAAGTTTGATCTCCAAAATACCCTGTGATTGGAACAGCAGGAATCGACGAGTCATTAAGGGAGATTGCCGTTAAATATTCCTGCAGCAAACTTACGTTTTCTCCGCGGCTTCCTGAACGCAGGGTATACCCTGGATAGGGCTGGGCAGTCGTTACATCAAATACTGGGACAAGTGCGCCTGCCCCTTTTACTGCCCGGTACAGATAAATCCAGGTCTGCCGGCCTACAATTCCATCTTGGGTTAGTCCGTATTGACGCTGAAAAGCCATAACAGCATTGCGGGTCGCCTCTCCAAAAATGCCGTCAATCGCAACCGGCGGGATAGAGTTGTTAAACCTTCCCACTACCTGGAGATAGTATTGTACAATCTTTACTCCGTCCCCAGTGCTGCCCATCTGGAGCGTATTTGGAAACTGCTGGGATATTTCAGAAAATTGTAATCCCTCAGAATTCAGTTCCGCCAAGCGCTTTACATTGTTGTATACAAATGCAATCTGATACCAGGTGGACTTTCCAACAATGCCATCTGGCGTCAACTTGAAAATTTCTTGGAATTTCCGCACTGCGCTTGCAGTTGCAGCATTAAAATTCCCGTCTATTGTGGGAATCTTAGGGATAGAGGGATAGTTCTGAGCAATCCGGTTCAGGCGTATCTGGAGATACCGCACTTCATTGCTTCTCTGCCCGTATTCCAGGGGATAGCCTGGGTAGGATTCCTGTATCGCCTGAACAGGAGCATCCTGCACAATCTCAATATCGTCTCCATAATAATACTGAAGAATTTCATAGGGAGTCATTCCCTGTTTCGCAAGCTCCACTGTTCCCCATTGGGAAAGCCCTTCGCAGGTGACTGTCGTCCCATTGCAAAACTGGGCAAACAGTGGTTCTGCACTTCCCTGACGGCGAAGGTAGTTATTAAATATTTCGTCAACGATGGAATTAACGGAACCAAAAATATCCCGCCCGTGTATGTACTTTTGGTCATATTGGGTGGAGGAGGTAATGTCAAAGGAATACCCCTGGCTCCTGTACCATTCAGTAAAAATACGGTTGAGGGCAAAGGATATCTGCGCATAAATATTGGCGCGCAGTGCGCTTTCCGGCCAGGTGGGATAGATTTCACTGGAGGCCACATTTTTGATATAATCTGGAAAAGAAACTGTAACATTGGCCGCGTTGGAGTTTGGGGTTCCCAGATGGACGGTGATAGATTCTGGAATATATACAGACGGCACTGTCGTCCCTCCTTATGTCCATTACAGGCTGGTATAATTTTCCCCCGCGCGGGAGGGCGGAGGTACGGGGGCTTCCAGCAGCGGAATCAATTCCACTGGAAGCAGAGTGGACATTCCCCCAAAAAGTGCAACATTGCCATGGAATTGGGGCTGGTATCCTTCTGCTGCAACAACAACCCGATATACAGTATAGGGCAGATATTCCCCAGGTTCCTGGGTCAATGCCCTGTCTGGAGCGGGCAGGGTGATTACTGGGGTTTGGCCGCTTTCGTCAGTGGTCATTACCCGGATCAGGGTTTCCAGAGGCTGGCCCGGATCCTGGCGGGAGAGAAGAACCAAAACATTCGGGATTGGAATGGCCTGCTGTGCTGCCGTTACAAGTATTTGCAGAGTTGCCTCGTCAGTGAGAGGCGCAGGCTTTGCGTTGTTTGGAGCAAGGGCTTCTTCATCCTCTGGCGCAACGTCTTCATTTAAATTTTGGATTTCCTCATTTTCTGTTGGTGCTGGAGCGTTTGCAGGTTCTGGCTGCACAGATGGTTCCTCAATAATCTGTTCCATTGGTTCAGGCGGCTGTATTGAAATGGGCGGGGCTTCCATAGGGATGGCTGCCGATGCCGGAACTGCCGGTTCCTCAAACGCTGCCGGAGAAGTACTGGGAGACGTTCTGCCCAACATTGCGTCAACGCTTCGACGGATTGCAAGCAGTTCGTCTGCATAACGCTGCCGCATAGCATCAAAGTCCTGTTGGCTGATGACGTTAGGGGAAGAACGGGATAAATCGTTTTGAGATGTATCTTCCATATCCTTACCTGCCTTTCCGTTGTAGTCTTTACCTACTTTATGCGGCTGGGAGGATTTTCATAACCTGCCAGGAGGTTTTTTTCAGGTTTTGTCTTGGATTGTAAGATAGGAAAGGTGTATAATGGGAATAATAGACACAATCATTATAATTGAGTTCGATAAAGTAAATATGTAGGATAACTTTAGGCAGGCACCACCTGAAGCAAATGAAAAAGGGCTCAGGAGACTGCCGCAGAACTCACATTAAAATAAAGGAGGGCAACCCAATGGGAATAAACAGCGCTGCACAAAGAAGGGCTGATATTATTAAAATCCTGTCACAATCTGAGGAGGCAGTCAGCGCGTCCGCATTAGCAGCCCAGTTAAAAGTCAGCCGTCAGATTGTTGTAGGAGATGTTGCATTGCTGCGTGCCGCAGGGGAACAGATAACAGCTACCCCTCGGGGGTATTTGCTGGAAAAGAATCAGACAATGAAAAATGATGAAAGGTATATTCGGACGATTGCCTGTAAACACCATTTAGGGGATGCGCTGGCAAGAGAACTATATACCGTTGTAGATAACGGCGGGGAATTATTGGATGTGATTGTAGAACATCCGCTTTACGGGCAGCTTTCCGGGACTTTGAAAATACGTTCGCGCTATGACGCAAAAGCATTTTTGGATAAGGTGGAAGAATTTAGCGCCCAGCCGCTGGCTGTATTAACAGATGGGATACATTTACATACCCTTGCTTGTGATGGTGAAGATTCTTTTCAGAGGATTGTCCAGGCTTTGGCGGAACAAGGGATTTTGTTGGAAAATGTATAGCGGCTGCACAATTTTTTAAGAGTGGGTATTGAGGGGCAATTTTAAAAGGCTGGGTAGAAACCATTTGAGGTTTTTACCCAGCCTTTTTGCAACTGCGGCATCCAATACAGGCGGAAGGCTGTTTTTCCGGGGGAAAAGCTATTAAAGCCATGGGCAAAATGAATCCGCCCCCTGTAAAACTATGTTCATTATAAAGGTCTAAGAGTGTGGGAATGTCTAAGCCCTTGGGACAATGAGCGGTACAGTAGCGGCAGGCTGTACAGGGCAGCGCCCCGCTCAACATTCCGTCCGCAACGGGAAGCAGTGTGTCCATTGCTTTGCTGTTTCATAAATGATAGCATGAAGGACACTTGATTTCAAATATTTAGATTGGATATGTTGTAATGCTTAAAAGGTATATTTGAAGTTGGGTTTATTTTTCATAGAGAATGAAAAATGTTTTTTCTTCATAATTCATTTAGACTTTCAACTAATTGAATAATACAGTTTTGGAATAAATCTTTTTGCTTTGGCGATAGGGTATCAAGTGAAAATAAGATAAGATTTTCTTTATCTATTTTAGTTAAACTGTCTTGAAGCAGATAATCCATAGATACACCAGCTGTATTTGCAATTCGTACACAAGTTTCTAATTTAGGAACCTTTAGTCCATGCTCAATATCTGCAAGATATCGTTCAGAAATGTTACATCGTTCTGCAAATTCTGTCATTGTTAGATTACGGGCAGTCCTGCACGTTCGCAATCGTTTTCCCATAAGTGCTATATTTAAACCATTTTCCATTATTTATATCCTCCAAGAAATTTCATATCATATAAACAGATATACATTAAGTATATATTTAGTTTTTAGTATTTAAAATGATTTATCAGGGGAAAAATAATAGATTTTATGAATAACCTGTTCATATTATAAAAAGCCAGAGTTTATAACTGGCAGTTATAGACTTTTCTAAAAATGTGATGTAAAATGAGGATGGAGTTTAGAACCTGACAGATACATAGTCTAGCCAGGGAATTGGTTCTATGATTAATTAAGCGCATGTTATTTAGGGAGGTATATTCTTGAGGTTCAAACGCATCTACGTTGAAATATCAAATTTATGTAATCTGCAATGTGGGTTTTGCAGCCCGCTGAAACGTGAAAAAGGCATGATGTCGGCGGAACAGTTCCGCATAGCGGCTAAACAGCTTCAACCATATACCCATTACCTATATTTACATTTAAAAGGAGAACCGCTGCTGCACCCGCAGTTGGAGGAAATCCTAGAAGCCTGCGGGGAGCTGGGGCTTGAGGTAAACGTTACCACCAACGGCACCCTTTTAAAAGAAAAACAGGAAATCCTGTTTTGCCAAAGGGCAGTCCGCCAGGTAAATATATCTGTCCACAGTTTTTCACAGCTTCCGGCGGAAAAAGCGAAAAACTGCCTTTTGGATGCAGTAGCCTTTGGAAAACTGGCGGCAGAACAAGGAAGGCCGTTCGTTATTTACCGGATGTGGAACCTTGGAAAAGGAAAGGCAATCACCTCGGAAAGCCTGGAAATCCTGGAACAGATTGGAAAGGAGTTTCCAACTGCTCATAATTTGGAAGAAGAACTCAGCATTAAAAAAAGCGCGGCAGTTGCCAAAGGAATTTTCCTAAGCTGGGAAGAAGAATTTATCTGGCCCTCTTTGGATGCGCCGCTTGTTCCTGATTCCGGGAAATGCTATGGAACCCGGCAGATGCTGGGGGTGCTATGGGACGGGACAGTTGTGCCTTGCTGCTTGGACGGCAGCGGGGAGGCGCCTTTGGGAAATTTGTTTCAAATGCCTTTTTCAGATATTGTCGAGTCTGAAACACTGCAAAAAGCTGCTTCAGGCTTTGACGGCGGCAGGGCGGTTTTGGAATTATGTAAACATTGCAGTTACAGATTGAAGTTTCGTCCAGGGAAATAGGGAGGATTATAATGGATCAAAAGAAATTTGAAGCTTTGCTTACACTTCCAGAGGAGGCGGGTTCATGAGTAAAGAAGGTAAATACCTGGTCTTTTGTGTGGAACGGTACAAGGCTGCAAAGGGCTTAACTGGAATACAGGTTTCAGGTTTGGAATTATGTCTATGACTGCTTTGAAGCACTGCATGTAACCGGAGAAAACTATATGATTAACGACATCGACCAATATATTGAGGAAAGGCGCTTAAATCCTGCACTGTTAGAATGAAGGAGGGAGTTTCACCTTTTCCCGAACTTCCCCATAAAATGTAGTAACGCAAAAGGGGGAATGGTGTATGTCGTTCGGGATTATTTTTACATATGGCTTTTTAGGGTTTCTTGCTGCGGTGGGGTTCCTGTTTCTTGCAGTTCGCTTTGTACAGTATATCCTTTGCCGGACGCCGCCCAAAACGCTGCGTCTGATTGCCGTTGTCCCCGTTTCAAAGGGCGAAGGCGGCAAAATTGCAGATGAAATCTGGCAGTACCGTTTTTTCCTTGACCAGCAGCAGGCTTCTGATGGATTCCTCCTTTTGGTTGGGAACAACCTGGATGAAGAATCCCTGCAATGCTGCTGCATTCTCTCAGAAACCTATCCCTGGATCCGTTTTTGTACAGCCGAAGAATTTGAAAGAATGCAGTTGGCTTTTTGATTCTTTACAAAAACAAAACAGATTTTCGCATTTACAAGAAAGTCAACGTGTATTATAATGGAACAATAGGAAATCGGAAGGGGGTTTGTGCAAGTGGAATCTAAAACGCTGCAATCCATCACAGGTTCCGTTGAAGAAATTGTATATCATAATGAAGAAACAGGTTTTACGGTTCTGCTCCTTAACGATGGGGAAGAACTGCAAACCGTAGTAGGCCAGATGATGGATATTGCAGAAGGAGAAGATCTCAAGGCTACAGGGCGTTTTACCACGCATCCCTCTTACGGGCCGCAGTTCAAGGCGGAAGTAGTCGAAAGAAGCCTTCCAGCCACCAGTTCTGCTATCTTAAAGTACCTTGGTTCCAGAGCAATTAAAGGCATAGGCCCTACCCTGGCGCGCCGCCTGGTTGAAGCATTTGGGGATAATACATTGGAAGTCATGGAACATCATCCAGAAGATTTGGCGCGGGTAGAAGGAATATCCAGACGAAAAGCTGTGGAAATCGGGGAAGAATTTAAACGTATTTTTGGGGTAAGGACAGTAATGCTGTTTTTATCACAGCACGGGATAGACCCATCCACAAGTATCCGGGTATGGAAGGCTTATGGAAATTATGCTTCGGAGATGATTCAGGCAAATCCATATATTTTATGCAGCGATGATATAGGGATGGGTTTTGAAAAGGTAGACCAAATAGCTGTCAATATGGGGATTGAGTTCCAAAGCCCCAACCGGATAGGGGCGGCAATCGCCTATGTGCTGCGGCATAACCTAAATAATGGACATACCTGTCTGCCGGAACAGGCGTTATGTGAAAAAGCGTCTGCATTGCTCAGGCTGGATATATCTTTGGTGGGAAAGCAGCTTGCCCAGGAGGAGGAAAGCCAGAATTTAATCAGCGATGTCAGCAAAGGCAGACGTTACTATTACCTGCCATATTTATACCGGGCAGAAACATATGTAGCTGGCAGACTTGTTATGATGCTGACGCTGGAAGAATCCTATATGGGGGATTTCGGGGATCAGATTGCCCTTTTGGAATCCCAGAATGGGGTTAAATATGCCCAGCTTCAAAAGAAGGCAATTGTTCAGGCGCTTTCACATAATTTATTTATCCTTACCGGCGGGCCGGGCACTGGAAAAACAACGACAGTCAATGCAATTATTGAATTGTTTGAACAGCAGGGCAGCAAGGTAGCCTTAGCCGCTCCTACCGGGCGCGCGGCAAAACGGTTAAGCGAAGTAACAAAACGGGAAGCAAAAACCATCCACCGTTTATTGGAAGTGGATTTTAAGGATGGGAGCGGGGATTCTGTTCTTTCCCGATTCAAAAGAAATGAGAAAAATCCAATAGATGCAGATATCATCATAGTGGATGAAATGTCAATGGTGGATATACTGCTGTTTGAATGTCTGATACGGGCGTTAAAGCTTACTGCACGGCTAATCATGGTAGGGGATTCAGACCAGCTTCCGTCGGTGGGCCCCGGAAACGTATTAAAAGATTTAATTGATTCGGGACGAATTGCAACGGTGCGTTTAACGGAGATATTCCGGCAGGCAGCACAAAGTTTAATTGTCACAAACGCCCATGCGATAGTGCGCGGGGAAATGCCGGAGCTTCGCCGGAAAGACAGCGATTTCTTTTTCCTGCAAAGCAGCAGCTATTCCAATACCGCCCAGCTGGTAACGGATTTATGCAGCCGGAGGCTCCCAAAATCTTACGGGTATTCTTCTTTATGGGATATCCAGGTAATGGCTCCTAACCGTATCGGGGAATTGGGTACAATAGAGTTAAACCGGCGGATGCAGGAAGTATTGAACCCGCCCAACCCGGAAAAAAAGGAGATGTCTTATGGCCCCTATACCTTCCGGGAAGGCGACAAGGTTATGCAGATCAAAAACAACTATGACATTGTATGGACGAAAGAGGACGGGGGACGGGGGACAGGCGTATACAACGGAGATATTGGGTTTATTTTGACAATAGACAAGCCCGCCCGTGTTTTTGTGGTAAAGTATGATGAAAGGATTGTCAGCTATAGTTTTGACAATGCCGACGAGATAGAACTTGCTTTTGCTGTTACTGTCCATAAAAGCCAGGGATGCGAATTTGAAGCGGTTGTGCTTCCATTAATGAACAGCCGTTCGCGGTTATATCACAGGAATTTATTCTATACCGCTGTAACGCGTGCGAAAAAATTGCTGGTGATTCTTGGCAGGCCGGATACCGTTCAATATTTGGTGGAGAACAGCCGGAAAACCCTTCGTTTTACCAGCCTTACAAGGTTCCTTTCTGAAGCATGGGAAAGTTCTGTTCCCGCGCCAGAGAATAAATTGGATTCGGCTATGGAGGAAACCACGCTGGAAGAACAGGCGGAAAATATTTCAGTTTCTTTGAAACAACAGGATGAGACAGGGGCTATATGAAAAAACTGATACAGTGGTTTTTAGACCAGCTTTTCCCTGCAAAATGTGCAGTATGCAGCAGGACTGCTCCCAGTGGGATTTGTCTGGATTGTTTGGACAAGCTGCCTAAACTGCCGAAAATAACCTGCCCGCATTGCGGAAGGGATTTAGAGCATTGTTACTGCCGCTATATGCGGGGAGAATGTTTTTACAGGCTTGCTGCACCCTGTTATTACAGCGAAGGGATGCGCAGCGGCATCTGTGATTTGAAATTTCGAGGGGCAAAGGTTCATGCGGGGTGGATTGGCGACTTAATGGCTCAAACTGTAAAGGAACGTTTTCTGGCTCAGGGGGAAACGATTGATTTCATTGTTCCTGTCCCGCTGTCAGAAAAGCGGTTGAAGGAAAGAGGCTTTAATCAATCCCTTTTGCTCGCGGAACGAATGGCCGGGATGCTTGAAATTCCCCTGAAATCTGATGTCTTGATGAAATTCAGGGACACTGCTATACAACATGATTTGAATTATGAACAGCGTATCCAAAATTTGTGTGATGCATTCCGCGTGGCGGATAATATTCGCCTCAATGGAAAAAGGATTTTAATTGTGGATGACGTCGCTACTACCTGTACAACCCTTTCTGAATGTGGAAAGGCATTGTACTTGGCAGGGGCGGAAAGGGTTTTATGCTGTACTGCGGCTATTGCTGTTCATTAGCGGGAACGATGGCTTATAAGAGTCTGTTTAACATCCCATTAATCATTATTTTAAGAAAGGCGTGGTCTTATAACATGGCGTTTGAAGATATAGGCATAGATTTAGGAACTGCATCTGTCCAAGTTTGTGTGGAAGGACATGGAATTGTCTTAGAGGAACCTTCCGTAGTAGCCTTAAACACCAAAAACGATACCATTTGTGCTGTAGGAGAAGAAGCCTACAAGATGATAGGCCGAACCCCCGCATATATACAGGCAATCCATCCATTGGAAGACGGTGTAATCTCCAGCTATGAAGTAGCTGAAAAAATGGTACAGTATTTTCTAAAAAAATGCTGTAAAAATTCCATTTTAAAGCCCAGGGTTGTGCTCTGCGTCCCTTCCGGCGTAACAGAAGTAGAGGCCAGGGCCGTAGTGGATGCGGCAGTTGCCTCAGGCGCCAGGCGGGTCTATTTGATAGAAGAACCTGTTGCAGCAGCATTAGGCGCTGATATAGATATATCTATCCCCAATGGACGAATGGTTGTGGATATTGGCGGCGGTACAACGGATATAGCAGTGATTTCCCTGAGCGGTGTTGTTACGAAAACGTCAATCAAGCTTGCCGGACAGAAAATGGATCAGGCAATTATCCGGTATATTCGGCAGAGCAGGGGAATTTTGATTGGAGCCAAAACTGCAGAACAGATTAAAATTCAGATAGGTTCTGTATATATGGAGGATGGCGATCCAGATCCGGTGATGGAGGCTAAAGGCAGGGATTTGGCCTTGGGGCTTCCTAGGAAGTTTTCAATTAACCGCAGGGAATTAATCCCTGTCCTTCAGGAAATGGGGCTTCAGATGATTCACTCTATTCAGAGCGTTGTAGAACGTACCCCGCCTGAATTGGTTGGGGATATCTTTGTAAATGGGCTGCTGTTAACTGGCGGCGGCGCGATGATTCATGGACTGGATCGGTTTATTCAGGCAAAAACCAGGATTAAGGCCGTGCTGGCAAAAGACCCTGTTCGGTGTGTGGCAAGAGGTACTGTTAAGGCGTTTCAATTATTAGATGTGCTGCAGGACGGTTTTTTTGCTCCATCCATTCATATCCATTAAACTTGGATGCAGAAAAGAGGACATAACAAATGAAAATCAGGGATATATCAAAAGGGGCTTCCTTTTCATTGGAGGTTTTTCCCCCGAAAAAAAGTTATTCTCTGCAATCTGTCTCAAAAACGTTTGGCAGGCTTGCAGCTTTAGAGCCGGATTTTATTAGCGTTACCTATGGAGCGGGAGGTTCCAATATCCGGCAGAATAAAACTGTTGAACTTTGCCGTAAACTGAAACAGGAGTATAAAGTGGAACCTGTGGCACACCTGACCTGTTTTAATTCCAGAAAGGACGAAGTTTTGACAATGCTGGAATTGATGAAGGAGCAGGGAATTGAAAATATATTGGCACTGCGCGGAGACAGAAATCCAGATATCACTCCGCCAGGGGATTTTCATTATGCCTATGAGTTGATTGACTTTATCCGCACCCATACAAAAGAAGGCGATTTTGACATTTGCGCTGCCTGCTATCCTGAGGGGCATCCAGAATGCGACAGCCTGAAGGAAGACATCCGGCATTTAAAACAAAAAGTAGATGCAGGGGTAAGCCTTTTAATCAGCCAGCTTTTCTTTGATAATGAGGATTTTTATCATTTTTTAGAATTGTGCGACGTGGCTGGAATTGAAGTTCCCATCCATGCCGGAATCATGCCGGTGACCAATAAAAGCCAGATTGAAAGGATGGTGTCTACCTGCGGCGCGTCTCTGCCCGGAAAATTTTCCAGAATGATGGCAAGATATGAAAATAACCCGCAGGCGCTGCTGGATGCTGGGATTTCCTATGCAACAGAGCAGATTGTAGACCTGCTTGCCAGCGGGGTAAGCGGAATTCATCTTTATGCCATGAACAAACCGGAAATTGCAGAGAAAATTAAAGGGAACATTGCATCTCTCATTGATGTACACAACCAAGAATAAACTTGTTGGGAAAGGATAAAGAATTGTGAGAATATTTCCTGACGTTTCCCTTGAGGGGCTTCATGCGGATGAGGAGGAAATACTGCGCTATGTGGGTTTTCGTGGACAGGATATAAACGACAGCTTGCGAAGTTCGATCAAACGCTGCGCAGCTTTGACGGAACAGGCTGCTTCTCCCCGCTTTGTTACAGTAGAATCCGCCCCTGTCCGCATTTTGAAAAAAGGCGTGGATTTAGATGGGCTTATCCTGAAGGGGAAGGATATCAGGCTCCATCTGGGACAGGCCTCTGCGGGTATTTTAATGGGTGTCACGGTAGGCGTTGAGATAGAACGGCTGATCCAGTACCACCGCCGGCAAAGCATGCTCGACGTTCTTTTGATAGACGCAGCGGCAACTGACTTAATAGAACAAATTTGCAGCAGAATAGAGAATAGCCTGCGAAATATATATCAAAAACAAGGATTGGATATAACAGACCGTTTTTCCTGCGGTTACGGAGATTTGCCTATAGAGGCGCAGCCTAACATAATACGGGTTTTGGATGCACCCAGGGCAATCGGTTTAACCTGTTCTTCTTCCCTGATGTTAGTTCCTCAAAAATCTGTCACCGCTATTCTGGGTGTGATTCCACCAGGCAGTTACCGAAGCGTCCGGGGATGCCAAAACTGCAAAAACAGAAAACATTGTTTATATCGAAAGGAAGGGGTTTTCTGTGGAAATAAGGGCCAAGCTGCGCAATAAAGAAATCATCCGGCTGGATGGCGCCATGGGAACCATGCTCCAAGCTGCTGGATTAAAGCTGGGAGAAAACCCGGAAGTTCTCAATATAACCGAGCCGGATATGGTACAAAAGATTCATACAGCCTATTTTGCTGCCGGTTCTGAGATTGTTTATACAAATACCTTTGGGGCAAATGCCCATAAGCTTATGAGGACAGGGTATACACCGGAGGATATCGTCAAAACAGCAGTTCGTATTGCTAAAATAGCCGCCAAGCCTTATGATGGTTTGGCAGCTTTAGATATTGGACCTATCGGGGAGCTGCTGGAGCCAATGGGTTCCCTGAGATTTGAAGAGGCTTATGAACTCTTTGCTCAACAAATCCGGGCAGGGGCAGAAGCTGGCGCAGATTTGATTGCCATTGAGACGATGACTGACCTTTACGAAGCAAAAGCCGCCCTTCTTGCCGCAAAGGAAAACTGTGACCTGCCTGTTTTTGTCACAATGACATTTGAACAGGATGGACGGACTTTTACCGGGTGCAGCGTTCCGGCTATGGCGCTGACCCTTCAAGGGCTGGGTGCAGATGCCATTGGCATCAACTGCTCCCTGGGCCCGAAACAGATCTACAGCCTTGCCCGGACTCTGGTATCCTGGACTACACTTCCCGTTATTATTAAGCCCAATGCCGGGCTTCCAACCGTGATAGACGGGCGTACTGCTTATGACCTTTCTCCGGCGGAATTTGGAAGGGAATTAGCCGGTTTTCTGGACTTAGGGATTTCCATTATGGGAGGCTGCTGCGGTTCTAACCCGGAATTTATTCGGGAGCTTTGCAGGAACCTTGAGGGGAAAGCCCCTGACCTTTCCAAAAGGGTGGAGAAAGTGCCTCCAGCAGTTTGCTCCAATACGGAAGTTGTCCCAATTGACCAGGTTCGGGTAATCGGTGAACGGATCAATCCTACCGGGAAAAAACTGTTTAAACAGGCCCTTTTAAATGGGGATATGGATTATATTGTAAAACAGGGGATTGACCAGGCAGAAGCCGGTGCGGATATTTTGGATGTAAATGTTGGGCTTCCTTCTATTGACGAAGCCGCTATGATGACAAGGGTGGTTAAAGAACTCCAAGGAGCGGTTGGCCTTCCCCTGCAAATTGATTCCTCCAGCCAGGCAGCAGCAGAGGCAGGCCTGCGCTGTTACAACGGCAAACCGATTTTAAATTCAGTCAATGGGGAAGAGGCGGTTTTATCCCGTCTATTGCCTCTTGTAAAAAAATATGGATGCGCGGTTGTCGGTCTAACTTTGGATGAAAACGGGATTCCCAAAAAGGCAGAAGAACGTTTGGAAATCGCCGCGAAAATCAAAGCCAGGGCTTTGGAATATGGAATTCCTCCAGAGGATGTTTATATTGACTGTTTGACGCTGACAGCCAGTGCTGAACAGGAATCGGCTATGGAAACAGTGAGAGCTGTCCAAATGGTAAAAGAACAGCTCGGTTTAAAAACTGTTTTAGGGGTATCCAATATTTCCTTTGGGCTTCCGGCGCGGGAAAAATTGAACCAGACGTTTCTTTCAGCAGCGATGGCAGCAGGGCTGGATCTGCCTATTATTAATCCCAACGCTGCCCCTATGATGGATGCAGTTTCATCTTTTTTGGTGCTCTCCAATGCAGATAAGGGAAGCGTTAAATATATAAAAAGATTTGCACAGGAGGGGAAAACCGTCAAAAGCGCCCCTGCTGTTCCTGTTGCCGGCTATGATATCAATTTTACAATTCTGCATGGGATGCGGGAGGAAACCCGGCAGCTTTGCCGGGGGATTTTGCAGGAAACCGCCCCTTTGGACATTGTTAATCAAGTATTGATTCCCGCTTTGGACGAAGTGGGAAAACTGTATGAGAGCGGGAAAATTTTCCTGCCCCAGCTTATCGCGGCAGCAGAAGCGGCTAAATCAGCTTTTGAAGTAATCCGGGCTTCCCTTCCCTCTGGAGACAAGTCTGCTGAAAAAGGCCCCATTGTGATGGCAACGGTTAAGGGGGATATTCATGATATTGGAAAGAATATTGTCAAGGTGGTGCTTGAAAATTACGGCTACCGAATCATTGACCTTGGGAAAGATGTTCCTATAGAAACAGTGGTTCAAGCTGTGGAACAATATCATGCCAGGCTGGTAGGTCTTTCAGCCCTGATGACAACCACTCTTGTAAGTATGGAGCAGACGATACAGGCAATCCGCAAACAGGGCTGCGGCTGTAAAATATGGGTAGGCGGTGCGGTGCTTACACCGGAATATGCCCAACAAATCGGAGCGGATTTTTACGCGAAAGATGCACAGCAATCCGTGGCAATTGCTAAAAAAATTTTGGGATGAATTTCAGGATTTGATAAAATAAAGGGAGGAATATATTATGGCAGCGCTTACCATTAAACCGGAGGAAGAAAAAAGAGTCAAGGGGCTTGGTTTTCTCAGCAATAAAGGGACAGATCTTTTTTCAGGACGTGTCATAACAAGAAACGGCAAAATTACTGCAGCAGAAATGGCGTGCATTGCACAGGCTGCAGAGAAGTTTGGTAATGGGAATGTTGTTTTTACCACTCGTTTGACAGTAGAGGTTCAGGGAATCCCCTTTGAAAAAATCGAAGATTTCCGGGCTTTTATTGCCAAAGAGGGATTGAAAACCGGCGGAACTGGCGCGAAAGTCCGTCCAGTGGTTTCCTGTAAAGGGACAACCTGCCAATATGGTTTGATTGATACCTTTGCCCTTTCCGAAGAAATCCATAGACGCTTTTTTGAAGGATATGGAGATGTCCGGCTTCCACATAAATTTAAAATTGCTGTCGGAGGGTGCCCCAATAATTGTGTCAAGCCGGATTTGAATGATTTGGGCATTGTAGGCCAGAGGATTCCCAACTTCAACGCTGAGGAATGTAAAGGCTGTAAAAAATGCCGCATTGAAGATATTTGTCCTATGGGAGCTCCTCAAAGGACAGATGGAAAGATCAATATTGACACGGAAATTTGTACCCATTGCGGACGCTGTGCCGGGAAATGTTACTTTAAAGCGCTGCCAGATGGAACAAACGGCTTTAAAGTTTATGTCGGCGGCAGATGGGGGAAAAAGGTTGCCCAGGGCCAGCCGCTGTCTAAAATCTTTTCCAGCGAGGAAGAGGTTCTTTCCGTTGTAGAAAAGGCGATTCTCCTGTTCCGCGAACAGGGCAGGATAGGGGAGAGGTTCAGCCAGACCATTGATCGGATTGGCTTTGAGAAGGCAGAGGAAATGCTGCTGTCTGACGATATTCTGAGCAGGAAAGAGGATATTTTGGCGGCGGATTTGCAGAGCAAATAATTATTAACCAAGTTGGATTAAAAAATGGTGCCTTCATGATTTGAAAGCACCATTTTTATTGGATGTTTTTTCAAAAGACAACGAAAAATTAAAGCCTATCCCAGAATGAGACGTGCCCAGACTGCGCAGACAGATTTTTTGTCAAACAAGGAGGTTTTCCGCAGGCGGGCTGTTGCCCAGCAAGGGAAATCAATGGCGGGATTTCCTATACTTTTAAGTATCTCTCTTTTATTTTGCTTGGCTCGTCTGAGGGTTTCCCGCAAATTTGGTTTATCGAATTTACGTTAAAATAGTGATTGCCATGGATAACAGACTTACAGCCCATCATCCATGGCCATTCATTTTTATAAAATCCGTACTTCCTGCCTTAATCCAAAGGAATACAGGATACATTCTTTAACGGGATATCCTAAGCTTTTCTCCAATATCATTTTATAAATCGTAAGCTGGGGGGAATACCGTTCCATTAATTCTTCCGGGGTTTGTACAAAATCGGTTTTATAGTCCACAATAACAGCTTGTCCATCTTCAAAAAAAACGCAGTCTGCAACGCCCTGTACTGTCACGGTTTCGCCGCCCTGAATATCCTTCCGCCATTTCCCAAGTTCCCGTTCGCCCAAAGCTGCCAGAAACCGCAGTTCCCTTTGTACTTCGCCCCTGTCTTTTGCCTGGAATATCCGCTCTGCCAGCGGGGAAGAAAAAAATGCTGCAACCCGTTTAATAGGGATGCTTTCCCCTTCTGCTTTTGTCAGATAGGCTTTTTCTGTCAGCCTTTTAACTTCAGCAGAAGGGTTTGCTTTTGCTGCGTCGTAATCGCAGAACTGCATGAATTTGTGGAGCGCCTGCCCGCGTTCCGCAGGGGTAAGCCCTTCCTCCAGTAAAAACTGCGGCCTGCTTTGAAAGATTATAGTGCTTTCCCCCTGGGCAACTTCTGACGCGGCAAGTTTAGCAGGAGTAAGGGTGGACTGCATCCAGGGATACCGATAGGCTGTCTGGGCTCTTAAACGCTGGGTTAAAGCTTCTGCCCCCAATGGAACAGCCAGTCTTAATCCCTGGGGCGTTTCCTCCTCTGCCTTTTGAGGCTCCCACTTTTCACAGTGGACCCAAAAGTGTTTTTCGTCTTCCAGAGCGTTTTCAATTAATGGCAGTGACAGCCCCGCTTGTTCTGCCGCCGGAATAATATCGTCATGACGTGCCAACGCCAAAAGAATCCACCTGGTAAAATCATTTGAGCGGGAAATATGGAAAATGACCTCGTCCCGGCTGCGTCCCCGTGCATCAGCCAATGCACCCATAAGTACCTTTTGAGTATCCCGCTCTGCCATAATCAAATACAATCGTTCTTTTGCCCTAGTAACTGCAACATATAAAATCCGCATTTCCTCTGCCCTGGAAGAACGGGCGATTTCCAGGCGGAGGGCTTCCCGCGGGACAGTAGTATACCAGCCCATTCCCTGGGGATCCTTCCGCTTACAGGCAAATCCTGCCTGGGGATGCAGAAGAGCCGCCGAGTTTCTGTCTGAAAAGTTAAAGCTTCTGGATAACCCGCACAGAAACACAACCGGAAATTCCAGTCCTTTGGAGCGATGGACGCTCATAATACGCACCACGTTCGCCTGTTCGGAGATTGTAACGGCTGGAGCAAGATCGTCGTCCTGCTCCTGGGCGCTGTCCACAAACCGCAGGAATCCCGAAAGTCCCCGATATCCAGCGGCTTCATACTGACGCGCATAGTCCAACAGCAGCATAAGGTTAGCCCGCCGCGTCTCTCCGCCTGGCATTGCCTGTACCATAGAGGGATAATCGGTAAGGTCATATATTTTTTGGAGCAGCCCGCAGGCATCGGTAACAGCTGCCTCTTTGCGGAGCTGGGACAATAGTTCCAAACAAGCTTTTTCCTTTAAGGTTCCCTCTCCTTTTTCCTGCCTTGCTGCCATATTTCTATAAAGTGTGCTGCTGCGGTCTGCCAGGCGCAGAGCAGTGAGTTCGTCGGCGGTAAAACCGAAAATAGGGGAGAGCAGCACAGCAGACATGGGCAAATCCAACAGCGGATTATCAACAGCCCGCAAAAGTGAAACCGCTACTGACACTTCCCTGGAAGTGAGAAAGCCGCTTTCACTGTCAGACCAGCCCTGGATCCCCTTTTTTTCCAAAGCCTGAAGGAATTTTTCTGCACGCCCTTTGGGGGAACGCATTAAAATGCAGATATCTTTGGGCTGAACAGGGCGCAGGACTCCATGTTCCGTTATCTTTTCGCCTTTTTTGAGCATTTGTGAAATCCGTTCTGCTGTATACTCTGCTTCCGCCTGGTCACGGTCTCCGCTGCCAATCTCCAGCAGAACTGCCTCTGGCAGCATATTCCCCCCATCAAGAACAGGATATTCAGCCCCTGGTATAAGTTCCTGATCCTTCCCATACTGGATTTCCGCTGTTTTTTTGTGCATCAGTTCCCCAAAAAGCTGGTTGACTGCCCCGGAAATTTCCCGTCGGCTTCGGAAATTCTTCCCCAGAATAATTTTTGCTGGAAAGTTTTTTCCATCATAGGGGGTATATTCAACGCTTTTCCTTATAAACAATTCCGGCATTGCCTGCCGGAACCGGTAAATACTCTGCTTTACATCCCCAACCATAAACCGGTTTCCCTCATCGCGGGACAGCGCTGCGAAAATCGAATCCTGGGCTTCGTTGGTATCCTGATACTCATCTACCAGAATTTCTTCGTATCGCTGGGACAATTCCCTTGCCAATGCTGAGGGCTTATGGCTCCCATCATGGACCTTATCATACAACAAATCCAGCGCATAATGTTCCAAATCGGAAAAGTCCAGCGCCCGGCACTCTGTTTTCCGCTGGGCAAACCGCTTTCCAAACTGCAATGTAATCTCAAATAACCTCTGGATTTTTGGCCGCAAATCCTCAATATCCTCCCGGAACCCTGCCGAATCTGTACAAAACAGCTCTGCTATGCTGTTAAGCTGCTTTTTCATCTGCTCCCGGATTTCTGAAATGCGCTCCTTTGTTCCGTCGCTTTCATATCCCCGAAGGGCTTTAAAACGCCCAAATGTATGGGTATGTAATTCGTGATAGACAGCATCCCAATCTGCATTCCTGTTTAACAAGCTCAAAAGCTGGCGGCAAAATTCTGCGTCATCCTCCAGCGTTTCACGGTAGGCCCCCTCCAGTTTTTCATCACCTTGGGTCAACTGGATTGCTTCCTCTGCTTCCATTAAGCAGAACGCTGCTGTTTCGTGGGCGCTTCCATATAAAATTTTTGCCCACTGGGTTTCTGATGCAGGTTTCTCTGGATTGTATGCCGCTAACTGCTCAGCCAGCCACTGTTCATAAAACGCATGGGAACGCAAAAATTGGTACAACTGCTGCACAGCTCCAAATAACTGGCTGTCATCCCGTCCGCCGGATAACAATTCTACTAATGAAGTGAAAATTCCATCATCCTGGCGGTAACATTCTTCTATGACTTCTTCCAGCGCTTCGCTCTTTAACAGCGTTCCTTCCTTTTCATCCATGACACGGAAATCCGGAGGAATATCCAGCTTTTGGAAGTTTCCACGAACCAGGTTCATACAAAATGAATCTATTGTGCTAATGCTTGCCTGCTCCATTAATAATACTTGGCGCGTTAAGCGAAGATTTGTCGGATCGTTACGGGACAGTTCCTCTAAGCGTGAGGAAATACGGCTTTTCATTTCCTGCGCTGCGGCATTGGTAAAGGTTACTACCAGGAGCCGGTCAGCGTCAACAGGGGAGATGGGATCAAGGATTCGCTGGATGACACGTTCAACGAGAACCGCTGTTTTCCCGCTGCCGGCTGCCGCGGATACCAGAAGCGTTCCCCCTCGTGCATCAATAGCGTTTTGCTGGTCAGGGGTGAATTGTACCTTTTCCATAACTTGTCCTTTCCCGGACAGGATATCCGTTTTGGTCTTATGAATTCTATTGTACCAAAAACTTTAGATTGGTCAAGTTGTATTTAAGAGAATACAGGGAAATCAATTTAGTGGAGATTTTGAGGCTGATGAGGCTGATATTGAAAAACACCCCGCTGGGGTGTTTTTCAGGGAAGGCGGAGAAAAGGGATTTCGCGCCTTGCGGGTTCAGTTCAGCAGAGCTGCGTTCAGCAAAGCTACGTTCAGCAAAGCTGAACTGGCGGCCAGTGGCTCTGAGCAGCTCCGCTGCTCAACCCTAGACCCCCGCCGCTTTCGGGAAAGCGGCCAAAGCTTTTGATACGGGTTTGGTTTGTGACTGTCTTGGCTTGGTGCCCTCAAATTAACATTATTACTTTTCCTGGCCTTCTGATGGTTCCTTTACATCAGGCGGAACCTGACCGCGCTTTTTTTCATTTCTGGATGAAGGAGCAGCGCCCGCCGTTTTCCTTTTCTGAATCACGACAAAGGCCAAAACCAACACTGTCACAGAAATACAAATCCCCACTAAGGACAACACACTTTTTGATTTCACAATAGCGAAATTTTGCATATCAGTAGCAAATGCCAAGTATCTCCCGTCTTTCACAGGATGTATCAAAGAGACATTCCCTTCATCATTCCATGCAAGGATAGTGTAATTTTTCCCATCATCGGCTAGAACTCTAAGTTTAGAAGGAGGATCCGGGGCAATGCTGTCAAAAAGAATTTGATAGTGGTATGCCCTAACAGGACGGTATCCTTCAATGTGGGGAACATCTTCGATTGGAAGTTCCCTGCATTCCAATTGGTTCTGTTCGCGGTAGTTGCCAACAGCGAATAAAAGCGGGGTATCCTCCGGTGAAGCAATTGCCGTTAAAAAGTCGCTGTATTTCGCTTCAATGGTCATATTGCGCCGAATAAAGGAAAGGTCTTTGTCTTCCCAAACTCCGGCAAGTCCGTTTTGCTCAGGAACAGCAGGAATTTCTTCCGGCTTAATAGATTGACCATAATTACAGGAAATTCTTTTTATGATTTTACCATCCGCTACAAATTGAACGGTAAAGGATTTGAATTCCTTGGGGGTTCCTGCAACCTTTAGTAAATCCTGATAACGAATTGATTGAGCAGCGCTTTCATAGGTCAGATTGTTTACAGCCGCCAAACCTTCGTCGATATAGTAGTTTTGATAAAGGGAAGGGGAACCTTCATCGTCAAGGTCTCCAAAAATGCTTCCGTTTTTCTCTCCAGTTTCGCTGTAAATGCCTGCCATTACATAGTTATTGTTGGCGCTGCAACCCAAACCGGCAATTCCTCCAACGTAATCCTGCCCGGTGACATCACAGAGCGAGTAGCTTTCACGGATCAGGAAATGGCTTCTTCCGGCAATCCCTCCTACGTAACTGCCGCTGGTGGACTTGATTTCCCCGAAGTTGTCACAATGGATAACTGCGCCTGCATCAGAACGTCCTACGATTCCCCCAGCACAGTTGTTTTTAACAGTCACGTTTCCAAAGTTGCGGCTCGTCAGTACCGTTGCCCGAAGATTAGAGTCAGAATTGAAACTCCGTTCCCCAATTTCCTCTATGGAGAAATCAGATTCTAAATCCATCTCAACCCCGATTAACCCAATAATCCCGCCGCCATTGATATCTGCCGCTATGCCGCCATTGTTCCGGCACCTGTAAATAATCCCGCGTTCAACATCAGTAGACTCATCGTCAGAAAGATCGTTGTATAGTTCTTTTTCTGGATCAATTACCAGTTTGTCACGGATATTGTCCAGACCATCAGCGGCAGTATCACCTAAAAGCCCCAACTGATCGCTGATCAGGTCAAGCTGGCTGCTGATCTGGCTCCGGTAGTCCCTCATATCGTTCTTTAACCCTTTCATCTGGCTTGACAGAGTATCTGTTTGTTTGTCAACGTCTTTATGCGTTGTGTCCGCGTCTTTGCGCAGACTGTTGAGAGAAGTTCGGACGTAGTTGGATAAATGTTCCGCCTGACGTCTTACGTCTTGGGCGTCTTCATGCAGTTCGTCCCCGGAATCCGATAGTTCATATAAAAGATCATCTATATGCCCTAAAATGGAGTTTCCTTTTCTGCGCAGGGCAGAAATATTGTCCTTTGTGTCCTGTGTTTCTGTGTGAAGTTTATCCCAGTCAATATCTTCAGTCGTCCCGTTGGGGCCAACCAGGGAGCCTAACAGCGCATTGATATCCTGTATGTTTTTTCGGATAGCTGCAAGCTTTTGCCGAATTGCCTCTGCATCCTGGGGCGGGATTTCTTCATTGGCCAGAAGGGATTCCATTTCATCTACCTGTGCAAGCGCCGCTGAACAGAAATAATCCATAGACTGCGCCATTTCAGAGTTTTCCTCAAATTCGTCTGTGCCTTCTAATTCAGCTTCTAAATCGGTCAGATATCTGGAAATATAATCAATTAAATCTTCAGCCTGCTCTGTTATCTTCTGTATGGTTTCAGGGGAAAGCCCAGAGGAGGGGGCTTCTTCATCTGGATTTTTTTCACTACCCTCTGTACCTTCTCCGGGGATTTCTCCCTCTGGAGGGGGTGTTGGTTCAGGTGTTTGCGGATAAAGCATAGCAACCAGGTCGTTGAGGTTCTGGTTTAACTCTGAACGGATTTTCATGACCTGATTAAATGTCTTTAAACTTTGATGGACATTGTTTTCCACCTTGTTCCATTCCGTTTTGTTTCCGCCGGAACCCATTTGATCTAATATCCCGTTAAAATCTTCAAGGCCGCTTTGGATATCCTGTAAAGGCCGGCGGATAGGGCGTGCATCTACTCCTAGGCGATCAAAGGCATCTTCCAAATCATCCAGTTCCCCCTGAATGTCTTTGGAGAAATCATCCCCCCAATCAAGATAATAGTCTATATTATCATTTACTAGGGTGGAGAGTTCATCCATTGTATTGCCAATATCGTCCATATGGCTCCCGGCAGAATCTGCTGCATTTCCCAGGGTGTCAGAGAGGGAATCCATCATATGGCGGAGGTCTTGGCCTTGGCTGCGCAGATTGTCAGAGGAATCTTCTTCATATACAGTAACAACATGAGGTTCAAACTGCCCTGCAATTCCTCCGATATTTTTTCGCCCGAAAACTTGGCCGTTGTTGGTACAGTTTTCGATTTTCCCCTGATGATAGCCAACAATTCCGCCAATGTTATACCCTGTATGCTGGTAGCCTACCTGCCCGTTGTTGGAACAGGAAAAAATCTGTCCAGAAGAAGTTCCGGCAATTCCTCCAATATAGTTGATTTTTTTCTCATCTGTTCCAAGGCTTGAAAAATCCAGCGTAATGGAAGGCTGTTCCCCGATGATTTCAGAAACCGTTTGGGTGGAAGCATTAATATTCCCTTTGTTGGTTGAATAGTGGATAATCCCTTCGTTGCGCCCTGCAATACCGCCGCCCTGCTTGGTGACGGTCAAGGTTCCCTGGTTGGTGCAGTCGGCGATGATCCCCTCCGGCGCGTTATAACCTGCAATTCCTCCGGCGGTTTTTTTAGCGGTTAAAGTACCCTGAAAAACGCATTTGTCAATCCTCCCCCTATTGGTTCCCGCAATTCCCCCAATATGTTCCATACTTCCGTCAGGACAGATATTGCCGGAAACGGTTAGATTTCGGATAACCGCCCCTTCCTCTACATAACGGAACAGCCCGAAATCCTTACCGGATTCTGTCAGGGTAAACCCGCTGATAGTATGGCCTTTTCCGTCAAATATTCCAGTAAAGACAGCGATAGGGATGAATTCTGTCTCGGTCAGATCAATATCATTTTCCAGATAGAAGGTTTTCCCTTTGGAATAAGAATCAGTTTTGCTGTGTTGGGAAAGGGTAATTAAATCTTTCGCTGTACGAATATGTACAGCCTGAGTAGAAGGAGCTTGCTGTTCGGCTTGCGTACCGGAACCTTCTGGGGCGCTGTCAATTGCCGAAACAATCCCCGTGGATTGGACTGTGCAGGCTGCCGCCAGAATAATCCCCAGCAAGCGCTTTTTTATCAAGCTGTTTTTCTGTATATTCATTTTAGTTCTGCCTCCTCTTTCAAAGGTTCCTGCTGTTCAGGTTTTGATTCATCCAAAAGAAGCTGCGGCTGGACAGACGGTTCTTCCGGCGAATCCTTGCCGCGGCTTTGAAGCTGTAAATCCATTGTACCAGATAATAGGCCGGTTACATCTGCATCAATAAAACCGGTAAAGCTTCCCCGGATATGTCCGTCAACTCTGGTTGGAACAGAAGCAATTAGGTTTTTTCCAACTGCAATCTGGGGACGGCTCACTTCAAAAGCGGTCTTATCAATTAACTTGTCGCCTAACAGAAGGATTTGGGGGAGTACTGTCATAACTAGAATAATGGAGGTTAAAGTCCCAAGCCCTAACGTTGTTCCCAAAGACGAAATAACCGCGTTGCTGCTGATTTTCCCAATGACGAAGCCTGCAGCGCACATGATTGTCCCAGAGGTAATAATAGTGGGAAACGCCTGGTTCAGCGAATCCATAATAGCATCCTTTCTGGAAGGTGCTGTCTTTCGCAGTTCCATATAGCGGCTGGTAATAACAATAGCATAGTCAATGGTTGCACCCATCTGGATAGAGCTGACCACAAGGTAGCTTAAAAAGAACATAGGGGAGCTGGTGAGAAAGGGGATGGAAAAATTAATCCAAATACTCCCTTCAATGGTAAGGCACAGCATGAAAGGAATGCTGGCGGACTGGAACGTAATCAGCAGGATAATTCCAACAAAAAGCACAGTTAAAACGCTGATTAGCCCATTATCTGTAATAAAGGATTTGCTCAGGTCGTAAGCGCTGGTAGGATTACCGACTACAAAGACTTCATCTTCATAAAATGACTGGGCAAGAGTCCGCACATGATCAATAAACTGGAAGGTTTCCGCTCCTTCTCCGGCGCCAGTGAACGTAAAGACAATGCGGCTGTGACCCCGGCCTTCCAACTGTTTGCGCGCATCGAGAAGGGTATCATATATTTCATCAATTTCTTCTGAAAGATCGTCGTCCAGCTTTAGGCCCTTGTTTTCCTTTTGATCGTAGATAAAATCTACCATGCTGATGATAGGGATTTCATAATCATCCACATTGCTGAGCAGGGAACCATACTGTTCTTGATCGATTGCATAAAAACGGTACAGAGCCTTTACAATATCTATATCCACATCGGCTATTTCTGAAAATTCCCGCGGCTTGAGGGAATCCACCAGGGTATATTCATCGTTATCGCCTATTTCAACCCCTGCAAGCCCAAGAACTGTATCTACCTGCGGAAAGGATTTAAGCATTTCAATTACTTTTGCTTCTGATTTGTAGTCCCCTTCTGGAAGGACTACTGCTAACATACTAGGAACATCAAAGGTTTCTTCGATCCTGGATTTAGAAGTCATATATTCATTCATTTTATCCGCCTTTGCCGATTCAACATCATAGATATAGGGGCAACGGGCAGAAAAGAATTTGGCGAATATTAAAATAAACAGAAAGAGAGGAGGAAGAACATAACGGGTTTTAACAACAATCTTTCCCCAGAAAGCGATATTGGGCACAAAGCTTTTATGAACGGTTTTTTCCATAGCCTTGTTGAACATAAAGATCAAAGCAGGCATAAACAGAAACACTGTTAAAAGGCTGAGGATAATGGCTTTTGTGAGAATTCGCCCCAAATCAGGGCCAATTCCAAACTGCATACACATCAGGGCAATCATACCGGAGACTGTGGTCAGGCTGCTGGAGGATATTTCCGGGATAGATTTTGCAAGAGCCTGAATAAGCGCTTCGCGGGCAGGAAGGTTTTCTTTTTCCTCCATAAACCGATGGGAAAGAATAATAGCATAGTCAATCGCCAAGGCAAGCTGAAGAACCGGGCCGACAGCATTCGTAATAAAAGAAACTTCTTTAAACCAATAGTTCGTGCCCATATTCAGCAGGGCGGCCATACCGAACGTCAACAGGAAAACGGGAATTTCCGCATACGTTTTAGAAGTAAACAGCAGAACCAGTACAATAATAGTAACTGCAATAGCAAGAATCATTTTCATGTCTTCCTGAAGGTCTGCTGCATCATCCTTATCAACAGTAGTATAAATAAAAGCGTCATAATCAGAAAGTGTTTCCCGCACCTGGGCAATCGCTTTTTGGCTTAGTTCTGTGCCTTCCTCTTCCTCAAAAGAAAGGGTATAGAGGGCAGAAGCATCCTGGTAATAATCTTCCAATTTTTCATCTTCATATTGATCTTCATCAGAATCATAAAACTGTACAGAGGAAATACCCCGGATTTCTTCCAGTTCATTTGCCAGATCTAAAGCCTTTTGATATGTAATATTAGCCACCAGAATTTTTCCGCTGCCAAAGGTGATAAATTCCTCATTCATAATATCAAGCCCCTGGCGGGTTTCCGTATCTTCTGATAAATAATCGGTTAAATCATTATTCACCTGTACCTTTGAGATTGAGGCAATAGAGTACACTGCCAAAACAATAAAGATAACAAAAAACGCTTTTCGTTTATCGACAATAAAGGTAGCAATACGTTCCATGGCGCTTTGGCTGCTTTTTTTGCCCCGTTGGGTTCCTATACCTGCTTCTGACATAGCTGACTCTCCTTTTTTACGCTTGTATGATATCAAACAGGAGTTGATTATTTTTCTGAAATGTATTATAGTAGATATAAGATAAAAAATCCATAATCAAATTTCCCGCCAGATGATGGATAATAGACAATAAAAGATTGAAACGATGATTAATTACAAAAAAGCAGGTGAATTTTTTATGAACAAAAAGACAGAAGACCGCCGGATACGGAAAACCAAACAAGCACTGAAAAACAGCCTTGCCGCTTTGCTGGAACAAAAAGATATCCGGGATATATCTGTACAGGAACTTGCATCCCATGCAGATTTGAACCGGACAACCTTTTACCTGCACTATAAAGACATCTATGACCTTCAACAGCAGATCGAAAATGAGGCAGCCAAGAAGATCAATGATATTTTAGAGGAATATGTTCCTCTGCAAAGGCATGAGCAGATTTATTTTATGCTGACAAAGTTTTTGACTTGTATTCAGGAAGACGTGGACTTACACCACATTATTTTGGGGAAGAATAAGAATCAGGTCTTTTTAAGGGAGATTTGCCGCAGTGTAGAGCTGCATTGTGTAAAAGCTTGGACGGAAACCTTTCATATCCAGGGAGAGGAGGAAAAACTGGATTATTTTGGGGGGTTTATTATTCAGGGGTTTATGGCGGTGATTGTAAAATGGGTTGAATTTGGGATGAAGGAACCGCCGGAACAGATGGCCAGAATGATGGGGGACATGGGACTATATGGTATCCGGTTTCTGGAACAGTAAAGGCAAAGGGGCATGCAGCACATGGAAATCAAATTTCAGAATCATTGTAAAAAGAAGCAGAGAACGCCCGGCGCGGGCACAAAGCCAAGACAGTCATAAAACAAACCTGTATGAAAAGCTTTGGCCGCTTTCCCGAAAGCAGCGGGGGTCCAGGGTTGAGCAATGGAGCTGCTCAGAGCCACCGGTCGCCAGTTCTCAGTTGACATTATTGGATGGAATGTCTATACTAGAATTAATAGACATTAAGGGGATAAGTGTATGGAAAGAGGAATGATCCATCTATATTCCGGGGACGGGAAGGGAAAAACAACAGCGGCGGTTGGGATAGCAGTCCGGGCCGCAGGGAGGAATAAAAAAATTGTCTTCTGCCAGTTTTTAAAAAATAACCAAAGTGGTGAAATCCCTATTTTAACTTCAGTTCAGGGGATAGAAACTATATTGGATTATCCGGTATCCGGCTTCACCTTTTCCATGAACCGGCAGCAGAAAGAACAAACTGCCCTGGAGCAGCGGGAAAAATGGAAAAAGGCGGTTCAGCTTTCCCGGAATGTTGACCTGCTCATCCTTGACGAAGCCATAGCGGCGGTAAACGGAGGTTTTCTTCCTCTGACATGGGTAACAGAATTTTTAAAGAGTAAACCGGAAACTTTAGAAGTCGTCCTAACCGGACGAAATCCGCCGCCGGAAATTGTTTCCTTATGCGATTATTACAGCGAAATTAATGTAAAGGCGCATCCGTATGAAAAAGGTATTCCCGCACGGGAAGGGATAGAATTTTAAATTTGTTTCAGGAAAGGGTTTGGGATTATGACACAGATAGATAAAGCTCCATGGCAGGGGATTCTTCCCGCTGCTGCTACACCCTTTAACGATAAAAACCAGGTCAATGAAGCCGCCATGCTTGCCCTGATGGAGCGCAATCTGAAGGAAGGGGCTGCGGGATTCTTTATTGGGGGAAGCTCTGCCGAGTGCTTCCTGCTCTCCCATGAAGAGCGGATACGCACCTTTGAAATTGCCGCCGAAATGAGAGGAAAGGCAAAGCTTGCCGCCCATGTCGGTGCACTGGGGACGGACGAAGCCATTGATTTCGCACATGCTGCCAAAAGACTGGGCTTTGACCTGATCAGCGCAACCGCGCCATTCTACTATAAACATTCCATGGATGCAGTGGCACAATATTACATGGACATTTTCCAGGCAGTGGAAATTCCCATTTTAATCTATAATTTCCCCGGCAATACGGGGGTGGATTTCGATTTATCCCATCCAGCTATTCAAAAACTGCTGACCAGCGGAGCTATCGCAGGGGTAAAGCACACCAACCGGGATCTTTACCAGTTGGAACGGTTCCGGGACAGAAACCCGGATTTACTCCTGTTCTGCGGGTTTGATGAGATCCTCAGCGGGGCGGAAGCCATGGGCTGTGACGGGGCCATTGGCAGTACCTTTAATTTTATGCTCCCCCACTATTTGAAGCTGTGGGACGCCTGCAAAAAACAGGATAGGGATTCTGTTCTTTCCTTGCAGCACAGCGCCAATATTATCATGGAGACCATTGTCTCCCTTGGGCTTATCCCGTCTATCAAGGCAATTCTGAAAATGCAGGGCATTGATGTGGGAGTGCCCCGCCGTCCGTTCCGCCCCATTTCAAAGGAGCAGGAGGAGCAGATTGCCCAGGTGCTGGAACAGTATCTTGTTCAATAAAACCTTTGCGGAGGTGTTAAATCTATGCTCTCTTTGGCGGACTGGTTTCTTCTTCTGTTAATTGCAGCCTGTATTGTGCTGGCGGTTCGATATGCCTGGCGGCACAGGGGGAACTGCGGCGGATGCAGCGGCTGCTGTGATAAATGCGGGAAAAACAGCTGCACGTCCAGAAAAGAGGGAGGAACGCCCCCAAGTCAATCCTGAATATAAAACGGTATGGGCAGGAAATCCGTTGCCATTCGGTTTTCCTGCCCATTTTTTGATAATGTTATTTTCCATTTTTCGGAGGAAATTATGTTAGTTGCAATCGACAATTTATCAAAAAGTTTTGCAGGACATCTGGTCCTGCAAAATGTCAGCCTGAAAATAGAAGACCGCGACCGGATCGGTTTAATCGGGGCCAACGGCGCGGGAAAATCCACCCTGTTAAAGATGATCGTCGGCGCATTGTCCCCGGATGAAGGTGAGGTCGCTGTCACAAACAATATCAATATCGGTTTCCTGGAACAAAATACGGGCTTGGAACGCGGCAGCACCATCATGCAGGAAATGCGCAAGGTATTCACCCAGGTCAACGACAGCGAACGGCAGATGAAGGAACTGGAAGCCGCCATGTCCCAAATCGACCATGAAGCCCAGCGGGAGGAATACGAAAAGCTTTCCGCCCAATATGCGGTAGTCCAGGAGCATTTCCAGCAGAACGAGGGTTATCTGGTGGATGTGAAGATCAAAACCATCCTAAACGGCATGGGTTTTGGAGATAAAGCTTTTGATACGGTGATAGACACCCTCAGCGGCGGGGAAAAGACCCGCCTTGCCATTGCGCGGCTTCTTCTGGAACAGCCGGAGCTGCTGATTCTGGACGAGCCCACCAACCACCTGGATTTTAAAACCTTGATGTGGCTGGAAGAATACCTGAAAGACTATAAAGGCGCGCTGATGCTTGTCTCCCATGACCGGTACTTCCTGAATAAGCTGGTAACAAGCGTCTGCGAAATGGAGCGGGGGATTCTCACCCGCTACAAGGGCAACTATGACAAGTACCTCCAATTAAAGGAGGAACGGCTTGCCCGCCAGCAGAAGGAATATGAAATGCAGCAGGAAGAAATCGCCGCCATGCAGGATTATATAGCGAAGAACATAGTCCGGGCGACAACCTCCACGCGTGCCAAGAGCCGGGTACATGCCTTGGAGCGGATGGAGCTTATCGAAAAGCCCCCCAGCGAATTAAAACCCCCTAAAATTCATTTCTCCTATGAGCGCCCGCCGGTTAAGGATGTCCTTCATGTCCGAAATCTGCGGCTGGAAGTCGGCAGAGGAAGCACTGCCAAGGTTTTGGCGGAATCCCTTGACCTGGATGTGATGCGGGGGGACAAGATCGGGATTATCGGCGCCAATGGTGTGGGAAAATCCTCTTTTTTAAAGGCGATCCAGGGATTGATTCCTGTAACAGAAGGAACGATGGAGTGGGGAAAATTTGTCAAGCTGGCCTACTTTGACCAGGAGAATACACGGGTTGACCCCAATAATACGGTTTTAGAGGAACTTTGGAAACGCCATCCCACCGTCAATGAGCAGGAGATACGCTCCCGCTTGGGCGCTGTGCTGCTTACCGGCGAAAACGTCTTTAAGGAGGTGGGCAACCTCAGCGGCGGGGAGCGGGCGAAACTGGCTTTTGCCATCCTGGTGTTTGAATATGGCAATGTGCTTATTTTGGACGAACCCACCAACCATATGGATTTGGTGACAAAAGAAGTCATTGAGAAAGCGCTGGATGAATTCGACGGAACGATTATCATGGTTTCCCATGACCGGTATCTGCTCAACAAGGTTCCAAACAAAATTGTGGAAATGCTGCCAGGGCAGATGATGCTGTATAACGGAAATTTTGACTATTATCTGGAGCGCAGCGCCATTCTCGCTGAACAGCTGGCTGCTGCCGAAATCCAGGAAAAGAAAGAAATCAAAGAATCGGAAGGCGCAGCCCAGTACCACCGTTCCAAACAGCAGCGGAGTGAAGACGCCAGACGCAAGCGCAGGCTGAAAGAACTGGAAGACCTGATAGAGATTCTGGAAGGGGAAGAGGCGGAACTGGAACGCCAGATTGCTGATCCGGAAACTGCATCCGATTTTGAACTTTTAAATGAAAAATGCAGGGAATTGGAGGACGTGAAAGGCAGGCTCAACCAGGTTACAGATGAGTGGATCGCCCTTTCAGATGAATAGGAGGCTGTTAATATTGAAGATGCGCACCGAAAAACAAATGCTGGAACTGCTCCTTGGCATTGCCCAAAGGGATGACCGGATTCTGGCAGTATATATGAATGGTTCCCGCGCAAATCCAAACGTTCCCAAGGACATTTTTCAGGACTATGATATCGTATATGTGGTGACAGAAAATAAGCCTTTTATAGAGGATAAAAGCTGGATTGAGCAATTCGGCCCCCGGCTGTATATGCAGCAGCCCGATGAAATGGATCAGTCGATGGGAAAACCGGTGGATTTTGCCGCCTGTTATGGATGGCTGATCCAGTTCGAGGACGGAAACCGGCTTGACCTCCACATTGAGCCGCCGGAAAAGACAAAAATTTTAGAGGACAAGATGTGTAAAATCCTGCTGGATAAAAAGGGGATCCTGCCCCCAATGCCGCCCTCTACGGATAAGGATTATCACGTTAAGAGGCCGTCGCCAGCCCAATATGAAGCCTGTGTCAACGAATTCTGGTGGTGTTTGAACAATGTGGCAAAGGGACTGTGGCGGGAGGAAATCCCCTATGTCCAGGATATGCTTGCCCTGATCCGCAGGGAGCTGGTAAAGATGCTTTCCTGGTTGGCAGGATGCAAAACCGATTTTTCCGTCAGTGTGGGGAAATCGGGAAAGTACTTATACCGCTGGCTTTCCAAAGGAGATTGGCAGGACTTTTTGAAAACCTATGCCTCCGGGGAGACAGTGGAGATATGGGAAGCTGCCATGGCCATGTGCGGGTTGTTTGACCGGACTGCCAAAGAGACAGGGAAACGTCTGGGATATTCCTATGATGAAAAGACAGCAGAAGGAAGCTGGAACTGGCTCAAACATGTCCGGCAGCTTCCAAAGGATGCGGAAGGGGTCTGTTAAGTGGCGCAGTTTGCGGATGCAAAGGGCCTTTACCTGCATTTGGAGGAAAAAGGAATTTATCTGAACCCGCAGCAGAGGCAGGCCGTAGAAGATTGCTCCGGCAGGCTTCTGCTTTTGGCAGTTCCAGGGGCGGGGAAAACCACTATCCTTGTCACCCGGCTCGCCTATATGATTTATCTCCGAAATATACGCCCTGAAAACATATTGACCCTTACGTTCAGCCGGGAAGCTGCCCGCGATATGGCTGGACGTTATCAAAGCCTGTTCGGGGAGGAGCGGGAAGCAGCGCCCCGCTTTTCCACCATTCACAGCTTTTGTTACCGGGTTTTGCGGGTGTATGCGCAAAAAAAGGGAAGCCAGCTCCCCAAACTCCTGGAAGAATCCCAGCGGACAAAGGTCATTATGGACATTTATCAGTCCCTCAATGGGGAACGGATGCCCGATGAACTTTATGAGCAGATCAGCACTGCCATGAGCTACGGAAAAAACCTGATGTATTCCAAGGAGCAAATGTCCGGCCTTTTGCCCCAGTGCCAGGCTTTTTTCCCTCTTTTCCTGCGGTATGAGCAGCTGAAAAGGGAAAAAGGGTATTTTGATTATGACGATATGTTATCCTTTGCCTTGACTGCCCTAAAAAGGTACCCCTCCCTTTTGGATTTCTTTTGCCGGCAGTACCCTTTTGTACATGTGGACGAGGTTCAGGATACCTCCCTGCTCCAGCATGAGATTATCCGCCTTTTGGTGGGAAAGGAAGGGCGGCTTTTTATGGTTGGGGACGAAGACCAA
Source organism: uncultured Oscillospiraceae bacterium (assembly GCA_910589145.1). GTDB lineage: Bacteria > Bacillota > Clostridia > Oscillospirales > Ruminococcaceae > UBA1405. The sequence continues at coordinate 73,870 of CAJUSD010000010.1, forward strand.
AGCATTTATGGCTTTCGGGGCGCCTGCCCGGAAGCGCTTTTGCGCTTTCAGGAAATTTATCCTGGCGGGAAAATCCTCAAAGCAGAGGAAAACTTTCGTTCCACACAGGAGATTGTCTCCCATGCTGCCCAGTTTATTGAAATAAACCGCTCCCGCTATCCCAAAAATATGACCACCTGTCGGGAACAAGGGGATAAAATTCGGAAAACCTTTTTGGACAGCATCGAGCATCAATATTCTTATCTGGCGGCTGCACTGTCGCAGATTCCAGACGGGGAGACTGCCGCTGTCCTGTACCGGAACAACGATTCCGGCCTTCCCCTGGCGGATATGCTGGATCGGGAAAAGATACCCTTTTACATACGGGATCACCAGCCTGCCCTGCTCCGGCATTTTGTCACAGCGGATATGCTCCATTTCCTCCGGCTGTACCGCAATCCCTCTGACGTGGAGGCTTTTTTGAGGGTTTACTATCGCATGAACGCTTATATTACGCGGGAGGAAGCGGAGTTTGTACGCCGCAATTCCGACAGGGGGGAGAATGTCTTTGACATTCTTTTGCTGAAAAGCCAGCAGGCGGATTTTTCCGACAGCGGCAAAAGCGGCAATACTGCCCGGCTGCAATTTTTAAGATATGCTGTCTCCCAACTGGGCGGCCTTCCCCCTGTGAAAATGCTGGAAAGCATGGAAACGGATTTGGGCTATCTGGAATTCCTTCGCTTCCGGTATTCCGGGACTGCTCTGGATTCCGCCCTGCAAAAGCTGGGGGCGCTGAAATCCATTGCCAGAAGCTGCCCCAGCCTGGAACGGTTCCTCAGCCGTTTGGAGGAGATGGACAAGGTTATTTTAAACCACAGCCAGAGGGGGACGCCCTGCGCTGTCACACTTTCCACAATCCATTCCAGCAAGGGGCTGGAATTTGACAGGGTGTTTTTGATTGACGTGCTGGAGGGCCGGCTTCCCTCCGACCAAGCCGTTGAAAGGCAGATGGAAGGGGATATGGCGCTTATGGAGGAGGAAGCGCGCCTTTTTTATGTAGCTGTCACCAGGGCGAAAAATCAGTTGGAAATTGTCTCCTCTGCCCGGTCTGACGGCGGTATGGTGATGCCTTCGCGTTTTATCCACCGGCTGGTTGGAGAGAAAAAATCAGGGGAGTTTTCGTTGACGGCAGGGGAGCGGATAAAGCATAAGTATTTTGGAGAGGGAACTGTGCTGCGGCTGGATGAGGAGAACCACAATATCGAAATAAAATTTGACCGTTTTGGGATTAAGACGCTGAGTACTAAGGTGGCGCTGTCCAATTTTCAGAAACGTTGAGCGGCAAAAAGTCTTCCTTTCCAGATTGGCGTTCTCAAGGCTATATCAAAAATCAGCAATCAAAACAGCAGGGAATTGCTTGTAAAAGCAATTCCCCAATAAACTGAAAGTTACATTCTAATTTCTGATTTAAAGTATTGTTCCTGAAATTTTACCATTTCCATGATTTCTTCTTTGCTGAATGTAACATTTTCAGGACAGACGACCCATTTTTCTTCTACATCGTCAAACCTGTGAATGACTGCAATGATTTTTCCCGTAAACTCCTTAACTGCTTCATTCACGCCTAATATATAGGCATCCTGCTCCTCTCCGTCTGCTGCAGTAATGCCCTCAATATATCCATAGTTAATTGGATAATACATATCTTTGTGTTTGGGATGATATGTTCCGAGCGGCCTGTCAACCGTGACTGTAACAATGTCTCCGATCATAATAGCAATCCCTCCTGTAAATATGATTAGTTCCTTTCACTTTAACAAAAAGTTTGATGCAAGTCAATCCACTTTCGTCAGAGCTGATTTCCCTGGGAATGCCCCTTTGCTGCTTGCCCTTCATCCCAAGGCGTGGTATAATAATTGATAGCTTATAATCATCCTTTTTACAGGTAAAGGAGCTGAACGAAAAGCCATATGTATACAATCGCAATCGTAGACGATGAAAGTATTATCCGCCGGGGTTTGGCGCAAAGCATAGACTGGAACGATCTGGGTTATGAAGTAGTCGGAACAGCGTCCGACGGCGAAGAAGGACTTTCGCTGATGAAGGAAAAAAAGCCGGATATTGTAATCAGCGACATTCGTATGCCAGTTTTGGACGGATTGGAAATGGTGCGGCAGGCGCGAAAACAGCGGCTGCCCTGTAATTTTATACTCATGTCCGGTTATGAGGAATTCCGTTACGCCCAGTGTGCAGTTAATTTAAAAGTAGAGAAATACCTGTTAAAACCCATAGATAATGAAGAACTGGTGCGGGTGGTCCGCCGCATCACGCGCCAGATAGAGGCAGAACGGAAGCTGGAACGCCAGATTTCAGAGAGCATGCCTTTACTGCGCCATAATTTTGTAGCACGCCTTTTGACCGGCAGTATGACGGCAGAGGAGATAGAATCTGAACTGGGATTTTTAGATATAACTTTGAATGCTTTCCAGTATCTGGTGTTGGTGATAAAGGTGGATGATTATCGGAGTGAAGCCTACGCCTCCCACATCCAACAACAGGAACTGCTGAAATTTGGTATCCTGAATATTGTAAAAGAAGTATTCAGCGAAGAGCCTCAGCCGTCATTTTACCCGGAGACAGGAAGCGGAATCCCAAACTCTGTCCAATTTCACAGTGCAGGGGATGAAGGGATTCCCGGAAATAAGCTCCAGCAGGTTTTATTCCACGATACCGGCGGCGATGAGCTGGTAGTTATCGCAGGCTGCGGCGAAGGGGAAGAAGGAGCAGCCCTGCGCCGGATTTACCAGCTGTGCGAAGAACTGTCGCTGAAAATCGGGGACAGCCTTTCCACAACTGTTACCATTGGGATGGGGCGTTTTCGGAAAGGCTACCAGGGAATCGCCCGCTCTAATTCAGAGGCGGCTTCCGCCATTGAATACCGCCATATGGAAGGCAAAAACCGGATTATCTCCATCCAGGATATCCATCTTCCAGGCCGCCGGGACAGCATTTCCATTTCCGATCTGGAAAAAAAGGTGACTTCTTCCATTAAAATCGGACTGGTGGAGGAAACCAATAAATCTTTGGAGGCAATTCGTTCCCGGATTTTAGAGCAGGAATTTGTCACGCTGGAGAAAATGCGGCTGATTGGGATGGAGCTTTCCATTCTGCTGATTAAAGAAGCTGAAAACTGGGCCAATCAGGACAGCGACAAAAACCAGATAGAGGAATTCAACAGCCTTTCTTCCTCTGTCATGTCCAAGGAAACGCTGGACGATATTTTCCAGGTTGTTTTTACGCTGGTGGAAAAAATCGCGGCTGGCATCAACGCCCAGCGCATCAGCCAGCAGAAGGAGATTATTGACCAGGCCATCGCCTATATAGATGCCAATTATGGCAGCGAAGACCTTTCCCTGCAAGACGTTGCCCAGAATGTACATATCAGCTCGTCCTATTTCAGCACCATTTTTAAGAAGGAAAAGAACATCAACTTTACCGACTACCTCACCGAAACCCGCATGAAAAAATCTATGGAGCTTTTGCGCAACACCAATTTGAAGGCATACGAGATTGCCCGTATGGTGGGGTACAGCAATCCCCAGTATTTCAGCCTCTGCTTTAAGAAGTATACCGGCTATTCGCCGTTACAGTTTAAAAATATCTGACAATTCTACCAGGAGGAAAATATCATGGATATAAAGGAACAAGCTTTGGCGCTGCATCGTGAAAAAAGGGGAAAACTGACCGTTACTCCCACTGTTGAAGTGAAAAATTCCGCTGACCTGGCCCTCGCCTATACTCCCGGCGTGGCGGAGCCCTGCAAGGAAATCCACAAAGATAAGGATAAAGTTTACGAGTATACCCGCAAGTGGAACACTGTGGCGGTTGTCACTGACGGCACCGCTGTTTTAGGGCTGGGGGATATTGGCCCAGAGGCAGGGCTTCCCGTTATGGAAGGGAAGGCTGTCCTGTTTAAGACCTTTGCAGATGTGGATGCTTTTCCCATCTGCCTGGATACCAAAGACCCGGAGGAGATCATCAGGACAGTGAAGTATCTCCAACCGTCTTTCGGGGGGATCAACCTGGAGGATATCTCTGCGCCCCGGTGCTTTGAGATAGAGCGCAGGCTGAAAGAAGAAATGGATATTCCCGTTTTCCACGACGACCAGCATGGGACTGCTATTGTTGTTCTCGCCGGGGTTCTCAACGCTTTGAAGGTTGTAGGGAAAAAGCTGGATGAAATTCATGCTGTCATTAACGGGGCAGGTTCGGCGGGAATCTCTATTGCCAAGCTGCTGATGCAGAGCGGGTTGAAGAACCTTATCCTCTGCGATAAGGCAGGGGCGATTTATGAGGGGATGGAAAACCTGACCTCAGCCCAGGAGATGATGTCCAAAAGGACCAACCGCCAGATGAAAAAGGGCAGCCTGGCTGATGTGCTGCCGGGAGCTGACCTGTTTATCGGGGTTTCCGCTCCCAACCTGCTGACCGTTGAGATGGTAAAGACCATGAACCATGACGCGGTAGTCTTTGCCATGGCCAACCCCACCCCGGAGATTCTTCCCGACCAGGCAAAGGCGGGCGGGGCCAGGGTAATCGGGACAGGCAGGTCGGATTTCCCCAACCAGGTCAACAATGTGCTGGTGTTCCCTGGAATATTCCGTGGGGCGCTGGACTGCCGCGCCTCTGACATCAACGAGGAGATGAAGATAGCTGCCGCCCATGCCATCGCGGGGCTTATCTCCGATGAAGAGCTGAATGAGGAGTATGTTCTGCCCAAGGCGTTTGATCCCAGAGTGTCCGCGGCGGTTGCCAAGGCTGTGATGAAGGCGGCGAGGGATACAGGGGTCGCGAGGAATTAATATTTTTCAAAGGCACGCGCAATTTGCCAGACGGTGTCTGACAAATTGCGCTGATTCCATTTTTGCGGGCTTTTATCAACACCTGATTTGAATAAATGCAGCTGTTACAAAGTTACAGGTAGTGTGAGGAATGAGGAATGCTGAAATTGTGGAGCTTTGATAAAACTCTATTAGAAAATGTAAGACATTGATAAAACGTATGTCTGTTTGATGATTGACTTTATAAATCTATTTTGTCCTATGGGATGCATGCCAAAATTTAGAGGAAAAATAAGAGAAATGCTCCCAAAAATGTTGGAAGATGATAAGGGCAACAATTAAAATATGACACACAGTTGGCAGATTATTTGTGGTAATATAATGTTGTCAAATAGGGACATCGGGTTTAAAGCGGAAAAGAGCTGTACACAAAGTAAAGAAAGGAAGCCTTTATACGTTTAACATTTTGAAACTGTTAAACAGGAAAAGGCTGCGGTCAAAGAAAGATGAAAAAAATTTTAGAAAATCAGGTACCCTTTCCGGTGGGCGCGGAATCGGACAATTTCACTGCGGCGCTTGCGTCTGCGCTGGTCATTGCCCGCGGATATACGGAACAAACACCATATTGGTGTACGACAAACCGCTGCTATTGTATCCATTGCAGCCCCTGCGGAGATCGTCCGCTGGAAAATCACCAGTCGTCCATCTACCACTGCCTTTTGACAGCCTCCACACTGGCCTTTGGCTTTGATTATCCCTCGGATGACTCTGTGGAGCCCCACTCCCTGCCGGGATTTTCCAGCGGCTGGCGCTGGGATGAAGGTTTTGTCAATGCTCTGGCACGATTTGCAGGATTTTCCTATTGTCGCTTTGACGGGACAAGGGTACAGGATGAAGTGCTTTCCATCATGAAAAGCTCCCTGGATGCCGGTTTCCCCACCCTGCTGCGGTTAGAAAACGAAATGGAATGGATTCTTGCAGTAGGCTATGATGAAGACACAGTATATGGCTTGGATTCAAAGCTCCAACCCCTGCCCGATGGCTGGTATTCCACGCTGCGCGACGCCATTGTCATCACCGGCAACACTGCGCCTGATATGTCCTGCAAGGAACTACTGGAACGCATTGTATCTGCCCTGTCCTATGAGGAGCATACAGCGCTTGAAAGTGTGATTATGAATGTGCTTGACCATGTGACGCCGGAAAACGCCATGGATACCGCCTGTATGATATGCGGCATCAACGGTATACTGATTGAAGCAAGATGGCACGCCGGGGAAGCATTCGCCGGAGCCGAAAACCTGCTGTGCAATATCTGCACCAATCAAGAAATACACAACCGGCTGGGCGAAATCTTTTCGGCAAGGTATACCAGGGAAGGAAATGATGAAACCCATGGGATTGGCTGGAAGATATGGGACGCCATCGGCGTGGGGCCAAAGACAGGATATTCTGTCACCCGGCAGTCCGCGGATTTGATTTTACAAAAGGAGACACAGGAAAGGCTGAAACGCCTGTTTGCAAAAGTGTTTGAAAATGACCGCGCTGTATGTGCCGAAATCAGGGCCTGCCTTGAACAGTTATAAGATATCAAATGAAGGAAAGGTTATAAAACAATGGTTCCCATTGAAAGCTATAAGGCGAATCCCTGTAAAATGCTTTCTATCCCATATTGGAAGGCGAAAAGCATATCCATTCCCCCTAACATGAAAATCGTTCATGACAGCGAATTTGACAGTGGATTACTCGATAAATACCTTGATAAGAAGTATTTTAGGCTGAAACACAATCTGCAAGGGATTCCAGATACAAATATTCCTGAGATTGGATTTGAAGTAATTCCACAGGACAAAACAGATGAACTGGCAGATATGATAAACCGCTCCTATACCCATTCTGAAATTCATGTGACTGCGGAATACATCAAGGACTTGACCGCAACACCTGTTTATTGCCCAAAGTTATGGATAAGCGCTGTTTTAGAGGGGAAGATAGTAGGTTTCATTCTATGTGACTTTGATAGGGAAACCGGCGAAGCGGTCATTGAGTGGCTTCAGGTGCTTCCCGAATACCGGGGCAGGGGGATCGCCTCTGCCCTGACCTGTAAGGCTTTGAAAGTTATGAGCGGGTTCGCGGATTTCGCGACAGTTTCCGGGGAGTGCGATAATATTACAAACCCCGAAAAGGTTTACAGGCGCTGTGGATTTCAGAGGAATGATGTCTGGCATATTCTCAAATTTGAAGGAGCGAAGACATGAAAATCTTAATATTAGGCGGCACCCGTTTTTTTGGAAAATACACAGTAGAGGACCTTCTGTCCAAAGGCCATGACGTTACGATTGCCACAAGGGGAAAAGCCTATGATGGATATGGTGACCATGTAAAGCGGATAATTGTTGAAAGGACAAATGAAGAAAGCATGAAAACCGCTTTGGGAGGGAGACATTACGACGTTATAATTGATAAAATAGCCTACTGTTCCAACGATATCCGGTATGTCATGGAAAACGTCGGTTTTGATAAGTATATTTATATGTCGAGTACATCGGTATATGACCCGAAACATATCAATACGGTGGAAACTGACTTTGACGGGACGTCAAAGGATTTTATCTGGTGCGATAGAAAGTCCTTTCCCTATGAGCAGATCAAGAGACAGGCGGAATATGCTTTATGGCAAAAATACGCTGATAAAAACTGGATTGCGGTAAGGTATCCTTTTGCCATTGGTCCAGATGATTATACAAAGAGGCTGCTCTTTTATGTGGAACACACGATGAAGTCCATTCCCATGAATATTGACAATTTAGACGCCCAAATGGGTTTTATACGCTCTGATGAAGCCGGAACATTTATCTCCTCTTTGACCGACAAGGACGTTAAAGGAGCGATTAACGGAAGCGCCAGGGGTACAATTTCCGTCAAAGAAGTGATTGACTATGTTGAACAGAAAACCGGGACAAAGGCGGTCATTGACAGGGAAGGCGATACAGCCCCCTATAACGGGGAACCGGAATACAGCATCAATACGGAAAGGGCGGAATCGCTGGGATTCCGGTTTTCCGTGCTTCACGATTGGATATATGGACTGTTGGATTATTATATTCAGTCTGTAGATTAAAAGCGGATGAAAGAAGTCCAAATGCAGTTGCTGTCATAGATGCAGCAGCTGCATTTGAATTTCCGGCAAAAGCGGCTGTTGAGCCGGAGCGGTTCCCTCAATTTTTCGTTGATTGTTTTTGTGGGAAAACTATGATATGATACAAAAGGGAATACTGTCTATCAAATTTATTTGAAGATAAATACCCCGGCGTTCCAAAGTATCATAAGATTGTTGCAAAAAAGGGACAGAAAGGAAAAATTATGGCTGAATTTTGGGATGTTTTGGACAAAAATGGAAACAAAACAGGCAGACTGCAAAAAAGGGGCTGGATGGAAAGCGGCAATTATCATCTTGTCGTTTTTGTTTGGATTATAAATGAAAAAGGAGATTTTCTTATATCAAAAAGGGTCCCTGATATTAGGTGGCCAAACAAATGGGCGTGTACAGCAGGTAGTGTTGTTGCTGGTGATGACAGCATAACAACTGCGCTTAAAGAAGTAAGAGAAGAACTTGGTCTCATACTTGCGCCTGAAAATGGAAAAATATACAAACAATATAGAAATGACATTACCGAGGACTGCGGAGAATTTATTGATGTGTGGATTTTCCGGCAGGAGGTTGATATTCATTCGGTTGTTTTTCAACCCGGTGAAACCTGTGATGTAATGTGGGCAAGTGCGGAAAAAATACGGCAGTTAGTGGAGCAGGATATGTTTATTCCTGTCCGGGAAGGATGCCCATATCTTGAGGATTTGCTTCGGGTTTACAATGAGGAAGGCTTTTCAATTATAAAGTAAATTGCAGTTCGGAAGGACAGAATATTATGAAAAAAATTATTTTAGGCGGTTTTCTGTTTGCCGGAGGGGCAATTATGTTTTCGGTTGGAACACTGGGAATTGCCGATATAAACGTTGCCGTGTATATGATGAAAGCGCCCCAGTATCTTGGGATTGCCGCTATGATTGCAGGGATTGCTTTGGGGTTACTTGGGCTAAAGGATGAAAAATAGGAATGGGCTGTCTGCAAAGCAAAGAGGAGAAAACACATGAACATAACACCAATGAAAACCACAGATACCGCCATATTACAGCTTTTTTCAGAACACGATGACTTCATGCTGGACTATCTGGGGGACGCAAAAAAGTATTATACCCGATACAGTGAAAAGGAAAAGCTGGAAAGGGTATGGGCGATATATGAGGACGGCGTTCCGGTGGGGTGCATCGCTTACCGGACAAAGGCGGACGGGGTAGGCGAAGTAAAGCGGATGTATGTCAGAAAGGAATACAGGGGAAAAGGATTTTCAAAGGAGCTGCTGAAAACAGTTGAGGGTTACGCAAAGGAGCAGGGCTGTCATACTCTTTTTTTGGATACAAGGATTACCCTTGAACCTGCTGTTTCTATCTATCGTTCCTTTGGATTTTGTATTGCTTTTCAGCAGGGACTGTATATCCAGATGGAAAAGAAGATTGAGGAAAACGGAGGACAATATGAGTTCTTTAAAACTTAAAACTGACAGACTGATACTGAGAAATTTTGAACCGTCCGATTCAGATATGGAAGCCCTGTATCTGCTCTTGAAGGATAAAGAGGTAAATACCTTTTTACCTTGGTTCCCTGTAAAGGATATGGAGGAAACCAAAGCATTTTATGAGAAGCATTTTAAGAACAAAGAATATTCCTTTGCGGTTTGTTTCAAAGAAGATAATATCCCCATTGGCTATATAAAGGCGGCAATGGACGACAGCCATGATTTTGGCTATGCGCTCCGCAAAGAGTTTTGGCACAGGGGAATCACCGCCGAAGCAGGCTTGGCCCTTGTCCAGCAGCTGAAAAAGGACGGTATTCCCTACATTACGGCAACACATGATAAAAATAACCCAAGAAGCGGCAATGTTATGAGGCGGATAGGCATGAAATACTGTTATTCCTATGAAGAACAATGGCAGCCCAAGGATTTTTTGGTGACGTTCAGGATGTATCAGTTAAATTTTGACGGGCAGCAGGACAGGGTGTATCAAAAATACTGGAATCTTTATCAAACGCACTACATTGAAAACAATCTGTAAATAACTGTTTGCCTTGTTGACAGGTCAAGAGGGTGAAAGGACAGCAAGATGCTACATTTCTTTGTAAGGCTTCTGCGCATTGCGATAAGCTATATGGTCATTACGACCCTTGTAAATGTGCTGTTGATGGGTGCGCCGCGCTTGCGCTTTTCTCCGGCGTGTAAAGCCAGCAGATTTGTAATTGAAAAACCAAACAGGATTGATTTTCAAAAGGGGAACGAGTGCTCTGCCTTTTCCTCGGCATATGTTTTCCGGCATTGGGGCAACGGGAAAAACGGAAGCGATTTATATAAGGAGATATCCGGCAAGCTTCGGGACGGATGCGTCTATCCAAAGGGAATATCAAGGCTGTTTCAGAGACATGGATTTTCTGCAAAATATTGCACCGGGAATTTAAACGCGCTGAAAAACGAGGTTAGCAAAGGGAATCCTGTCATTGTGATGATACGGACCTATGCGGGGAAGCGCTGGCTGCATTTTGTGCCGGTTGTCGGATATGACGAACAGTTTATTTTTATTGCGGATTCCCTGGAAAAACTGGCGAACTGCGGCGAACCGTTTTATAACCGGAGGATACCAACAAAAGAATTTAAAAAGATGTGGAATACAAGCATGTTAAAAATGCCGCTTTACAGAAATACTTACTTTGTAATATGCCAAAGAGAAAGGAATACCGAATGGGTAAAGAACTTTCGGAAATGACCCTGGAAGAATTGTGGAGATTATTCCCCATACAATTAACAGAACAAAATCCAAGCTGGGCTGACTTTTACCATGAAATATATCCCGCTTTGGCGGAAGCTCTTGGCGGATGTACCAATGTGCGTATCAGCCATATTGGCAGTACAGCGATAAAGGGGATATGGGCAAAGCCGATTATTGATATACTGGTGGAGATTGGACAGGGCGAAAACATAAAGAAAGCAGCCGCATTGATAGAACAAACTGGTTTTGTCTGCATGAACAGAAAAAAAGACAGGATCTCCTTCAACAGGGGGTATACCAAAGACGGATTTGCGGACAGGGTGTACCATCTGCATCTCCGCTTTTGGGGAGACAACGACGAGCTGTATTTCAGGGACTATTTAAATGAGTTTCCCGCAGCAGCTAAGGAATACGAGAGCTTAAAGCTGGGTTTGTGGAAGCGGTACGAATTTGACCGCGACGGCTACACGGCTGCCAAGGCTGAATTTGTTGTACATTATACCCAAAAGGCAAAAGAGAGATATGGGGACAGATATTGACGGTGGATTGGGAGTTTTGATTATGCAAAGCGTTAGAATTTACTTCGCCCCTTGCCTGCGAAATTATGGGATATAACCAGATGGATTATTATACGCCCATTAAACCAAAGAAATAAATGCGGCTATAAAATAAAAACAGGCGGAAAACTTTTTAAAGCTTTCCGCCTATTAGTGCCAGCACATTTAAGATTTTTTTACTTTTGACTGCACCGAAGCGTTTATTGCCACACCGAGCATTACCACACTTCCGACCAGGAAAGCAAAGTAAGCGTAGAAAATAGGCGTTGAGGACTGTACCCCCTCGGTATTCGCGTATAAGCTGCCGCGGGACAGATATGCCGTAATCTTTTTTCCTGAGGGATATTCATAGGCGCTGTGAGCGTTTTTCAGCTCGTATTCCTCGCCGTCATATTCTACAAAGACTTCATAGGAAGTATAGGTAGAACCGGTTGAGCGGTTTTTCAGCGTTTTCTTCTGTGCGCTTATGACGGTTGCCGGAACTTCCTCATACTGCACCTGTTCACTGTCTGAGATGTACCGCAGTGTTATTGTGCCGATTACGCAAACTATAAAGACGAGCCACATTAGTATTGCTTTCTTTTTCGCATTCATAATAAATTCCACTTCCTCAACCTTTTATGATGTTTCAAGCTGCCGCTGAAATTATTATAGCACATACATTTATCTTGTGAATATTACAATTTGTCTCCTGTTATGGATAATAGTTTTAAATCTCTGCAAAGAAAAACTTGTTGTCAGGAAAATCAATCCTGTGGAGATTTTGAAGTTGATGAGGTTGACCCCGGTGGGGTGTTTTTCAGGGAAGGCGGAGAAAAGAGAGTTTCGCGCCTTGCGGGTTCAGTTCAGCAGAGCTGAACTGGCGGCCGGTGGCTCTGAGCAGCTCCGCTGCTCAACCCTGGACCCCCGCCGCTTTCGAGAAAGCGGCCAAAGCTTTTCATACGGGTTTGGTTTGTGACTGAATTTGCTTTGTGCCCGTGCCGAGGGTTCTCTGTTTCTTTTTTGCAATGATTCTGAAAATTGATTTCCGTCCTTGTCTTGCTATTGTATCTGATGTATAATATTCTGTATGAAAGCACTAAAAGCCTGTTTGTGGAGGATATATGAATATTCGTATAGAGCCTATCTTAATGGAACAGAAATCTGTTTTTGTTCAGATGCTGGAATTATATCAATATGATTTTTCTGAATTTTCCAACGATGATATCAATGAATATGGATACTTTGGATATGAACATATTGACGATTACTGGAATGAAGACGGGAGACATCCTTTCTTTATCAGGGCAGACGGAAAACTTGCAGGACTGGTTTTGGTGCGTTCCTGCTGTGAACATAATAATTTGCCCAACCCTCACAATATAGCCGAATTTTTTGTGATGAAAAAGTATAGGAAAGAGGGGGTTGGCAGGGCGGCGGCCATAAGGATTTTTGATATGTTTCCCGGCGGATGGGAAATATCCTGTTGGACGAATAACCTGCCTGCCCAACATTTTTGGGGGAAAGTTGTTGCTGAGTATACAGGCGGAAAATATCGTATATTTCATGCAGCAGATAAAAACGAGATGGGTTTTACCTTTGATAACTCAATTTAATAAGGAATATTAAAAAATGGAAAAAACCATAACCGGGAAAAGCGTTTGCAGGAAATGGATATTTCCTATTTTGGCGGTACTTCTGCTGATTGCTGTACTTATACTTTGGCAATATAAAAAGCAAGAAACAGCGTATTCCATTATACAGGCTATTACCCTGGAACTTCCGAATTATCAGAGTGAAATTGAAAGCTGGGGATACGAAGTATCTGTATTGCCGAAAAT
>CAJUSD010000011.1 GCA_910589145.1 uncultured Oscillospiraceae bacterium
CACCTTCTCCTTTGCCGGCCCCAAAAACCATGTTTTCCCTTGTCAAGCAAAGGTAATAGAAAAAAATATCAATAAAAAACAATATTTTCCAAAACAAAATTTGGAAGCATTGTTTTTTCATCATAAGAGCTTTTCTAAACAATCTCATATTAAAAATGGTTTCATTTACCTTTTTTCTTTTTCCCCTTGAATTCTTATAGAACTGTGATAGAATAGAAAAGAATTTTTTACGGCGGTGAAAAGAGGAGGGGATTGTTTTTTAATAAAAAATCCGTCGTTTGCACAAAAATTAGTCATAATACCTAAACAGTATTTTTAAAGTTTGGGTATTAATAGCCTTTCCATACAGGCTGTAATTTGGTATTATAGGTATAGAAAAAAGCACAGTCTCCAAGGGCTGCTGAACCGCAGCGCTTTGTGGGATTGCAACAAATGCAGGAGGTAAACTTTTATGGCAAGTCTTTCCCTGAAAAATATCTACAAAAGATATACCGGCGGCGTTACCGCAGTAACTGACTTTACCTTGGAAATTGCTGATAAGGAATTTATCATTTTGGTTGGGCCTTCCGGCTGCGGTAAGTCCACAACTCTTCGTATGATTGCCGGCTTGGAAGAGATTTCCGAAGGCGAACTGTACATAGGCGACCGTTTAGTAAACGATGTTGCTCCTAAGGATCGCGATATCGCGATGGTGTTCCAGAACTACGCTCTGTATCCTCATATGACCGTTTTTGAGAACATGGCTTTCGGTTTGAAACTGAGAAAGACCCCAAAGGAAGAAATCAAAAAGCGCGTGGAAGAGGCTGCCAGAATCCTCGATATTACCCACCTTCTTGATCGTAAGCCAAAGGCTTTGTCTGGTGGTCAGCGTCAGCGTGTTGCTCTGGGCCGTGCTATCGTTCGTGAACCCCAGGTATTCCTGCTTGACGAACCGCTTTCTAACTTGGATGCTAAACTCCGTGCTCAGATGAGGACCGAGCTTTCCAAGCTCCATAAACGTCTTGGAACGACCTTTATCTACGTTACCCATGACCAGGTAGAAGCTATGACCATGGGCGACCGCATCGTTGTTATGAAGGACGGCTTCATTCAGCAGGTCGATTCTCCTCAAAACCTTTATGAAAAACCCTGCAACATTTTCGTTGCCGGATTTATTGGATCTCCTCAAATGAACTTTATTGATGCCACTGTTGAAGTAAAGGGCGACAAGGTTCTCATTCACTTCGGCGAGTTTGAAATCGAAGTTCCTGAATCTAAGGTTCAGTCCTCTAAGATTAAGAACTATAATGGCAAGGCTGTTACTCTGGGTATTCGTCCTGAGAGCCTTTATGACGACGAAATGCGTTTGTCTGCTGCTACTACTGGTATCATTGAATGTAAAGTTGATGTTACTGAAATGATGGGTGCTGAGACTTACTTGTACCTGACCTGCGGCGGTTCTCCCATTACTGCCCGCGTTGATCCCCGCTCTACTGCCCGCGTTGGCGACGTTATTAAAATGGCTATTGATATCAACAAGGTTCATGTATTTGATAAGGATACTGAAACTGTTATCTTTAACTAATTATATTGAATCCTGGATTTTTGGCCGCCGGAGATTTCTCCGGCGGCTTTTTGGGATTATTGGCATAAGTCTTTTTATTGTGGAGCGTCCCAATTCCCCGCCTTTCATTTTACGGGTTCCTGTTTTAAGGGTGATGCCTCAGCCGCCGCTGGTTGTTTGATGGCTGTTAGAGAAAGCTTTTAGTTTGTCAAGCCCTAGCGGGCTCAGTTCGGCAGAGCTGAATTGATGACCGGGAATATTTGACCTGAAGCCGGCCAGGGAACTTTTTCACCCATTGCAGGTAGTATCTTGTCTTAGGCTGTGCCCGCATATATGCCCTTCCATCAAAGGTTTATTATTTATGTATTCATATATTTCCCGTCATATAAATCCAACTCATTCACAAATTACCAACAGATATTCTTGTAACCATCATGTTCCGTTCAAAAAAAATTCACAACTTTTTGTAAAATATCATGTAGAATGGAATTAGCCTATGGTAAAGCTGTGGTCAGAGTACAATGAAGGACAAAAAGCAGAGGACAGAGGTTCTCCTTAGATTACAAAGAAAAAATATTCTAAGCAGTTGCAAAATGTCTGTATATTTTGTACAATGAAATAAGTGTAAAACTTTATTTCAGCAGTAGAACCAGGGGAGTACTTTGCAGGAAAAATCTTACTGGGAAAACCCATTCTGCAAGGGAACTAGACAGTATACCAAAATGTAAAGAAAGCAGAGGGGATAAAGTCATGTCGAACAGGTTATTTCAGGGAGTCATTCATCAAATGCGGGAAGCAATCGACCGTGTAATCGGAATTGTGGATGAATCTGCAACGATTATCTCATGCAGCGATTTAACCAAAATTGGTGAAAAAAGCGAATACTTGGCCTTGGACTTAAACGATGGCGGGGAAGCATTTGTGCGAGATGGATATACATATAAACCATTTGGTGCACGCATGAAGCCTGAATATGCAGTATTTGTAGAAGGCACCGACGAAATGGCAGAGCGGTACTGCGCAGTTCTGGCGATTTCTTTGACAAGCATTAAGCAGTATTATGACGAGAAATATGACCGCAATAACTTTATAAAAAATGTTATCCTTGACAATATCCTCCCCAGCGATATTTATATTAAATCCAGAGAACTGCACTTCAGTGGAGATGTCAGCCGGGTGGTATTTTTAATTCGGGTGGTGTCGTCAAATGATATTTCTGCGTTTGACGTTGTGCAGAATCTGTTTCCTGATAAGCAAAAGGATTTTATTTTCAGCATCAGCGAAAGTGATATTGTGCTGGTAAAGGAAATTAAGTCTGGCATTGAGTCAAAGGATTTGGAGAAGCTGGCGCGCTCTATTGTGGATACGCTGGGCAGTGAGTTTTATACCCGCGTTGTGGTGGGAATCGGTACAGTGGTTGTTGGCGTTAAGGATTTGGCACGTTCCTTTAAAGAGGCACAGGTCGCTTTGGAGGTAGGTAAGGTCTTTGATACTGAAAAATCTATTGTAGCCTATAACAACCTGGGAATCGCCCGCCTGATTTATCAGCTTCCTACTACTTTGTGCGAGATGTTTTTGCAGGAAGTGTTTAAAAAAGGTTCGATTGAAAACCTGGATCATGAAACATTGTTTACGATTCAGAAATTCTTTGAAAATAATCTGAACGTTTCGGAAACTTCCCGTAAATTGTTTGTCCACCGTAATACATTGGTATACCGCCTGGAAAAAATTAAAAAACTTACTGGGCTGGACCTGAGGGAATTCGACCATGCCATTATTTTTAAGGTGGCTTTGATGGTTAAGAGATACCTGACCGCCAATCCGGTGAAATTCTGACGGCCTTACAGGGAAAAGAAGGCTGTGCCTAGAGGCGGTGTATAAGTGATTGAGTTTAACAATGTAAGCAAACGCTATGAAAACGGTACAAAAGCCCTGGAAAATGTAAGCCTGAATATTGACCGGGGCGAGTTCGTTTTTATAGTGGGTTCTTCCGGTGCGGGAAAAAGCACCCTGATTAAGCTGATGCTGAGGGAAGAAAAACCTACGTCTGGGATTGTACATGTCAATGGTTTTAATTTGAATAAGATTAAACGCAGGCAGATTCCCAAGTTCCGCCGTACATTAGGGGTGGTGTTTCAGGACTTTCGTCTGATCCCCTATATGACGGCTTATGACAATGTGGCCTTTGCCCTGCGGGTGACAAACGTCTCCCTGCGGGATATCCGCCGCAGAGTCCCTTATGTTCTGGGATTGGTGGGCCTGGCATCCAAGGCGCGAATTGTACCGGAGAAACTCTCTGGCGGTGAACAGCAGAGGGTTGCCCTGGCCCGTGCACTCGTAAATAACCCAGACCTTATTATTGCTGACGAACCTACTGGAAATATTGACCCGGAACTTTCCTTTGAGATTGTGGAACTTCTCCACGAAATTAATAAAATGGGGACAACCATTGTTATGGTAACGCATGAACATGAATTGGTATCCCATTTTAACCATCGTGTAATTACAATTGAAAATGGTACCGTCGTTTCCGATACGCCGGAGTATCAGGAGGAGGCGGGGTATTTATGAGGACAAGCAGTTTCGGCTATCTGGTAAAGGAAGGCGCCCGCAGCCTATGGGTCAACCGTTTGATGTCCACAGCTGCTGTCGGCGTGCTGGCAGCCTGCCTGATTTTAGTGGGCGCGGCGGGGTTATTTGCGGCTAACGTCAGCAGCATTGTAAGTTATTTTGAAGATGAAAATGAGATTGTTGTCTTTTTGGAAGATGGGATTGACCAGAAGGGCGTAGATGACGCCAGCCTGAAAATCCGTATGATGGATAATATATCTGAAGCCTCATTTGTTTCCAATGAGCAGGCGCTTCAGGAACAGATGGATAAATATGGGGAATATGCGTGGCTTTTGGAAGAATACCAAGGGGAAGAAAATATGCTCCCCCATGCTTTCCGCGTAAAAGTTAAGGACTTGGTTAAACTGGAGGAAACTGCTGAAGCGCTCCTTGATATGTCCGAAGTGCAGGAGGTCCGCGTCCCAACAGAGGTTGCTCATACTCTTTTAGGGATCCGCAGTATTGTAAGCTGGTGCGGGTTTATCATTGTCCTTATTTTGCTGACAGTATCTTT
The DNA here is from genome assembly GCA_910589145.1 of uncultured Oscillospiraceae bacterium. GTDB lineage: Bacteria > Bacillota > Clostridia > Oscillospirales > Ruminococcaceae > UBA1405. Next base: position 4,668 of record CAJUSD010000011.1, read on the forward strand.
AATCATTATCGCCAACACGATCAAAATTACAGTCTTTAACCGCCGCAAGGAAATCAGCATTATGAAGTATGTAGGAGCTACAGATTCCTTTATCAAGCTCCCCTTTGTGGTAGAAGGGCTTTTGCTGGGCCTGCTCTCTGCCCTGCTCGCTTATATGGTGGTATGGGGCGGATATGTTTATGTTATGGAGTGGGCTGGCACTGTAGATTCTGCCTGGCTTCAGGAATTATACCAATATTTTATCCCCTTTGAACAGGTGTTTAAAGAAGTGCTGATTAGCTTTTGCGCCATTGGCGTGGGAGTTGGTTCCTTTGGCAGCATGGTGTTTGTAGGAAAGTATTTGAAGGTGTGAGGATGAGCAGCAACCGGACAAGTCCGGCTTTATAGGAGAGCTGACGGCCGCCGCCGTCGGCTCTTGTACTTCAAATAGGGGAGCGTGTTTTAGTTGCATCAAACGGAAAAGAAAAAGCTTTGGAGAAGGCTTACAGCATTGCTGTGCGCTGGCGGGCTTGTTTTGGGAGGGGCTCCCTCCAGTCCGGTGCTTGCAGATGACCTTGATATGGATGAAGCTAAGGATCAGATCGCCAGTTTAAATCAGACATACGACCAATTGGAAAAACAAAAAAAGGAACTTGCCAATAAGATTTACGGTGTGCAGTCAGAAAAGAAACGGCAGAGTGAAGAAAAAAACGAGCTGGAACAGCAAATCAGCTTAACCTCTCAGCAGATTGAGGTCCTTACGGAAAAAATATCTTATCTGGACGGCCAGATCCAACAGCAGGAAGAGGCCATTGAACAGAACAATGAAGATATTGCAGCTAAGGAAATTGAAATTGAGGAAAAACAACTGGAAATTGAACACAATGAGGAACTATTAAAACAGAGGATCCGACGCAGCTATATGGCAGGGGATCCAACAACTTTAGAGGTTCTTTTGGGGTCAGACAGCTTTTACAGCATGTTGTCCAGCACAACAATGGTTACAAGGATGGTAAACCGGGATAAGGATTTTCTGGCAGAACTGGCGGAACAAAAACTGAGTTTACAGGACGACCATACTTATTTGGAAAATCTGCGGGAAGAAAATGAACGGATAAAGGAATCCTTTGAGGAGAATAAAGCCGAAAATGAAGAAGCCCGCAGCCTGCAAAGTGAAAAGGCGGAAAGCCTGGAAGAAGATGTGGCAAAAATCCGCAGCTCTATCCAAACCCTTGAGGATACGGAAAGGGAGTATTACGCCAACCAAGCAAAGATACAAAAGGAGATGCAGGAGGCCCAGGCTGAAGTAACAAAAATTTATGCAATGCTGGAGGAAATGCGTAAACAGAATCAGAGTGGAAATGATGAGTACACCGGTGGCCAATTTGGCTGGCCATTGCCGGGATACAGCATGCTTACGAGTTATTATGGGTGGAGATTTAATAACTCGGACTTCCACACTGGGCTTGATATATCAGGCAGCCAGTGTTATGGGAAAACCGTCGTGGCTGCCAATCCGGGAACAGTTGCCTTTGTCAATACAGCTTATAAAGCAGGTGTAGGGTATGGAATTTATCTGATTATAGACCATGGCGGCGGTTATTCAACTTTATATGCCCATTTAAGTGCAATTGATGTAAATGTTGGGGATGTAGTGGCAAGGGGTACGCCTATTGCTAAGGTGGGCGCTACTGGTTGGGCTACTGGGCCGCATCTGCATTTTGAAGTCAGAATTGACGGCAAAACCCAGAATCCCCTAAGCTACCTTGGCTCCCCATCTTAATAAGTTGGAAAAGTAAACATGCAGGGAATAACCTAAGACGAGTACAACCTAAAGCAGATTAAAAAGGTTTGAAGGTCCAGGGAGATGTGCAGCAAAACGCTGTCCTCTTAAAAAGTTCCCTGGCCGCCGGTTCAGCTTTGCTGAACGTAGCTTTGCTGAACCGGACCTGCAAGGCGCGAAATCCCCACACACGAAAAAGACAGAAACGCATTCCTAAAAAAGGAAAGATAGAAGAAAAAAGCCCGTTTACAAAAGCAAACTACCTCCGTGGGAGCACCAAGCCCAGCTTTTGGGGCTATCGTCAAACCCGTATTTGTAAAGGAATCACCTGGAATCTCTGCCTGAATGAGAAAGGATCGGATTGGAACAAGGATATGAATAAAAAGGTTTCACTTGGAACGGCTATTACATTAATGGCCATCGCCGCAGCTTTAGCGGTAGCAATTACAATGGTATACTCTATCCGTACTTTTAACGATAAGCTCTATAATATCAAAGAACGGGAGGCAACATATGAAAAGCTTTCCCAGATTGACAAGATTGTCCGTTCAGAATACTATGGAAATATAGATGAAAAATACTTGATGGATAGCATAGCCAGAGGATATATCCAGGGAATCAGCGACCGCTATGCCCTATATCTGACTGCCGACCAGTATCAGCAGCAGTTGGAAAATGTAGAGGGGAAAAAGGTGGGGATAGGGGTCGATACAGTCTGTGATACCAGCGGCTATATGCTTGTAACAGAAGTATACCCTGAATCCGCGGCGGAAATAGCCGGCATTTCTGTTGGGGATTTGATTTTACAGGTAGGGGACTTGGAGGTTACTGCCCAAACCTATGCAGAAGCAGAGGAAGCTCTGGAAGGAGAAGCTGGAACGAAAATTACCATAACACTCCGGCAGGGCAGTGAAGACCAGGATCCTATCGAATTGACCCGCCGAAAAATTGAAATTCCATCTGTTTATATGGAGATTGTGGACAATATCGCATATATTCAGATTACCGAATTTGCGGATGCTACCGCCAACCAGTTTTCAAGGGCCATTGAAAATGCGTTCCGTGGAAATGTGGAAGGACTGATTTTCGATGTAAGGGGAAATCCAGGGGGAACCATAGATTCTGTTTCCCAAGTATTGGATCGGCTGCTCCCGGCAGGGGATATTGTTTCAGCTACCTATAAAAACGGGGAGACAAAGGTTCTTGCAACATCTGACGAACGCGAAGTTGATCTGCCTATGGTGGTAGTAGTAAATGAAAAAACAGCAAGCGCAGCAGAATTGTTTGCCCAGTCCCTTTGGGATTATAAAAAAGGACAGGTAGTGGGAGTAACTACTTATGGCAAAGGGCTGATGCAGACAATATACCGCTTGGATGACGGCTCAGCGTTGGATATTACAGTGGCAAAGTACAATCCCCCAAAAAGCCCTAACTTTGATGGGATTGGCGTAGTGCCGGACTATGAGGTCAAGCTGACCTCAGACCAGATGCAGCTTCTTGCGGAGGGGAACCTGGACAGGGAATCTGACCCGCAGATGAGGAAAGCAAAGGAACTGATTAATTCTGCAATTCTGGTTAAAAATGGCGGGAATACCAACAAGCAGGAAACACAAGAGGACAGCTCAAGCCAGGAGAGCAGCGCGGCAAGCTAAACTAAAAGAAAATATTTTACAGTTTTTTCCAAAGAATAATCATAATTCTGCCCTGCCAAGGGCTTGACAGTTTTCCAGAGATTGTCTATAATGACACTTATAAAATTACGACAAACAGCATAGGATATTGCCGTAACCCACGGCAATATCCTAAACTTTCTATAGGAATCTGTTTAATCTCTCTGCACTTGCCTGCATCTTTTCCTCATATGGCGCCAAAATTTCTTGACAGGCGGCAGCCTGGCTGCGAAGTGTTGGAACAATCTGGGAAAGGATCTGGCTGCGCAGTCCGCATATGTCCAGAATTGAAACAGGTTCTAAGAAATTAGTTCAACAAGGAGGAAATCATCAATGGCCAAGGAACAGAAAACGCTTACCGTGGAAGGATTTCGAAAACTTGAGGAGCGTTTGGAATACTTAAAAACAACAAAACGGACTGAAATTGCGGATAATATTCGCCTGGCCCGTTCCTATGGAGACCTTTCTGAAAACAGCGAATATGATGAAGCAAAAAATGAACAGGGTATAGTAGAGCAGGAAATTCTCGAATTAGAAGAAACCCTGAAAAACGCAAAAGTGGTAGATGAAAGCAACCTGAATATGGACTATGTCAGTGTTGGGTTGGCTGTTCGGCTGCTGAATATGGAGGAAAACCGGGAAATTCAATACCGGATTGTAGGTTCCTCAGAATCTAATCCTTCCCAGGGAATGATCTCTGATGAATCCCCCATTGGTAAGAGCCTTATCGGCAAACGCCTCAACGATTTGGTTGAGATTGTTATCCCCAAGGGAACCTATCACTTTAAAATTATTGGGATTTCAAAATAATGTAAGAGTTTTATTTCCATGTAGGGCTGCTCTGTTCCGGGCAGCCCTTTTTGGAAAATATGATCTGTTATATAAAATAAGGATGTGTGAATGAAAATGTCTGAAAACCATTTAAATCAGAATTCTCAAGTTGATGAACCAGAATTGACTGAGGAGGAACAGGCCCAAAGGCTTTCCGAAGTCCTGCAAATCCGCCGGGACAAGCTTTCCGCGCTTCAGCAGGCTGGCCGGGATCCCTTTGAAACAACGGTTTACAACCGCGATACTCTTGCCGCCCAGATTACCGAACATTTTGAGGAAATGGAAGGGAAGACAGTTGTCCTGGCAGGCCGTATGATGAGCTGCCGCAATATGGGCAAAGCTTCCTTTGCAGACCTTCAGGATTCCAGCGGACGTATACAAACTTACATCCGTATCAACGATGTAGGCGAGGACGTTTATGAAGATTTTAAAAAGTGGGATATCGGCGATATTATTGGGCTGGAAGGGTTTGTATTCCGCACCCGCAGAGGCGAGATCTCCATACACGCCCAGAAAATCCAGCTTTTGTCCAAATCCCTTTTGCCTTTGCCGGAGAAATTCCATGGACTGAAAGATATGGATCTTCGCTACCGTCAGCGGTATGTGGATTTGATTGTAAATCCAGAGGTTAAGGATACTTTTGTAAAACGCTCCCAGATTTTGAAGGAGATACGCGCTTATTTGGATGAAAAGGGATTTCTGGAAGTGGACACCCCCATTTTGCTGCCTTTGGAAATTGGCGCATCAGCCCGTTCCTTTATGACCCATCATAATACCTTGGATATGGATATGTATTTACGCATTGAAACGGAATTATATTTAAAGCGGCTGATTGTTGGCGGCTTTGACCGGGTCTACGAAGTTGGGCGTATTTTCCGCAATGAGGGTATGGATACGAAACACAATCCAGAATTTACTACAGTTGAACTTTACCAGGCATTTACCGACTATAAGGGTATGATGGATTTAGTAGAGGAGCTGTATCAGCGTTTAGCAGAAAAAATCTGCGGCGGTTTGAAAATTACTTACCAGGGACAGGAAATTGATATGGGCCATTGGGAACGGCTGACCATGGTGGAAGCTGTCAAGAAGTATTCCGGCTGTGACTACAACGATTGGGCTACTGATGAAGATGCACGCAATGCTGCCAAAGAAAAGCATGTTTCTGTTCCGGCAGATGCTACCAAGGGAACCGTTTTGGCAGAACTGTTTGACGCCTTTGTAGAGGAAAAATTGATTCAGCCTACCTTTATTTACGATTACCCTGTAGAGAACAGCCCCCTTGCAAAGCGTATTCCTGCTAACCCGGCCTTTACACAGAGATTTGAGTATTTCATCAATGCCTGCGAGTATGGAAATGCCTTTAGTGAGTTGAACGACCCTATAGACCAGAAGGAGCGGTTTGAAAAGCAGGTTGCCGCCAAGAAGAAAGAAGACCCCAACAGCAGAGCTCAGGTGGACTATGATTATGTCACTGCATTGGAATATGGGCTTGCGCCTACAGGGGGCTTAGGGTTTGGCGTAGACCGTTTGGTGATGCTTTTGACAGATTCCGCCTCTATTCGCGATGTACTGCTGTTCCCCACAATGAAGCCGCTGAACTGATTAAACAGCTGCCAGTTGAAAGAAATGGGGGCATAGATGAAGGAAAAAAAGATTGACCGCGGTATTTTGGCGCTGATTATCGGCATTGCAGTTTTGGCAGTTCTATTTTCCGGCTGGCGGAACCTGCGGAAAGGTGTTTATCTGGGCAATGATTTCTTTTATCGTGCGGGGGATTGCCTTTATCAAAAGAATTCAGTGAATTATATCCGATCTGTGCCAGAAGATGGCAGTATTGGTTTTACCATTTCGCTGAACGGGAAAGAGCAGTCCGCCAGTCTGACACGGCAGGAAGATTTTGTTTCCATCACCTATGATGATGGAACTGTTATAGAAGGCATTTGGAACGGTCAATGGTTTTCCGACAGGGAAACAGGCTTTCCGCTGGAGTTTGGTGCGGACAATATTACTATAACAGTAGGAAACCAGCCTTTCCAGCCCGGAAAGCCTGCTATCAGCAATGCGCTTTGCCGGATTGCCTGGGGCGGCTTGGAGCGGAAAGGAAGTATGATACTGCTTTGTTTTGGAGGATTTCTGTATGCCCTGGGAGCTGCTGCCTTCCTTTTTCCAAATGAAGCACACTTCTTCCTGCGCAGGTGGGCTTACCAGAATGCGGAACTTTCTGAATCGGGGCTTTTGATGGAAAAGGCCGGCGGCGTAATTGTTATGGTGGTTGGGATTGTGGTTATGTTGGGGCTGTTTATTGTCTGATACAAAATCAGAGATCCTTTGGACAGCAAAAATTTTCGTATCTGTCACAGAACACCTGTATTTCATTCACAAAAATAAATTAAACTTATTTAAAGATATAGGAAACAAATTCTAGGGTGTTGGTGGAGTAAAAACCGCAGCCTGATGAAAGGAGAGCCTTCAGGATGGACAAGTATGTTAAAATCTGGGATGTTCCCAAAGGAAAACGATGGGAACATTACTGGAACTATTATAAGGTGCATACAATTGTTGGGGCGTTTGTATTGCTGCTGCTTGTAATGCTGATTAAGGACGTGTTTTTCCAGGAGAAACCGGATTTAGTGGTTACAGTGGCTTCTACCAAATATTTTACGACTGAATCCAATGAAGAACTTTCCAGAGTCCTTTCCAGCTATGCCCGGGATTACAATGGAAACAACCATAAGTTTGTTGACCATTATCAGGTAACAATATCCACAGAGGCAAACGCCGATATGCAGATGGTAATGGCGTCCCAAACAAAACTGATTGCACAGTTTCAAAATACCGATGCGGCTGTTTTTCTTTTAGATCAGGATATATATGATTATCTTCGCTCTGATGAGGAGGACGGCCTTTATGCTGATATGACAGAAGCGATAGGGGAAGAGGCTGCGCCTTTTGTCAGCGAAGACGGGAAACGTATCTATTTGAAGGAACTTCCAGCCCTTCAAGATAACGCTGAAATTCAGGCCCTGCCGGATTTGTTTTTCGTAATTCGTTCAGAATCCAATTTAAACCGCAAGAACGAACCGAAAGCTGCTCTTGCCTATCAAAATAGTTTGGATTTTTTAAAGAATTTAATCAGCAATAATGCGGAAGCCGAGGCAGAAGTTTAAGAAGCAGCTGTATTCTATAACAATTACCCAGTGTAGGCTGAAACAATTTTGACGCCTTTTTCTAGTGATATAGAAAAGCAGAATGACATGGTCAATAAGGCCATGTCATTCTGCTTTTCTGCAAAAATTTAATAAAATCTATGGTATAATTAGGCATTGTTTTGTATTGGCAATTCGCAAATGATCCTTACCAGCTCCTGAACCCCATGGTTTAGGCTCCCGGTGTTTTCAACAATACGATCAGCCACAGCCCTGTATACCCCTTCACGTTTTTGAAAAAGGGTCTTTAGTTCTGCCTCTGTGCTGGATACTGCCAAAGGACGGGATTCATCGCCCAAAATTCTTTCGCAGCAATCTTGGAATGGGGTGTCCAGGTAGATGATATAGGCTTTTTGGCGTATTGCTTCTACGTTTCTCTGGAAGGTAACCGCTCCGCCGCCTGACGCTATTAGGCAGTTGGTTTTTGTGGAAAGTTCCTTCATTGCTTCATATTCCCGGTCCCGAAATCCCTTTTCTCCGTATTTGTTGAAAATTTCGGACACGGATATTCCTGCCTGCTGCTCAATATATTGGTCGGCATCTATAAACTCCATACCAAGCTGACGTGCTGCAAACCGCCCTATTGCAGTCTTTCCGCAGCCCATGAACCCGCAGAGAACTACCGATGGAAATTCTGCCATCCTAGTTTTCCCCCTTTTCCTCCACAGATTGTTGAAAACGTTGTTCCATCAGCCCAGTCATTTCTTTTATGACCTTTTCAATTTGTACAGATGTGTAGTTGGAACCATCCCATATAGTGTGGGCCGCCGCCGCCTGCCATACCAGCATAGCCATTCCGCCCTCTGTTTTACAGCCCATTTTCCGGGCATCAAGCAATAGCTGGGTATCTGTGGGATTATAAACAGCTTCAAAAACCGCTTTGACCTGACTGAGAAAATCCGCAGGAACAGGGGACTTTCCCATATGGGGGTACATTCCGACAGGGGTAGCATTAATAAGCAGTTCAAACTCTTTTTCAGGCAGTTTATCTAATGTTGTAATTGATACCTGCGATCCGGGCGCTAAGGAAAGAATATCCCTTTGAAGTGCTTCTGTTTCCGGCTTTATTCGGCGGACTGCAATCGTTACATGCGCTCCATGGAGCGCACATTCAATGGCAAACATCCGGGCAACTCCTCCCCCGCCTGCAATAAGCACAGGTTTTGAAAGGTCACAGTTCAAGTTTTCCACAGAATGGAGAAACCCGTCTACATCTGTATTATATCCTACGCTTTTTCCTTCCTGATCCCGACAGAGGACTGTGTTTACTGCCCCATAACGCTGGGCAGTTTTACTGAGTTTGTCCAAATAAGGAATGATATTTAATTTATGGGGAATGGTGATATTAAAGCCTTTACAGGCGAGAAGTTCCTTTATGTGGGTGTGAAGTCCTTCCGCAGGCAGTTCAAAGACGCGGTAATCATATCCATTGGCCTTTCCCGAGAGTGCAAACAGCCTTTCATGGATTGGCGGCGACATGGTATGAGATAACGGAAAGCCCAACAGCCCAAAGCATGGTTTGTTTTGACTCATTTTTATTCCCCCTATGCGGTTTATGCTTTTTTGAACAGCTCTGCCGCCTTTTGGAATGTCTTCATGTTTTCCACATTTTGAAAGGTTACGCCTTTTAAGGTTTTACGTACCAATCCGGTCAGAACTTTATTGGGTCCTACCTCAATAAAACAATCGCAGCCATCTGCTGCCATATTTTGCAGTTCTGTTACAAATTGAACTGGAGAAGTTAAATGCTGCACAAGATATTCTGTATCAATCTGAGAGCGGAGGGTTCCGTCCAGGTTGGAGTAAAACGGAATTTCGGGGATATGGAAAGTCACATCCTTGACTGCTTCCCGGAATTCCTCTGCAGCGCCAGCCATCAGTCTGGAATGGAAGGCACAGCTTACCGCCAATTTCATGACGCGCGCTCCCTGTTCTGCCAGCTTTGCCGCCGCTGCTTCCGCTGATTTGGATTCTCCTGCAATTACGGTTTGAACAGGGGAATTATAATTTACTGGGATGACATATCCTTCTGTTTCCTGGCAGACTGCCTCAATTGCGGGGTTATTACTTCCTATAATTGCGTACATGGCCCCGTCGCTTTGCTGGGAAGCGTGTTCCATTGCTTTTGCTCTGGCTTTTATTACACGAAAACCGTCCTGCTGAGTGAGGATACCGCTTGCAGTCATTGCGGCATATTCTCCTAGAGAATGTCCTGCAGCACAGTCGGGTTTACAGATTTCGTGTTTCATGACTTCATATGCTGCCAGGGAAAGGGTATATATCACTGGCTGGGATATTACCGTTTGCGCAAGCTCTTGATCCGTACCCTCAAAAGAAACCTTCGCCACATCAAAGCCAAAGGCTTCCGCTGCTGCGTTGTAGATTTCCTGGACATAAGGGAACTCTTGGTAAAGTTCCTGTCCCATGCCTGGATACTGGGAACCCTGTCCGCTGAATAAAAATGCTGTCTTATTCATAATAATTCCTTCTTCCTGTAAATTAAGGGTTTTCTTTTAGAGGCTGTGTTGTACAGCGAAAATCTGGCTTATTCGTTTTCCCTGGCCAGTTTGTACTGTCCGCGAATTAGAATTCGCTAGGTGGAAAAGCCCTTTTATTTTTCCTTACGAGGCTTTACGGGATTTGGACTTATACCCCCACACCAGGGAATTTTGCTTTCGCAAACGGGCTTTTTGATTTTCCTCTTAGGGATTGCTTTTCCATACTTGTTAGCAGGGGAGTTTCGCGCTTGCGAGCGCGACCAGGGAACTTTTGAGGAAAGTTCCCTGGACCTTCAAACCTTTTTAATCTGCTTTTGGTTGTACTCGGCTTTGGTTTATGCCCGCAAACCAGCTTTTTCTCCTATGATGACAAAAATGTATTGACAAACTGCTGTCAACCTCATACAATGAATATACTGTTGGAAAATAACGAGTGTTACATTTCCCGCAAGACCTAGTATATCAGAAATCCCTTCCTTATGTCAATAATAGTGAGATTGGGAACTGCTCATATAGGTAATAAATGAAGTGAAACAGGAGGCAAAAAGGATGAATGGAATAACAATCCTATCCACGGGCCGGTATCTTCCAGAGGACTGCATTGCAAATGAAGATTTTACAAAGTATGTAGAGACCTCAGACGAATGGATACGCACTCGTACAGGCATAGCAACACGGCACTTTGCCAATGGGGAGCCCACATGGTATATGGGTGCAATGGCAGCGAAAGCTGCAATGGAACAGGGCAAAATACAGCCAGAGGAAATTGATATGGTTTTGGTTTCCTGTTGTACGCCGGATTATTTAACCCCATCTATGGCGTGCATGATTCAGCGGGAGTTAGGGTTGAACCATGCCCACTGTATTGATATTAATTCCGCCTGTTCCGGTTTTGCATATGGCCTTGATATGGCGCGCCGGTATTTAAACTGTGGGGATGATATTGAGACAGTACTTTTAGTTTCTACAGAACGGTTATCGCAGATGATAGACTTTACAGACCGGAGTACCTGTGTGTTATTAGGAGACGGAGCAGGCTCGGTTATTGTAAGACGCCGTGAAAATGCCTTATATGCCTTTAGCGGCGGGGCAATCGGGGAAAGCGGCGCAGCGTTAAACGCTAAGCATCCCCGTTATGAAAGCCCATTTGGAAAATTGGAAACCCGTAAAGAATATTATGAGTTTCCAGAAGTGCGGGAAAAGTTTTTGTATATGGATGGACGGGAAGTTTATCGTTTTTCAACGAAAGTATTTCCAGAACTGCTTCGCATCTGCTGTGGGAAGCTGGGGATAGGGGTATCAGATTTGGATCATATTATTCCACATCAGGCCAACTATAGGATTGTAGATACTGCATTGAAGGTTCTGGGGATGGAACCAGAGGAAAAGGAAAAAGTGTTTTTAAATTTGGACAAGTATGGAAATACAGGAAGTGCGTCAATTCCCATTGCACTGGATGAAATGAATGAACAGGGACTTCTTAAACGTGGGGATAAAGTAGCAGTTGCCGGGTTTGGCGGCGGGCTGACCTATGCTGGCGTTGTTTTTGAATGGTAGTATGGCAGTTAGGAACAATAAAATGGTTTTTAGGAGACAGAAAGGGTGTTTCTTGTGGATAAGACAGTTAAAACGGCTTTAATTACAGGCGCATCCCAGGGAATAGGCGCTGCTATTGCGGTGCGTTTGGCAAAGGCGGGCATGAATATCGCTATTAACTGCTATAATCAGCAGCTGGCCGATACTGACGGGGCGGCGGTCGCAGAACAGTGCCGGGCTTTCGGTGTAGAAGCTAAATGCTATGTAGCCGACGTATCCCGGTTCAGCCAATGCCAGGAGATGGTGAAGGCAGTAGCAGAGGATTTTGGCTCCCTGGACGTTTTGGTGAATAATGCGGGGATTACCAGGGACGGGCTTCTGCCCAGAATGAGTGAGGAGCAGTTCGATGCGGTAATCTCTGTGAACTTGAAAAGTGTTTTCAATATGATGCGCCATGCAAGCGGCGTGATGATCCGCCAGAAAAGCGGCAGGATTATTAACGTCAGCTCTGTATCGGGACTGTATGGCAATCCGGGGCAGGCAAATTACGCTGCTTCCAAAGCCGGGGTTGTGGGATTGACGAAAACTGCAGCCAAGGAATTGGGCGGGAGAAATATTACAGTCAATGCCGTCGCGCCGGGATTTATTCGTACTCAGATGACTGACGCGCTTCCTGATAAGGCAAAAGACCTTATGCTTGGTCAGATTTCCCTGAAACGTTTTGGCGAACCGGAAGACGTTGCCAATGCTGTAGCTTTCCTTGCTTCTGACGATGCAGCTTATATTTCTGGACAGGTTTTGGAGATCGACGGATGTATTTCAATGTGAGTTTTACTTGGATGGGTATTTTTAGGAGGTAAACAACTGTGAGACGTGTAGTGATAACCGGTCTGGGGGCCATTACCCCTGTCGGTCTTTCTATGGGGGACACTTGGAATTCCATTCAGGCCGGGAGGCATGGGTTCGCTAAAATTGCTTCCTTTGACCCTGCGGCTTTAGGAGTTACGATTGCCGCAGAGGTGAAGGGCTTTGATCCGCAGAATTTTGGAGTCGGAAAAAAAGAGGCCCGCAGGATGGATCGTTTTTGCCAGCTCGCCATGGCTGCTTCCAATTTGGCTATGGAGGATGTGGGCACCCGTTTTGAAGATTTGGATCCCTTTCGAGTGGGTGTCATTGTAGGCAGCGGGATTGGAGGGTTCTATACCATTCATCAGGAACACTCCAAATATATGGAGAAAGGCCCCTCAAAAGTTTCTGTTTTCTTTATTCCTATGATTATTTCCAATATGGCTTCTGGAATGATTTCCATTCAACATAAATTTAAAGGTGCAAACTTCTGTACCGTTACAGCCTGCTCCTCCGGCAGTCATGCAATCGGAGAGGCTTTCCGTGCCATTAAACACGGTTATATGGATGCTGCAATTACTGGGGGAAGTGAAGCTGCCGTTGCTGAATTTGCCATGGCTGGTTTCGCTAATATGGGGGCTCTCTCTGCCAGTACTGACCCGGATCGCGCTTCAATTCCCTTTGATAAAGAACGAAATGGTTTTGTATTAGGCGAAGGCGCTGGCATCCTTATTTTAGAGGAATATGAACACGCTGTTAAACGTGGAGCTAAAATTTATGCTGAAATCGTTGGGTATGGCGCAACAGGGGATGCTTACCATATCACCAGTCCCGATCCTGATGGTATCGGAGCGGCAAAGGCCATGCAGTTTGCTATGGAAGAAGCCGGTGTAAAACCAGAGGATATTGATTACATTAATGCCCATGGCACCAGCACCCCGCTAAATGATGAGTTTGAAACAAAAGCCATTAAAATGGCCTTGGGAGAATGCGCCAGCCGGACTGCTATAAGCTCTACAAAATCCATGACGGGCCATCTGCTGGGCGCAGCAGGGGCTGTAGAGGCGGCTTTAACTGCCCTCTCCCTGAAAGACGGCGTAATTCCCCCTACCATTGGGTTTAAAGTGCCTGATCCGGTTTGTGATCTGGACTATGTTACCGATGGGCTGCGCCGTCAAAATATTCAATGTGCTTTGACGAACTCACTGGGGTTTGGAGGCCATAATGCTACCATCTGCCTGAAAAAAGTGGAGGGATAAATCAATGAGTATTGAACTGTCCTTTGAACAAATCCTTGAATTGATGAACCTTGTTGCAGAAAAGGATTTAGGTGAGTTCGTCTTAGAACAGGACGATATGAGAATCAAAATTGAGGGCAGAAAAGCCCCTAAAATTGCACAGCCCGTTTTACCCCCGCTTTCAGCAGTTCCTTTGGAGGGTATGACCAGCGGGCTAAAAAAATCCTCGGAGGCAGAAGCTGCTTCCCCTGTTGCTAAGGGGAATGTGGTAAAGTCTCCCATTGTTGGAACCTTTTATAGTGCTGCAGCACCTGATAAGCCGCCTTATGTCCAAGTTGGGAGCCAGGTTAAAAATGGAGACGTTCTTTTTATTGTTGAGTCGATGAAATTAATGAATGAGGTGCAAAGCGAATTCAGCGGTACAGTTGAGGAAATTCTGGTGCAGAATGGCCAGCCCGTTGAATTTGGCCAACCCATTATGAGGATTGTGTAAAAGTTCATTTGCAGAAGAACCCTCTTAGTTCAGTACCACCTAAGGCAGATTAAAAAGGTTTGAAGAGTCCAGAGGAACTTTCCTAAAAAGTTCCTCTGGCCGCACCCGCAGGTGCGAAATCCCCTTGCCTAAAGAAAGCATAAATCAAGCAAAAAGGGCAGATACCTAGCAATTCCGTCAGAAAAAGATTATGAACGGAATCAGCCTCAGGGGAGAAGCCCTATAACAGAAGACCGTGCAATTAAGTAAGATTTCCATCGAATTCATGTGAAATAACGAAAGAAACAGGCTGAACCCAGCCGGGAGATATTATAATGACATTAAATTTGGAACAAATCAAAGAGATTATTCCGCATCGCGATCCATTTCTTCTGATCGATGAAATAATTGAGTTGGAGCCTGGCGTAAAGGCGGCCGCCTTAAAACGCCTTACAGGGGATGAATATTGGTTTAAAGGGCATTTCCCTCAAAAGCCAGTCCAGCCTGGCGTCCTTATGCTTGAAATGTTAGCACAGACAGGAGCGGTCTGCGCCCTTTCCATGCCGGAAAATAAAGGACGGATCGCCTATTTCGGGGGACTGGATAAGGTCAAGTTCCGCAATATGGTTTTTCCAGGGGACACTTTAAAACTGGAAGTTGAAATGATACGCAGCCGCGGCTCTGTTGGCGTGGGGAAAGGGATCGCCACGATTGTCGGAAGCGGTAAAAAAGCGGTTTCTGCCGAGTTTACCTTTGCCCTAGGCGACGCAGAACCGCCTGCTGAATCCAATTAAGGAGGGCGTTTGGCTTGTTCAGTAAGGTTTTAATTGCCAACCGTGGGGAAATCGCTATCCGTATTATCCGCGCCTGCCGCGAGCTGGGAATCCGTACAGTCGCGGTCTGCTCTGAACCCGACCATTCTGCCCTTCATGCCCAGATTGCTGATGAAACCGTCTGTATTGGCCCTGCCCCATCAAAAGACAGTTATTTAAATATGCGTTCTATCTTGTCTGCCTGCGAGCTGACAGGGGCTCAGGCAATTCATCCGGGGTTTGGGTTCCTTTCGGAAAACGCCGCCTTTGCCCGGATGTGCAGACGGTGTGGGGTTGCTTTTATCGGGCCTTCTCCAGAAGCGATCGAACGTATGGGGGATAAGGCTCAGGCAAGAGAGACAATGAAGGCCGCAGGCGTTCCAGTAATCCCAGGTTCCAACGGGGTTGCAGCGGATCTGGAAACCGCATATCAGGAAGCTGAACGGATTGGCTATCCTGTAATGGTCAAGGCCAGCGCAGGGGGCGGAGGCAGAGGGATTCGGCTTGTACACAGCCGGACAGAGCTGAAGGACGCTTTTTATACCGCCAGCCGGGAGGCGCTTTCCTTTTTTGGGGACGACCGGCTGTATATAGAAAAGTTCATTGAAAATCCTCACCATGTGGAAGTCCAGGTTTTGGCTGACAGGTTTGGAAAAATTGTCCATCTGGGAGAACGGGACTGTTCTATTCAGCGGCGGAACCAGAAAGTTTTAGAGGAGTCTCCCAGCCCATCCGTCCTTATGACCCCCAAACTGCGGGAAAAAATGGGAGAAGCTGCTGTGAAAGCAGCCCAGGCTGCCGGCTATGAAAATGCCGGGACAATAGAGTTCTTATTGGATAAAAATGGGGGATTTTACTTTATGGAGATGAATACCCGGATCCAGGTTGAACACCCTGTAACAGAAATGGTGACAGGGTTGGATATTGTAAAGGAACAGCTCCGCATTGCTGCGGGAGAGCCGCTAAGTTTTAGCCAGAAGGATGTGAAGATCAGCGGGCACTCCATAGAGTGCCGAATCAACGCTGAAACTCCTGCCAAGGACTTCCGCCCCTGTCCGGGGCAGATCCGCTCTATGTATGTTCCGGGTGGCCCAGGGGTACGTATTGACAGCGCCATGTACGCAGGGTACACAATTCCCCCATATTACGACTCTATGATAGCAAAATTAATTGTCCACGCACCTACCCGCCAGGAGGCAATTTCAAAAATGCGGTGGGCTTTGGCAGAATTTTTGGTAGAAGGTGTTGACACCAACATAGACTTTCAGCTAAACTTGTTGAAGGATGAGGAATTTGAACAGGGGAAATATGACAATGGCTTTTTATCCCGCCGGGATTTAAAAGCCATGAGCCGTTCCGACTGAGATTGCCCTGATTAGATATTCCCATGTGAAAAGGAGGGCGGGAGCGTTTGCTGGAGGATTTATTTCAAAAAGTCAAGGCCCGTATGGGCAGCGAGGATTCGGATAAGGAAAAATCACATTCTAAAATGTCCGTCCCTTCCGATCTGCTCTTTAAATGTCCACGCTGTCAACAGGTGACATTTATGGATACATTTCGGGAAAATAAGATGGTTTGCCCCAACTGCGGCTACCACGGAAGGATAACTGTTGCAGAAAGATTGGAAATAACTGTTGACAACAGCACGTTTCGTGAATATGATAGGGACATGAGAAGTAAAAACCCCATCCAATTTTTCGGCTATGAGGAAAAATTGGATGACCTTTCCAGGACTACCGGGCTTAATGAGGCGGTTGTCACAGGCGAAGCCGACATTATGGGGGAGCATTGTGTCATTGGCATAATGGATTCTCACTTTATGATGGCTTCCATGGGGTCAGTGGTAGGAGAGAAGATTACAAGGGCCTTTGAACGGGCTGCTGAAAAGCGCCTTCCCATTGTGCTGTTTACTGCGTCTGGCGGTGCAAGGATGCAGGAAGGCATGGTTTCCCTCCTGCAAATGGCTAAAACTTCTGGGGCAGCCGCTAGGCACAGTGACGCGGGCCTGCTGTACATTACCGTCCTGACCGATCCCACTACAGGCGGTGTGACGGCCAGTTTTGCTTCTCTGGGTGATATTATACTCGCAGAGCCAAAGGCCCTTGTGGGCTTTGCTGGACGGCGTGTAATTGAAAGTACCATCCGCCAGCGTCTGCCGGATTCCTTCCAGTCGGCGGAGTTTATGCTGGAGCATGGCTTTGCAGATATGATCTGTGACAGGGATCATATGAGGGAGACCCTTTCGACCCTTCTGCGTATTCATCGGTTGGGCAGGGGGAACCCTGAAATGGCCTCTGACACGGAACAACCTTCTTTCCAGGAAGCTGCAGCTGGAAAAAACCTTACCGCCTGGCAGCGGATCCAGCTGATTCGGGAGAAAAATCGTCCTACTGTTCGGGACTATATTCCCATGATATTCGACAGCTTTATTGAACAGCATGGGGATCGCTATTATGGCGATGACAGCGCAATGATAGGCGGGGTGGCGTTTTTTGAAGGACAGCCGGTGACAGTTATTGGCCAGGTCAAGGGGAAAAACCTGGAGGAAAATAAAGCTTCTAATTTTGCCATGCCCCACCCGGAAGGATACCGCAAAGCTCTGCGCCTGATGAAACAGGCTGAAAAATTCCATCGTCCGGTTATCTGCCTTATTGATACCCCTGGCGCATTTTGTGGTGTAGAAGCTGAGGAGAGAGGACAGGGAGAAGCCATTGCACGGAATCTTTTTGAAATGATGAAGCTGCAAACTAACGTTATTTCGGTGGTTTTGGGCGAAGGCGGAAGCGGTGGGGCTCTTGCCCTGGGAGTCTGTGACGAGCTGGCCATGTTGGAAAACGCTGTTTATTCGGTGGTGTCTCCAAGAGGATTTGCAAGTATCCTTTGGAGGGATGCTTCAAAAGAACAGGAGGCTGCAAACTGTGCCCGAATTACTGCCGAGGATTTAGTAGAGTTAGGCGTAGCGGAAAAAATTATTCCTGAAGCGCCAGGCGGTGCCCATCAGGGAGCAGAAGAAACTGCTTTG
Organism: uncultured Oscillospiraceae bacterium; assembly: GCA_910589145.1. Taxonomy (GTDB): domain Bacteria; phylum Bacillota; class Clostridia; order Oscillospirales; family Ruminococcaceae; genus UBA1405. The sequence goes on from CAJUSD010000011.1 coordinate 22,564, forward strand.
CATATCACAGATTATCTGCGGGATGCCTTGGAACGTTTCCGTGGGGTTCCAATAGAACAGTTATTGGAAGGACGTTATCACAAATTTCGTAAGATCGGTCTTTTTTCGGAGGGAACTTCTGAGGAAGCCAACACCTAAAAGTTTATGTTATTTTTTTCGATGTTATCCCTGCAAAGGAACGCAGTTCTTCTGTAAGGGTAATAAAATAATGTTGTAAATTTAATATTAGGAGGATTTTTTATGGCTGCTGTATTTGACAAGGTTAAGGACCTTCTCTGTGAGCAACTGGATGTTGAGGAGGATGCTGTTACCATGGACGCGAATATTATCGACGACCTTGGTGCAGATTCTTTGGATGTAGTTGATCTGGTTATGAGCTTGGAGGATGAGTTTAACGCCGAGATTCCCGACGAGGAAGTAGAAACTATGAAGACAGTCGGCGATATCGTCAAATATTTGGAAAATATGTGAAACACGCCAGTTAGGGCCGCCGCAGGAAATGCGACGGCCCTAACTTTGCTTGACAAGGGCCAATACGCCCAAAAGCAGTTCTGACGGCGCATCTGCGCCGTCAGAACTGCTTTTGGCTCCGTTTTTTGCTTTGTTATACCAGTGATCTCCTTTACCGGACCCAAAAACCATGTTTCCCCTTGTCAGGCAAAGTATTTTCATGCCATATATACTTACCCCCTGATGCAGTCTATTTTCCTACTACAGGGGGCTTTTGCCTATTATCCATTTTTACTGGCGCGGTTCACTTTTTAGAAAGTCCCCTGGCTTCATTACAATTCTAAATCCAGTTACAGTTTAGTATGCCTTGCCCCAAATGACCATAGATTTCGCAGGTTTGCCGCAGCAGACACAGGTTTCTGCAATATGTTCCTGTTCAAAAGGCATACATCTGGAGGTGACGCCGCAAACCTCTTTTAATTTTTCTTCACAGGCAACGTCGCCGCACCACATCGCCTTAACAAACCCGTTTTTATCTTTTGCAGCAGCTTCCATTTCCTCCAAATTGGCAGCAGAGACGGTTTTCTCCGCCCGATTTTGCAAGGCTTTCTGATAAAGGCCGTCATGTACTGCTTTCAACAGTTCCGGCAGCTTTGTTTCCAGTTCTTCCAAGGAAACAAAATATTTCTCCCTAGTATCCCGGCGGACAATAACACACTGGTTTTTCTCAATATCCTTTGGACCAATCTCCAGACGGAGGGGAACGCCTTTCATTTCATATTCTGCAAACTTCCAACCGGGCGAGTTGTCAGAATCATCCACTTTAACACGGACAATTTTTGAAAGCCGCTCTTTAAGTTCAAAGGCTTTATCCAAAACTCCAGGGGTATGCTGTGCAACAGGAATAATCACAGTCTGGATAGGTGCAATTGCAGGCGGAAGCACTAAACCGTTATCATCCCCATGGGTCATAATAATCGCGCCGATAATCCGTGTTGACAGTCCCCAGGAGGTTTGATGGGGGTATTGCAGCGTATTATCTCTACCGGTAAAGGTAATATCAAATGCCCTGGCAAAACCATCACCAAAATAATGGCTTGTCCCGCTTTGGAGAGCTTTTCCATCGTGCATCATAGCTTCGATTGTATAGGTAGCCTCGGCCCCGGCGAACTTCTCCTTGTCAGTCTTGCGTCCTTTTATAACAGGAATAGCAAGTTCCTGTTCGCACAGGCTGGCGTAGATATTAAGCATACGCTCTGTTTCCTCTATTGCTTCCTGGGCAGTTTCGTGCATGGTATGGCCTTCCTGCCACCAAAATTCCATTGTCCGCAAAAACGGGCGGGTTGTTTTTTCCCAGCGCACAACAGAACACCACTGGTTATAGAGTTTCGGCAAATCCCGATAGGAATGGATTACATGGGAATAATGCTCGCAGAACAGCGTCTCTGATGTAGGACGCACGCATAGGCGTTCTGTAAGATTCTCATTACCGCCCATTGTCACCCAGGCCACTTCCGGGGCAAACCCTTCCACATGGTCTTTTTCCTTTTGAAGCAGGCTTTCAGGTATAAATAAAGGCATCCCTACATTTTCATGTCCGGTCTCCTTAAACTTTTGATCCAATATTTTCTGTATGTTCTCCCAAATGGCATACCCGTAAGGACGAAGGATCATACATCCCCGCACAGAGGAATAATCGACCAGTTCCGCTTTTTTTACAATATCCGTATACCATTGGGCAAAGTCCTCATTCATAGAAGTTATGGCTGTAACCATCTTTTTTTGTGCCATATATCGTTCCGCCTTTCTATTTGCGCATCGAAAAGGGATACGCTTCGATCCTTTCTATCTTAGCAAAAGTTAGGAAGGAATTCAACTGCAGGAGCAGGATTTTTCTATGGATTTTCTCATCCAATGACAAATCCACCGTTTGGGCTCAATACCTGCCCGGTTATAAAGCGGCTTTCTTCTCCTGCCAGAAAGAGAATAGCTTCCGCTGCGTCTTCAGGTGTGCCAATACATCCTAAAGGGGTTGTCTGTTTAATTTCATCCAATGTATTCTCACTTAAAATATCGTTCATATCAGTATTAATAACACCAGGGGCCACACAGTTGACCCGAATGTGAGACAACCCCAATTCCTTGGCCAACGCTTTGGTCATCCCAATCACCGCAGCCTTGGCAGCTGAATAATGCACTTCGCACGAACCGCCAACCTGCCCCCACATGGAGGAAAGGTTAATAATACTTCCTCTTCCAGCGTTCTGCATTAGGGGAATGGCATATTGGCAGCAGTAGAAGGTTCCTTTTACATGGACAGAAAACATTTTGTCCCAATCATCGTCAGTAATTTCAGTAAAAACTTTCTGCTGGGCAATTCCGGCATTATTGACCAATACATCCAACCCACCGAAATGGTATTCCATTTGTGAAAACATCCGACGCACCTGTGCCCGATCTGAAACATCCCCCTGAAGCATAAGGGAATCCACCCCCAGATTTTTAAGTTTCCTGGCAAGGGAACAAGCAGCAGGTTCATTATTCAGATAGTTAATGCCAATTTTGTATCCCTTTTTCCCAAAGAGCAGGGCGGCAGCCCTGCCAATGCCACGGGATGCGCCGGTAATCAGTACTGAAGGCATAAAAACGACATCCTTTCAAGAATGAAAATGAAAAAGCAGAGGGATGATTCGACTCCCCCTGCTGATAAAATTGTTACCGTTTTTAGTATACTTCTCTGAAAGGGCTGTGTCAAGGAAAAGCTGTCCATGTCCCTTTTACCTTTTTGTTACTGAGAATACAATTTCTTAATCCTTCGTCAAAATAACTGTCCGATAACCCGGAATTTATTCTCCAAATAAAGTTCCGTTTTTGAACTTTTCCGAATAATCAAGAATCTCTTCTTTATCAAGCATTGGCTCGGAAGTTACTCCTTGAAAAATAATTTTATCATCCCGATATGTGAACTGAAAAAGAACACCAGGCTCTTTCTTAAACTCTACAGATATTATCCATTCGTCATAACTAAGAATTCGATTTAAATAAGAGTGTTTAATTTTTACTTCACTAACATCCTGTGTGGCATAACCTCTATATTCAAGTTCGGTATAAGTGTTCGTTTTAATGAATTTCTGCATTACAAAGACATTCAAGCTAAACACAAAAACAATTATCAATAAAACAACAAGGCCTATAATCAATGCCTTTTTCTTCTTCACCCCCATTTCACCTCCACATCAAATTCCGATTTAGTGAAATTGCCAAGGCCAATATAAAAATACAGCAACACAAAGAGTCTCAAAGTTGAGCAGTGGAGCTGCTCCGAGCCCCTGGCCGCGCCCGCGGGCGCGAAGACCCTTTTTAAAAAGCCTTTTTCTTCTTTCTATTACAATATAATTAGGATGGAACCCTCGGCAGCCAGCCGGGGGTTCCATCCGTCTTTTTGCGATAGAAAAAGAAAGAAGAAGCCCCCTTTTTTCTCTGCCTTCCCTGAAAAATACCCCGGTGGGGTGTTTTTCAATATCAACCTCATCGACCTCAAAATCTCCACAAAATTGATTTACCTGGGCCGTTTCATTCAGCCCACAGGATCAAACTGCATCCACTTCCCGTCTATATTGACCGCAATGCCGTTCCCATTAAATACAACTTCCGCCCCTTCACAGCCAAAGTTGGACTGTAATTCTTCTGCTGGAATTTTATCTTCTTCCACAGAAGAAGAAATCTCCCCAATATAAGGGGAATCATACTCCGATATTTCTGCTTCCCTGGCAACCATGTCCGATACATCCTCGTAAGTAGCAGCATACAGCTTTTCCATTACAAAAATCATCATGTGATGCTGTACTGGCTTGCCTTCATATAAGGAGGAAATAGATGTTGCCTTGGCCTGTATCCCGTTTTCATCTTTCAAAAAAGCGTCAAATGTCACTTCCCAGCTATCAAGGGAAGCTCCAAACAGCGTTTCCTCATAATATTGGCCAGAAACCCACTCCTCCACAGTTTCAAAACCATGGAGGGACGTCCCGCTTCCATCTTCTAAAATGACTCGCCCACCGACATGTATGCTTAAGTGGTTTCCATCGGGCATTCCTTCTGGGACGGTAAAGGATATTTTGCCCTCCCGTATAATAACAGTCTCCATAAGTTCCTGCAAAAAGCGATCCCCGTCAGTCATTTCATATGCCTGTATCTCCTTTGGATTTAACGCCAGCCCCAGGCAGAGAGCCGCCGCTGCGGTCAGCGCGGCAGCAGATACCCATAAAACCGGTTTCCGATAAGAAAGAATATTCTTTACCCTTCCCTTTACATCCCCCTCTCCAAATGCAAGCGGAGTTGGGCATTTGATTTTTGTCCCTGTGGACAGCCGCAGCAGGGCAGAAGAATACCCTTTCCGTTCCTCCAGCTTCATTTCACGTACAGCGTTTTCATCGCAGGAAAGTTCCATATCCTTCCCGCTGAGCCAGAAGGCAGCCCAAACCAGAGGATTAAACCAATGGATGCACAGCGCAGCATAAGCGGCAAGCCTAACTATATGATCTAACCGCCTGATGTGGGCGTTTTCATGGAGCAGGACATATTCTCTTTCCTTTTCGCTTAAGGATGAAGGAAGGTATATGTTAGGATGAATGACGCCTAAAACAAAAGGCGTTTGCAGACCATCCATCAGAAAAACCCGTTTAAAACCAGGAAATGGTTCAGCATTCTTTAGCCTATGCTTCAAAAGTATAAGGGAAACCACCCCATACCCACCCAGAAGCATTATTCCCCCAATCCAGAGGATACTGCCAATAAACGCATAAACCTGCAAAGGATTTACGCTGTGTTGGGGGGTCCCAGCAGGCAGGAAGCGGTTGACCGCACTGTCCAGGGACGAAATCCCGCTGTGAATCTGGGGAACCTGCTCATACAGCATTTTGGCAGAAACCGTGTTGGGCTGGACGGGGACAAGGCTGACCAGACTGCCAATGGAAAAGGGACAGAGCAGCCGGAACAGCGCCACCCCCCAAAGGGCATAGGAAAACCTTTTAGAAACCTTTCCAAAGATAGGGCGCAGCAGAAGGAGGAAGATAATCACATAGCCGGAAACAAGGCTCATATTCAAAACCCGAAAGAAAATCTTTTCCATCTTCACCCCTCCTGGTACTGATCGATAAGCTTCTGGATTTCTTCCACCTCTGCCGCGCTGAGTTTTTTCCGGCGTGTAAAAGCGGCCAGGAACCTAGGCAGGGATCCGCTGAAAGTTTCTTCTACAAAGGATTCGGATTGCAGGGCTGCAAAATCCTCTTTTGACAGGACTGCTGACACTACGCTCCCGTTGTTCTGAAAAATGCCTCTTTCACAAAGGCGTTTCAGCATGGTATATGTAGTAGATTTTTTCCAACGGAACTCATGTTGGCATAATTTCACCAGTTCGCCAGAGGGGATAGGTTCGTTATCCCAGATAAGGGCTGCAAATCTGGCCTCCATATCTCCTAATTTAAAGCCATCCATATAAAAACCTCCTTTTGGTCTAATAATATTCGACCTTATAAGTTGAGTCTAACATAAATAGACCAAAAAGTCAAGGCAGTAAAAGGTATTTAAAAACCCTCAAAGAGCAAAAATTCCACCTAATTATACAGATTAGGGCCACTGCATAAATGCTGGGGGCCGGTTTTTCCAAATATTTTTTATGGATAGAATAATCTATTTTTTTTGGTCTAAACTTCTCATAAAAGGAGGATAGGTTTAGGCGTTTTTCTCTCTTGTTAAATCCGTCATAAAACTGATAAAGGACCATTGAAAACGCACAAAATCTACAAAATTTCAAAAAACCTGAAAAATTACTTGCATTTTCATGCCAAATAAGGTATGATAAGAAAGCGCGAAAGCGCAGACTGCTCAAGATATGCGTTGAAGCGGGAGGTGGCTGCCCTTTGAGGCAGGGAATTTCCGCTGAGTATGTCCGATTATTAAACCGGGCGACAGAATAAGCTGATAGAATTGCTTTCGGGTCTTTGCCTCTGTTTCCTATATTGGAGACAGTTGGGAAGGTCTGCTTGTGGATATGCCGGAAAAGGCTTCGTTTTTTGCGGGCTTTTTACGCTTTTCCACTTTTTCAGTGCTGAAAGTAGTTTCTGTGTTCCGGTTAAGCTGGTTTAATTTCAGTTTAACTTTTTTTATGGTGTGCGGAAGAAACACACGGCACAGTGTTCAGTATTTGTCGTTATCCCGTAGGAAAATCTCAAGGAGGCGATGAAAGTGGCAGTCAAGGAAAAAATCAGAATCAGACTGAAGGGTTACGATCATCAGTTGGTGGATGCGTCCGCCGAGAAAATTGTAGAGGCAGCTAAGAGAACCGGCGCCGCCGTGTCCGGCCCCATTCCTCTTCCCACCGAAAAGGAAATTGTGACCATTCTCCGCGCTGTTCATAAGTATAAGGACAGCCGTGAACAGTTTGAAAGAAGAACCCACAAGAGGCTTATTGATGTAATTCGTCCGTCGGATAAAACCGTTGAGGCGCTTACCAGCTTGGAACTTCCTGCAGGCGTTGAAGTTGAAATCAAACTTTGATTTCTTTTTAATTCCTGTGCGACGGGTTCTCTAAATGATGAAAGGCCCTCGCGCCTGCCGGTTTCCGGTGACAGCGAGTCAGGTCATGTTGGCGCAGTGTCAGCAGCCGCGTCAACCAATAACCTAAGGAGGTAACTCATATGAAAAAATGCAGCATTGGCAAAAAGATTGGTATGACCCAGCTTTTTGACGAAAAAGGCAAGATTATCCCCGTTACCGTTGTGGAAGTCGGCCCTTGTGTCGTTGTCCAGAAAAAAACGGTTGAGAACGATGGATATGAAGCCGTTCAGATCGGTTTCGGTGACATTGCTGTTAAAAAGGTCATCAAACCCTTGAAGGGCCACTTCGCAAAGGCGGATGTTGCCCCTAAGAAATATTTAAAGGAGTTCCGGCTGGACGATATCTCCACTTTGGATGTGGGCGCTGTGATTAAAGCGGATACTTTCGCTGTCGGTGATGCGGTAGACGTTCGTGGAATCTCTAAAGGCCATGGTTATGCTGGTACTATTAAACGCTATGGTCAGCATTCTCTGAAAGATACCCACGGTACTGGCCCTGTTCACCGTCACGCTGGCTCCATGGGTGCCTGTTCCGATCCGTCCAGGGTTCGTAAGGGCAAACGCCTTCCCGGTCATTATGGCTGTGCCGGCGTTACTGTGCAGAACCTGGTTGTCGCTAAAGTGGACGCGGAAAATAATCTCATCGCCTTTAAGGGTGCCCTTCCGGGACCCAAGGGCGGTATCGTCTATATTACCGATAGCGTGAAGGCGTAAGGAAGGAGGAATACACCATGCCAAAGATTTCTGTTTTTGATATGTCCGGCGCAAATGTCGGCGAAATGGAGCTGTCCGACGTTGTGTTCGGGATTGAACCGAATGTAAGCGTAATGCACGCTTCCGTGGTGAACTACCTGGCCAACCAGCGCCAGGGTACTCAGTCCACCCTTACCCGCACCGAGGTCAGCGGCGGAGGCCGCAAACCCTGGAGGCAAAAAGGTACAGGACATGCCCGTCAGGGTTCGACCCGCGCTCCCCAATGGACTCATGGCGGCGTTGCCCTCGGCCCTAAACCCCGCGACTACCGCTATACCATTAACCGTAAAGTGAAACGTCTTGCAGTAAGGTCTGCACTTTCCAGCAAGGTTTCTGCTAACGAGATGATTGTTCTCAACGCCTTGACGGTGGAAGACTATAAGACCAAGACCATTGTTAAGATGCTTTCTGCTCTTGATGCTGGAAAGAAAGTTCTTATTGTCACTGATGGCGTTGACCAGAAAGTGGTTAAGAGTGCAGCTAACATTCCCGGCGTGAAAACCACGATTGTCGGTTCCCTTAACGTTTATGATATGCTCAACTGCGACAAGATTGTTATTGTCAAGTCCGCTGTTGAAAAGCTCCAGGAGGTGTACGCATAATGAAAGCTCCCCAGGATATTATCCTCACCCCTGTTATTACTGAGGCTTCCATGGAGGGTATCGCTGATAAAAAGTATACCTTCTATGTAGCTAAGGACGCCAATAAAATTGAAATCGCCCAGGCGGTTGAAAAACTGTTTGGCGTTGACGTGGCAAAGGTCAATACCTCCATTGTCCCTGGCAAGTTTAAGAGAATGGGACAGCACGGCGGCTACAGATCCGACCGTAAAAAGGCTATTGTCACCTTGAAGGCCAGCTCCAAAGGCATTGAGTTCTTTGAGAGCATGATGTAAGCCGGTTTCCCCTTTTGGGGGCTGCTGGTTTTAAAACAGAGTATGGGAACTCTCATAATCCCGCGAATTATTATGAGGAGTGTGAATCCGCAATGGCGATTAAGAGCTATAAGCCCACCAGCGCGGCCAGACGGCAGATGACAGTTACCGATTATTCCGAACTGTCTAAAGTGGCCCCGGAGAAAAGCCTTCTCCAAAGCCTCAAGAAGACCGCAGGCCGCAATAATACGGGCCGCATTACCGTCCGTCATCACGGCGGCGGCAACCGCACAAAATACCGCATTATTGATTTTAAGAGAGACAAGGCGGACTCTACCGCTACTGTCCTGACCCTCGAATACGATCCCAACCGTTCCGCCCATATCGCCCTGGTACAGTATGCTGACGGAGAGAAACGGTATATCATCGCTCCCAACGGCCTGAAAGTTGGAGATGTCATCCAGTCTGGCCCGGAAGCTGATATCAAGCCCGGCAATGCACTGCCTTTGGCCAATATCCCCGTTGGTACCTTTGTCCACAACATTGAGCTTTATCCTGGCAAAGGCGCTCAGCTTGCCCGTGCAGCCGGCATCATGGCTCAGGTCATGGCAAAGGAAAACGGTTACGCCCTCATCCGCCTGCCCTCCGGCGAACTCCGCAATGTATCCATGAACTGTATGGCTACTATTGGGCAGGTCGGCAATATCGACCATGAGAACGTTTCTTTGGGCAAGGCAGGCCGTACCCGTCATATGGGCATCCGTCCTACTGTCCGCGGTTCAGTTATGAACCCCAATGACCATCCGCACGGCGGCGGCGAAGGCAAATCCCCCATTGGCCGTCCCGGACCTGTTACCCCTTGGGGCAAACCTGCCCTGGGCTATAAGACCAGAAAGAAACATCACAGCTCTGACAAGTTTATTGTCAAGCGCCGCAATGCTAAGTAATGCAGGCTGAAAGGAGGCAGTTAATCCATGGGAAGAAGCGTTAAGAAAGGCCCCTATGTGCAGCCTGTACTGCTGAAAAGGGTCGAAGAAATGAACCAGTCCGGTGAGAAGCGGGTTCTGAAAACCTGGAGCCGCGCGTCCACCATTTTCCCCGAATTTGTAGGGCATACATTCGCCGTCCACGATGGCCGCAAACATGTTCCGGTATATGTTACTGAGGATATGGTAGGCCACAAGCTGGGGGAATTTGCCCCCACCCGCACCTACCGCGGACACGCCGGAGCCAAGAAAACCAGTTAATCGAGACGGGAAGGAGGAGTATATTATGGAAGCAAGGGCTACCTTGAGATACGCCCGCATCGCGCCTCGGAAGGTTTCCATCGTCCTGGACCAGATCCGCAACAAGCCCGTGGATATGGCAATGGCGATTCTGAAACACACCCCCAAGGCCGCTTGTGAACCGCTGGAAAAGCTTTTAAAATCGGCCATGGCAAATGCCGAGAACAATCATAACATGGATAAAAATTCCCTCTATGTGTCAGAGTGCTTTGTCTGCCCCGGACCTACCCTCAAACGGATTCGTCCCAGAGCACAGGGCAGAGCCTTCCGGGTCCTGAAAAGGACTTCCCATGTTACGATTGTCCTGAATGAAAAGGAATAAGCCGAAAGAGGAGGTAAACTATGGGCCAGAAAGTGAATCCCCACGGTCTGCGTGTGGGAGTAATTAAGGATTGGGACTCCCGCTGGTTTGCGAAAGACAGCGCTTTCGGCGACACCTTAGTCGAGGACTACAACCTTCGGAAGTTCATTAAAAAATCTTTGTATGCCGCTGGCGTTCCCCGCATCGAAATTGAGCGTGACGCCGCAAGGGTACGCATCCACATCCACTGCGCACGCCCCGGTATGGTTATCGGCAAGGGCGGCGCGGATATTGAGAAGCTCCGCAAACAGTGCGAGAAGCTCGTCAATGCAAAACGGGCCGACAAGCTCAGCGTTTATATTAATATCGTTGAAGTCCGCCAGCCCGATAAAAACGCCCAGCTCGTGGCTGAAAGCATTGCTTCACAGCTTGAGCACCGCGTTTCTTTCCGCCGCGCTATGAAACAGTCTATGGGCCGCGCCATGAAGCTTGGCGTAAAGGGCATCAAGACTTCTGTTTCAGGCCGTCTGGGAGGGGCTGAAATTGCCCGTACCGAGCACTATCACGAGGGCACCATCCCCCTGCAGACCCTGCGCGCTGATATTGACTATGGCTTCGCTGAAGCCAATACCACCTACGGCAAAATCGGCTGTAAGGTTTGGATTTACGCCGGGGAGGTCCTGGGGGACGTTAAAAAGCCCCGTAAAACCAGGGAAGGGGGCAACCAATAATGCTTCTGCCGAAAAGAGTGAAATACAGAAGGGTCCAGAGAGGCCGCATGAGAGGCGTCGCCACCCGCGGTAACTTTGTTTCCAATGGTGAGTTTGGCCTTCAGGCACTGGAGCCGGGCTGGATTACCTCCAACCAAATCGAGGCCGCCCGTATTGCTATGACCCGTTATATCCGCCGCGGTGGACAGGTCTGGATTAAGATATTCCCCGATAAGCCCGTCACTGAGAAACCCGCCGAAACCCGCATGGGCTCCGGTAAAGGTTCCCCCGAATACTGGGTGGCAGTGGTAAAACCGGGCAGGGTTATGTTTGAGATCGCCGGTGTTTCCGAGGATCTCGCAAGAGAGGCTATGCGCCTCGCCAGCTATAAGCTTCCCATTAAGTGCAAATTCGTCGCCAAAGAGTCAAAGGAGGGTGAAGCGTAATGAAAGCAGCCGAAATCCGGGAGCTGTCATCCGCAGAGCTGGATCAAAAGCTTTCCGACCTGAAATCCGAGCTTTTCAACCTCCGTTTCCAGCACGCCATCAACCAGCTGGAAAACCCAATGCGAATTAAAGCTGTGAAAAAAGACATCGCCCGCGTCAAAACCATTCTCAGGGCGAGAGAATCCAGCGTGCAGTAATCTAATGAAGGAGGACGAAAGCTGTGAGCGAGAGAAATCTCAGAAAAACCAGGGTTGGCAAAGTCGTCAGCGATAAGATGGATAAAACCGTCGTGGTCGCCATCCAGGACAATGTCAGACACCCTTTATATAAGAAGATCATCAAGCGCACCGTGAAGTTCAAGGCCCACGACGAACAGAATGCCTGCGGCGTCGGGGATACTGTGATGATCATGGAAACCCGCCCCCTCTCCAAAGATAAAAGATGGAGAGTCGTGGAGATTGTGGAAAAGGCTAAGTAATTTGGCACTCATGCCGAAAGGAGGAACGCTCTGTGATACAGATGCAGACCTATCTCAAGGTGGCTGACAACACCGGCGCCAAGGAGCTTATGTGCATCCGCGTGTTGGGCGGCACCCGCAGGAGATATGCAAATATCGGCGACGTAGTGGTCGCTTCGGTTAAAAAAGCAGCACCCGGCGGCGTGGTCAAAAAAGGCGACGTAGTCAAGGCTGTCATCGTCCGTTCCCGCAGCGGCCTGCGCCGCGAGGACGGTTCCTATATCCGCTTCGACGAGAACGCGGCTGTTATTATCAGGGAAGACAAGAACCCGAGAGGTACCCGTATCTTTGGGCCGGTAGCCAGGGAGCTGCGCGACAAAGATTACCTCAGAATATTAAGCCTCGCCCCAGAGGTGCTGTAATGGAGGTGCTTTGAATTGAATACCCTGCATGTTAGGAAAGACGACACAGTCGTCATTCTGTCCGGCAAGGATAAAGGGAAAAAGGGCAAGGTCCTGGAGGTGTCCCCGTCCGAGAGAAAGGTCATCGTCGAGGGCTGCAACATGGTGACGAAGCACGTCAAGCCCCGCCGTATGGGTGAGCCCGGCGGCATCGTCAAGGCCGAAGGCGCGCTTTATGCCTCCAAGGTTATGGCTGTCTGCCCCAAGTGCGGCAAGCCTACACGCTCCGCCCATAAATTCCTGGCCGACGGAACGAAAGTCAGAGTCTGCAAAAACGCCGGCTGCGGCGAAACGTTCTAAGGAGGAGGAGAAAACATGGCTAGATTGAAGGACGCCTACATCGCCGATGTAGCCCCTGCCTTGATGAAGAAATTCACCTATAAAAGTGTCATGCAGATCCCCAAGCTGGAAAAGGTCGTCATTAACGTCGGCTGTGGCGAGGCTAAGGACAATTCCAAGGTCATTGACGCTATTGTCGCGGACCTTTCCAAGATCACCGGCCAACGCCCTGTGGTCTGCAAGGCAAAAAAATCCGTGGCCAACTTTAAAATCCGTGAAGGTATGCCTATTGGCGTAAAAGTTACCCTGCGGGCAGACCGGATGTATGAATTTGTTGACCGTTTCTTTAACGTGGCCCTTCCAAGGGTCCGCGATTTCCGGGGCATCAACCCCAACTCCTTTGACGGCCGCGGCAATTATAACTGCGGGCTGAAAGAGCAGTTGATCTTCCCTGAAATCGAGTACGATAAAATCGATCAGGTGAGGGGTATGGACATCACCTTTGTCACTACCGCCAAGACCGACGAGGAAGCCCGCGAGCTGCTCAGCCTGCTTGGGGCCCCATTTGCGAAGTAAGGGAGGTTTCTTTGTGGCTAAAACGTCTATGATTATAAAGCAGCAGCGGGAGCCTAAGTTTTCAACCCGCCGCTACAACCGCTGCAAAATCTGCGGCAGGCCGCACGCCTACCTCCGCAATTTCGGGGTATGCCGCATCTGCTTCCGGGAACTGGCTTATAAGGGCCAAATCCCTGGAGTGAAGAAAGCAAGCTGGTAAGCCGGCCCGCCGTCCCTCGGTATAACCCCCGAAAGGTCGTTTGAAACCATCGGGGACGCGGCACATTGTTGAGAACAAAGGAGGAGAACTCATGCATATCACCGATACCGTCGCTGACATGCTGACGCGCATCCGCAATGCGAATTCAGCAAAACATGACACGGTTGATATCCCCGCCTCCAATATGAAAAAGGCAATCGCCCAGATCCTTCTGGACGAGGGATATATTAAGAACTTTCAGGTTCTGGAAGACAGCAAGCAGGGCGTGATTCGCATTGCCCTTAAATACGGCCCCAACAAGTCCCAGGTTATCACCGGCCTTCGCCGGGTATCCAAGCCCGGTCTTCGTATCTATTCCAGCTGCGAAGATATGCCCAGAGTGATGAAGGGCCTGGGAGTCGCCATCCTGTCCACCTCCAAGGGCGTTATGACTGACCGTCAGGCGCGTAAAGAGAAGGTCGGCGGCGAAGTTCTGGCATTCGTCTGGTAAAGGAGGGAAAAGGATATGTCTCGTATAGGCAGGAAACCCATTGAAATCCCCGCCGGCGTGGAAGTCGCCGTGGACGGACATACCGTCACCGCCAAGGGCCCCAAAGGAACCCTGACGGAATCTTTCCACCATGATATGGCCATTTCGGTAGAGGCCGGACACGTAGTCGTTGCCCGTCCCACCGACAACCAGCAGCACCGCTCGCTCCATGGCTTGACCCGCACCCTGGTTTCCAATATGGTAACCGGCGTTTCCAAAGGTTTCCAGAAAGAACTGGAAATTAACGGCGTAGGCTATCGTGCTGCCAAGCAGGGAACCAACCTGGTGATGAACCTGGGGTATTCCCATCAGGTCATTGTACCGGAAATTGAAGGCATTACCATTGAAGTGCCTGCACCTAACCGGATTATTGTCCATGGCGCTGATAAGCAGAGAGTGGGCCAGTTTGCCGCTGAAATCCGCGAAAAACGCCCCCCGGAACCCTATAAGGGCAAGGGCATCAAGTATATTGACGAAGTAATCATCCGCAAGGAAGGCAAGGCCGCAAAGGGCGGCAAGGGCGGCAAGAAGTAAAGTAAGGAGTGAATCAATACCATGGTGAAAAAGCCAGACAGCAATAAAGCAAGGCTGAAGCGGCACGCCAGGGTCCGCGCTAAAATCAGCGGAACCGCCGAGTGCCCCCGCCTGAACGTATTCCGCTCCGCCAAGCACATCTACGCCCAGCTGATCGACGACGTGAACGGCGTGACCCTTGCCAGCGCGTCCACGATGGATAAGGGCTTTGAGGGCTTTGGCGGCAACTGCGACGCGGCAAAAACCGTCGGGATGAACTTGGCCAAAAAAGCTGCTGAAAAAGGCATTTCTGAAGCTGTGTTTGACCGCGGCGGCTATGTCTATCATGGCCGGGTCAAGGCTTTGGCGGAAGGCGCCCGCGAAAACGGGCTGAAATTCTAAGAAGGAGGGAGACACTTTTGGCCAGAATAGACGCGAATTCCCCTGAGCTCCGGGACAGCCTGAGTGAAAGGGTAGTTGCTATCAACCGCGTTTCCAAAACTGTAAAGGGTGGACGTATCTTTAAGTTCGCCGCCCTCGTAGTAGTCGGCAACGGCAACGGCATTGTCGGTTACGGTCTTGGAAAGGCTTCTGAAGTTCCCGATGCAATCCGTAAGGGCATCGAGGACGCTAAAAAGAATCTCAGACAAATCGCTTTGAAGGATACCACCATTCCCCACGAAGCAGTTGGCATTTATGGAGCAGGCAAGGTTAAGCTGATGCCCGCCCCTGAAGGTACCGGCGTTTTGGCCGGCGGCCCGGTTCGTGCTGTGCTGGAAGTCGCAGGCATCCGCGACATCCGTGCAAAGTGCATCCGTTCCAACAACCCCTGCAACGTGGTAAGCGCCACCATCGCCGGACTGACTTCCCTGCGCAATGTGGAGGATGTCGCTGCGATCCGCGGCAAATCGGTCAAGGATATTAGATAGGAGGATGCGGCATGGCTTTAAAAATTAAATTAGTCAAAAGTCTGGCAGGCCGCCACGACAAGCATATCGCTACCGCCTATTCCCTGGGCCTGCACAAGATCGGAGACGAAACCACCCAGCCTAATAACGAGGCTACTCAGGGGAAGGTCAAGGCCATCTCCTATCTGGTGGAAGTGACAGAGGAAGCATAAGCTCTGCCTTTGTCTCCCCAGACCGGGATTCCCGCCAGACAGGCGGAATCCGGTTTTGTAAATGAAAGCAAGGAGCTATCCCATACAAGGAGGCGCGAATCATATGAAACTCAATGAACTCAGCCCAGCCCCCGGTTCCAACCACAAGGCGTTCCGTGTGGGCAGGGGTCACGGCTCCGGCAGCGGAAAAACCGCTGGTAAGGGCCATAAGGGTCAAAATGCCCGTTCCGGCGGCGGTGTACGTCCCGGCTTTGAGGGTGGCCAGATGCCCCTTCAGAGACGTATCCCCAAGAGGGGCTTTAACAATATTTTCGCAACCCATTACGCGGCGGTGAACGTTTCCGCCCTGAATGCCTTTGAGGATGGTGCTGTTGTCAACGCCCAGGCGCTGGTAGAAGCCGGTATCCTGAAAAAGACCCTGGACGGCGTAAAAATTCTTGGCAACGGTGAACTCAGCAAAAAGCTGACCGTCGAAGCAGCGGCTTTTTCCGCGTCCGCGAAAGAGAAAATCGAAAAGGCGGGCGGGAAAGCTGAGGTGAAGTAGGGATGATCGAGACTCTTAAAAATGCGTGGAAGATCGCGGATTTAAGAAAGAAACTCCTTTACACCCTGCTGATCATCTTCATTTTCCGCATTGGCTCTGCAATTCCCCTTCCTTATCTGGACCCTGCAGCGCTTCAAAACATGATTAACGCCAATGGAAGTCTGTTTGGATATTTGAACATCCTCTCCGGCGGTTCTTTTGGTCAGGCGACTTTGTTCGCTCTGTCCATTTCCCCCTACATTACGTCCAGCATCGTCATTCAGCTCCTTGCCGTCGCCATCCCCTATCTGGAACGTCTTTCCAAAGAAGGCGAGGACGGCAGGAAGAAACTGAATAAGATCACCAGGTATACAACCATCGGTCTGGCTCTGTTCCAGTCGATAGCCTACTACTTTATGTTCCGCAATATGTATGCGGTTTCCTATCGGGACGGTTTCCAGGGCGTATTTGCTGCACTGGTAATTATCCTGGCGCTGACCGCAGGAGCATGTATTGTAGTTTGGCTGGGCGAATGTATCAATGACAAAGGAATCGGCAACGGAATTTCTATTCTGCTGTTTGCGGGCATTGTTTCCCGCGGGCCCTCTGTGGCGGTGCGTATGTTTACCTACCTCCAATGGGGTTTTGAGGGAGACACTAAGTTTATTTTCTTTGTCCCGCTGATTCTCCTTATCTTTTTGGCGCTGATTGCTTTTATTATAGTGATGACCAACGCCGAGCGGCGCATTCCCGTCCAATATGCTAAACGTATGGTAGGACGGAAAATGTACGGGGGCCAGAGTACTCATATTCCGATTAAGGTCAATATGTCTGGTGTTATGCCTATCATTTTTGCCAGCTCCCTGCTGGCTATCCCTGGAACCATTAAGGGTTTTGTGGATCCTAACGCAGAACGGTGGGTAGGCAAGTTCCTTGGACTGTTTGACTACAATCAGTGGCTGTACGCCCTACTGTATTTCCTGCTTATTATCGCCTTTAACTACTTTTATGTGGCGATACAGTATAATCCCCTGGAAATCTCCAACAATCTGCGCAAAAATAATGGAACTGTTCCGGGTTATCGTCCCGGCAAGCCAACCACCGATTTTATTACTAAGGTAATTTCCAAGGTTACACTGCTGGGTGCGTTTTTCCTGGCTGTCATCGCTATACTACCGATTGCGGTGGGTGCGGTTACTCAGATGAACATCGCCTTGGGCGGTACAACTGTTATCATCGTAGTAGGCGTGGCAATGGATACTGCCCGTCAGCTTGAATCACAGATGATGATGCGCCATTATAAAGGTTTCCTGGAATAATTTAAAAGCAATGACCCTGCAACCTAAACATCCGCACGCAAGACAATACGTTGGAAAGGAAGGAGCATACCCTATGAAAATCATCCTTCTGGGAGCGCCGGGCGCCGGAAAAGGCACCCAGGCAGAGGTTATCAGCAGACATTTAAACGTCCCAGCCATCAGTACTGGCAATTGTCTGCGGGAAGCGGTTCGAGCCGGTTCCCCCCTGGGCTTAAAGGCTAAAGACGACATGGACAACGGCAGATTGGTGCCGGATGATGTGGTGATCGGTGTAGTGAAAGACCGTATTGCTATGGACGACTGCAAAAATGGGTATATTCTGGACGGCTTCCCCCGCACTGTGGCCCAGGCGGAAGCATTGGAGGCCATGGGAGTAGAAATTGACCGGGTCGTTGACCTGGAAGTCCCGGACGAAACCATCAAACGCCGCCTTTCCGGTCGGAGAGTCTGCGAAGGCTGTGGGGCTTCTTACCATTTGGACTACAAGCCCTCAAAACAGGAAGGAATTTGCGATTCCTGCGGCAAAGCACTTATTATCCGCAAGGATGATGAGCCTGCCACTGTTCAGGATCGTTTGGACGTTTACCATCGGCAAACCGAGCCGGTAAAGGCGTTTTATTCTGCCAAGGGCAAGTTGTTCCAAGTGGAGGGCCAGGAAAAAGTGGAAGATACTTCCGCACTGGTTCTGAAAGCTCTGGAGGCGTGAGGAATGACGATATCATGATTACTCTGAAAACGCGCAAGGAACTGCTGGCTATGCGGGAGGCAGGGAGGATTTCTGCCCAGGCTCTGCTGGAGGCCGGGAAACATATCCGCCCTGGTATGACTACAAAAGAGCTGGATCGCATTCTGTATCAATTTATCCGCTCCAAAGGCGCTGTCCCTTCCTTTCTAGGGTACGGCGGTTTTCCTGGAACTGCCTGCATCTCCATCAACAACGAAGTTATCCACGGTATTCCCGGTTCCCGGAAAATCCGGGAAGGGGATATTGTAAGCGTGGATGTGGGGGCTCTTTATAATGGGTTCCATGGTGACAACGCTTATACCTTTGCGGTGGGGAAGATTTCCCCGGAAGCTCAAAAGCTTTTGGATGTGACGCGTGAGAGCCTGAAACGGGGCATTGCGGCAGCGCAGCCAGGAGCGCGTCTGGGGGATATCGGTTACGCTGTACAAAGTTACGTGGAGGCAAACGGTTTCGCCGTGGTGCGTAAGTATGTGGGGCATGGTGTGGGCCGGGATATGCACGAGGCTCCAGAAGTTCCTAATTTTGGGAAGGCGGGCCGGGGTGTTCGGCTGGCTCCAGGTATGACCATCGCCATAGAGCCGATGATTAATGTTAAGGGCGCTGATGTGCGGGTTCTGGGAGATAAGTGGACAGTAGTGACTTCCAGCGGTAGTTTGTCTGCCCATTTTGAAAACACTATCGCCATTACCGAACGCGGTCCGGTGATCTTAACTGATCCCAGCGAGGCCGAGGAAATTCAACCTGTTCCACCTCTCCAGAAACAAGAGGAAAGGATATGAGCATGAGACGGCTGCAAGCCCAGCCTGAGTTGCATCCGGGGCAGGCAGTTCTGTCCTTGGCTGGAAGGGACGCAGGAAAACTTATGGTTGTGCTGGAAGCGGCAGAGGGATTCGCCCTGGTGGCGGATGGCAAAAGGCGCAGGCTGGCTGCTCCCAAACGCAAACGGATCAAACATCTGCGGCCTATTGGCCCAATCCTGGAACCAGCAGCGGTTACCACTGACCGCCAACTGCGGAAAGCCCTTTTCGCTTTGACGGAAAAGCACTGGGAAACAGATCAGCAGCAAGCTGCGGCAGACAGCAGCCGACGTGTATAGAGGAGGTATTTGCTTGGCGAAAGACGACGTGATTGAGATAGAGGGTACCGTTTTGGAAGCCCTTCCCAACGCCACCTTTACAGTGGAGCTGCCCAACGGGCATAAGATACTGGCTCATATTTCCGGCAAGCTGAGGATGAATTTCATCCGCATCCTGCCTGGCGACAAGGTGACGGTGGAAATGTCCCCCTACGACTTAACAAAAGGACGCATTACCTGGCGTTCCAAATAAACGCCGGGAAACCCGGCAGCCCATTAAACCAAAGCAACTCAAACAAATCCGCATCAAACCAATACGATGTGCGAAGAACGACGGTGTAAAGCCGCCTAAGGAGGTAATTTCAAATGAAAGTAAGACCTTCCGTAAAGCCCATCTGCGAAAAATGCAAGATCATCCGGCGCAAAGGGCGCGTTATGGTAATCTGTACGAACCCGAAGCACAAACAGCGCCAAGGCTGATGGACGATTGATAAATGGAGGTGCAAAAGAAGTATGGCTCGTATAGCTGGTGTTGATCTGCCCAGAGAAAAACGGGTAGAGATTGGCTTGACCTATATTTTCGGCGTAGGGCGCAAGACAGCCAACGACATCCTCGCTGTGACTGGGATTAACCCAGACACCCGTGTCAAGGATTTGACCGAAGAGGAAGCTGCCAAACTGCGCGAACACATTGAGAAACACCTGATTGTGGAAGGCGATCTCCGCCGTGAGACAGCCCTGAATATTAAGCGTTTGGTAGAAATTCAATGCTACCGGGGCGTTCGTCACAGAAAGGGTCTGCCAGTACGCGGACAGCGTACTAAGACAAATGCCCGTACCCGCAAAGGTCCCAAGAAGACCATTGCCAACAAGAAGAAATAAGGTAAGGAGGGAACAGAAGAATGGCTAAAGCTTCAAATGGGAAAAAAGCCGTCGCGGCACGAGTCAGGAGACGCGAACGCAAAAACGTTGAACGCGGCGCAGCCCATATTCAGTCCACCTTTAATAATACAATTGTCACCATTACAGACACCCAGGGCAACGCCCTTTCTTGGGCCAGCGCAGGCGGCCTTGGATTCCGGGGTTCAAGAAAATCCACCCCCTATGCAGCGCAGACTGCTGCGGAAACCGCTGCTAAAGCTGCTATGGAACATGGCCTGAAGACAGTGGAAGTGTATGTAAAGGGTCCTGGTTCCGGCCGTGAAGCAGCAATTCGTGCTTTGCAGGGCGCGGGGCTGGAAGTTACAATGATTAAAGATGTTACCCCTATCCCGCATAACGGCTGCCGTCCGCCTAAGAGACGCCGCGTATAAGCAATACGAAAAGGAGGTAAAAGCGAGATGGCTAAGAACAGAGAACCTGTATTGAAAACCTGTAAGACCCTTGGGCTGTCCCCCGCCGTCCTCGGCGTGATGAAGGAAACCACCCGCAATATGAAGCAGAAACGCCGCAAACAGAGCGAATACGGCGTACAGCTCAACGAGAAGCAGAAAGTTAAATTCATTTACGGCGTGCTGGAGAAACCTTTCTACCATTATTATGAAATGGCAGTTAAGGCCAATGGCATTACCGGTGAAAACCTGCTCCAATTTTTGGAGAGACGTTTGGACAATGTAATTTTCCGTCTGGGCTACGCCAGTACCCGTCGGGAAGCCAAGCAGCTTATTAATCATGGCCATTTTACCATTAACGGCCAGAAAGTAAATATTCCTTCTTATCTGGTAAAGCCGGGAATGGTTATTGCTGTTAAAGAAGGAAGCCGCAGCTCTGCCAAGTTCAAGGCGTTAGCTGAAGCCAATGCAGTAGCAGTAGTACCCAAGTGGCTGGAACGGGATTTGGAACATTTCAGCGGCAAAGTAATTGCTATGCCGGCCAGAGATGATATTGACTACGACGTTCAGGAACACCTCATCGTGGAGCTTTACTCCAAATAATGTGGATAGCAACCGGCAAGGGAATGTGGATATACTGGCTGGGCGGCTGACGCCCGCCGCATAAGGAGGGTTACTTGTGAACGAGTTCAAAAAGACGAAAAGTCCTGAGATCGAGATAGCCGAGATCGCGCCGGACGGTTCCTATGGGCGATTTATCTTTGAGCCCCTTGACCGGGGGTTTGGGATGACCATAGGCAACAGTCTGCGTCGTGTGCTGCTCTCCTCGCTTCCTGGCGTTGCCGTCACATCTGTAAAGATTGATGGGGTACAGCACGAGTTTTCAACCATTCCAGGGGTGAAGGAAGACGTTACTGAAATCGTCCTGAACCTGAAGGGACTGCGAGCAAAGCTCTACTGCGACGTGCCGAAAAAGATACGCATTGAAGCCAAAGGCGAATGCGTTATAACGGCTGGCTCCATCATCCCCGACTCGGACGTTGAAATACTCAATCCAGATATGCACATCGCCACCCTGGGCACCGGCGCGGAGCTGCATATGGAGATGACGCTGGGGAGAGGCAAGGGCTATGTGCCCGCAGAACAGAACAAACTGCTGGATCGGGATCAAAACGTCATTGGCGTGATTCCTATGGACAGCATTTATACTCCTGTTCTAAAGGTTCATTATGCTGTGGAAAACCAGCGTGTCGAACAGAAAACAGACTATGACAAGTTGATTCTTGAAATATGGACAGACGGCACCATTGCCGCCGACGAGGCTGTCTCACTGGGAGCCAAGGTCCTCAACGACCATCTCGTGAAGTTTATGGACCTCTCGTCAGAGGTTTACAGCACCGAACCTGTTGTAGAGAAGGAAGACAGCGGTAAGGATTCCATCCTGGAGATGACCATTGATGAGCTTGACTTGTCTGTTCGCTCCTCCAACTGCCTGAAACGCGCTGGGATCAACACCGTCAAAGAGCTGATCAGCAAATCCAAGAGCGAGATGATGAAGGTCCGCAATCTGGGAACCAAGTCTTTGGAAGAAGTTATTTCAAAACTTGTCAGCCTTGGATTCCAGCTCAACGACGAAGACGAACAATAAAAACCATGGTAAAGGAGTGAATTTCGATGCCAGGTACTAGAAAACTGGGCAGATCTTCCGACCATAGAAAAGCGATGCTCCGCGCTATGGTCACTTATCTGCTGGAAACCGGCAAAATCGAGACCACTGTGACACGGGCCAAAGAGGTCCGTTCAATGACCGAGAAAATGATTACCATCGCCAAAGATGATTCCCTGCACGCAAAACGGCAGGTGTACTCCTTTGTAACAAAAGAATCTGTTGCCAAGAAGGTTTTTGACGAAATTGCGCCTAAATATAAGGAAACCAACGGCGGTTACTCCCGTATTATCCGCATTGGACCGCGTAGAGGCGATGCCGCGGAAATGGCTATCATTGAACTGGTATAATTAGGGATTAGATTCCCTCCGGTTCGTATATATAGCAAATTAGGCCCGTTCCCTGCCATAAGAGCTGGGGGAACGGGCCGCTTTTATGCGAAAAGTCTAAAATGGAAACACCCTAAAATAAATTTAAAAAGGTTTAAAGAACCAGGGAACTTTCCTCAAAAGTTCCCTGGCCGCCAGTTCAGCTTTGCTGAACTGAGCTTGCAAGGCACGAAATACCCCTGCCTGCAAAAGGATGAATCTTTATCTAAAAGGGGAAAAAAGCCCGTTTGCGAAAGCAAAATTCCCTGTTGGGAGTACTTTGCTCAGACTTCATAAAACATTATAATGGGGGGATAAAAGGGCTTTTTAACCTAGCGAATTCTAATTTGCAGATATTTTCCCCGTTAAAACAAACATAAATCCTGGTTTCCGGTATCAAAGACACCCGTGGTATACATCTCAGGCTGTGACCCGCACATTGGGTTACTTCTTTTTTGCATTTTGAAAGGATATATGTCCCGGATAGGGTGTAAACCATATTCCTGACACCTTTGGCGATACTACAAAATAGTGGGTTTCAAAGTATAATGGTGCAGCATACCCTCTTTCCAACAAAAGATTTTCCGCCTTGGCATACCATTGTGCTGCCCCTGACGCGTCTTCCCTGTTGGCAAGGGTCAAGTACCTTTCAAGCGTTTGCCTGTCTTCTGAGGCGGTGGAATAGGGCTGAGGGATATGTACAGGTTCTTCTTCAGCAACCTTGCTGTCGTCAGCAGGCGGACTTTCTATTGATTCTTCCTCAGACAGTGGAGCCGGGTTAGGAAGGTATCCGCAAATCTGCCTAAGCATTACGCCTGGATTTGGCTGTTCCAAATCTACAGGAAGTATTGCCAACTGATAATCTCCCAAACGTAGCCGCCCGTAAAACTCTGTTTCGCTAAGGGCCTCTAAATTTATATACAGGTTTAAATCCTTCTGCCATTGGCGCTGTAAATATCCTGCTAAATACCGATGCTGTCCTGTTTCCAAACAGATTATGCTTGACTTAGGGAGTTTTGACAGCTCTAAACGTTTTAAGCCTGTTTCAAAGTGTTCCTTTGCTTCCTCGCGCCGATAAACCAAACCCGTAATATTTGGAGCTAAATTTCGATAGGGTTCGCCAAGGAGCGACGCAGCAGGGGGGACTAATAAATTGGTAATTTCCAGATTTTCCTCCATTGTAGGTTGAAAAAACTGCCTGTTTATGGCATAGCACATCCCAAGGCGGATATCATTATCCTGGAAAGCTGGATTGTTTGGATTAAAAATCAGTATGTGTGATGTGCTCTGAAACTTTTCTACGGGATATCCTTCTAAAGACTCTAAATCATTATAGGATACCGGTCCTCCGTCTGAACGGTCTTCCAAAAGCAGATGTGCGTTTTCTTCTGCTGGGAGAATGGTATATAAATTTACTGCTACAGTGGGAAGCGTTTCCAAGTCATAGTAGTTTTCATTTACACGCAGGCCTATATAGCGTCCGCTTTTCCAGGTGGTCATAACAAACGGGCCGTTGAATATAATGGAGTTCAGGGACAAACCATATCTTCCGTTGCAGCTTAGAAAAAAGTCTTCCCGGCACGGCATGGCCGCTGGAGATGCTAAAAGTTCCAGGAAGAAAGAATTCGGTTCTGCCAGGCGGATTTCCAATGTCCGCTCGTCTATTGCCTTGACCCCAAGCCGTGATGGCGGAAGCTCACCAAATAATACTTCTTTACTGTTTTCAATTCCCATAAAATTTTCAGCGTTGGGTGATGGAGATGATGGGTTGAAGATTCGAGAAAATCCAAAAACAAAATCCTTTGCGGTCAAAGGTTCCCCATCCGACCATTTTAGATTTTCACGAAGATAAAAGGTATAGACCTTTTTGTCCTCTGACAAAGAATACCTTTGCGCCAAGGCTGCAATAGGTTTTCCGTTTTCGTCCAGTTTCATCAGACCTTCAAAGCAATTTAAAATCAGCAGCGTTTCATTTGCGGTTGAAACATATTGCGGGTCCAGATTATCTACATTTGCAGATATGTTATATCGGATTAGATTATCATCGCTTCCTGGCAGTCCGCACCCTGTCAGGAGGAACCCTAATATTAGAAAAAATATAAGAAACAGGTCTATCCTGTACTTTTTTTGCAAGATTTGTCCTCCCATCTGTTTTTTAGGAAGAATACCGGCTTTTATTGTATCATATTGAAGTCTGTTATAGCAATTCCCAAAACATGAACTTTAAATGAACGACTATGGTAATTTTCGGAATGTCATTTATTTACCATAAAATACCATATATTTCCACAAAAAAGAATACTGTTCATTGGTTAATTCCACAGTAAAATTTTATAATTGTTTACTTGGATAAATATCAATTTATAAAAAATTTTTTTGGCGCCATCAAAGGGCATGGCCAAGCGGTTTTCCATTGATTCGCCAAAAAAACAGTGAAAAAACTATACAAAAGGTGATTGACAACAGGGCCGGATTCTCCTAAAATAGTAATTGCACATAAAACTAAAAACACATCATATAGTGCTTAAACAAAGAACCGACACAATATACTGTGTTTAACATAGCCGAAAGGAAGAGAACAATGTTAAAGACGATTGTAAAGCGTGATGGCCGGGAAGTGCCTTTTGAGCTGGAAAAAATAGCGGATGCGGTGTTTAAGGCTGCACAAGCAACGGGCGGAAAAGATTATGAGATGGCAAAAAAGGTAGCCGAAGCAGTGGAAGAATATTTGGAACACTCCTGTCACGTGGAGCAGCCGTCTGTTGAGCAAATTCAGGATGCAGTTGAAAAGGTACTGGTAGAACGCGGACACGCAAGGACAGCAAAAGAATATATTTTGTACCGTGCAAACCGGACGCGGGTTCGGGAAATGAACACACGGTTAATGAAAGTATATGAGGATCTGACTTTCCAATCTGCGGCGGACAATGATATTAAACGGGAAAACGCAAATATTGACGGAGATACCGCCATGGGAACTATGCTGAAGTATGGTTCAGAAGGGGCGAAGCAGTTTAACGAGATGTATATCCTTGCACCAGATCATGCCAAAGCCCACATAGAGGGCGACATTCATATACATGATTTGGATTTCTATACTTTGACAACTACCTGCTGCCAAATAGATTTACAAAAACTATTTCGTAAAGGGTTTTCAACGGGACATGGGTTCTTGAGGGAACCAAACGATATTCAAAGTTATTCTGCGCTTGCCTGTATTGCAATCCAGTCAAATCAAAACGACCAGCACGGCGGGCAAAGTGTTCCCAACTTCGACTATTCAATGGCAGAGGGCGTTGCTAAAACCTATCGGAAGCATTACATAGCAAACCTGGGAAAAGCCTTGGAGCTTTTGGCAGGGGAGGAAGAAGGCCGTTTTGCTGCCGATGATATTCTCTCCGCGATAGAAAAGTCAGGTTTGCATCCGGTTCTTGCAGCTGATAATGGATATGAAGCAGAAGAAAAGAAAATTCTTGACGAACGTTATGGCGAAGAACTGGCAGAGCAGATTCAACAGTTTGCCCGCAAGTATGCTGTAAAAGAAACAGACAGAAGCTGTTATCAGGCAATGGAAGCCTTAGTGCATAACCTGAACACTATGCACTCCCGCGCAGGCGCTCAGATTCCTTTCAGTTCTCTGAACTATGGGACGGATATTAGTGCGGAAGGCCGGATTATTGTGAAGAACCTGCTGTTAGCAACTGAGGCTGGCCTTGGAAACGGAGAAACACCTATTTTCCCCATCCAGATTTTTAAAGTCAAAGAAGGGGTTAATTTTAATCCTGAAGATCCAAACTATGATTTATTCCAGCTTGCCTGCCGGGTATCCGCAAAACGCCTGTTTCCTAATTTCTCTTTCCTGGACGCCCCCTATAACGTCCAATACTATAAGCCTGGGCATCCCGAAACAGAAGCGGCTTATATGGGCTGCCGTACCCGTGTTGTTGGCAATGCTTACGACCCAGACAGGCAAATTGTAAACGGACGAGGCAACCTTAGCTTTACTTCTATTAACCTTCCAAGGCTTGCTATCCGGTCTAACGGGAACCTGGATTTCTTCTTTGAGGAATTGGCTAAAAAGCTTGATTTGGTTATTGATCAGCTTAAAGCCAGATTCCATATCCAATGCGGCAAAAAAGTTAAAAATTATCCCTTCCTGATGGGGCAGGGTGTATGGCTGGATTCTGAAAAACTCAGCCAGGAAGACACCTTGGAAGAAGTTTTAAAACATGGTTCTCTTACAGTTGGGTTTATTGGGCTGGCAGAGTGCCTGAAAGCTTTAATTGGCAAGCATCACGGCGAATCAGAGGAAGCTCAAAACCTTGGGTTGGAGATTATTGGATTTATGCGGAAACGTATGGATGAGGAAACTAAAAAAACCGGACTTAATTTTACTGTAATTGCTACCCCCGCCGAAGGATTGTCCGGCCGCTTTGTCAGAATGGATAAGCAGCGTTATGGTGTTATCCCCGGTATTACTGACCGCGAATATTATACTAATTCCTTCCATGTGCCTGTTTATTATGAGATTTCTGCCTTTGAGAAGATTAAACGGGAAGCTCCTTATCATGAGCTTACAAATGGCGGCCATATTACCTATATTGAATTAGATGGAGATCCCACCCAGAATCTGGAGGCCTTTGAACAGGTTGTTCGGTGTATGAAGGAAAGCGGCGTTGGGTATGGTTCTGTCAACCATCCTGTTGACCGAGACCCGATTTGCGGCTACACGGGAATTATTGGTGATGTTTGCCCTAAATGCGGACGCTCTGAAAACGATGGCGGGCCTAAATTTGAACGTATCCGCCGTATTACCGGATATCTGGTGGGTACCCTTGACCGCTTTAATGATGCAAAACGTACTGAAGTTGAGGATAGGATTAAACACAGCGTCAGCAAGATGGAAACATTTTAAGTTTAACGAGATATATGGATATTGCCTTTTTGCAGGTTTTCAGGAGGAAATAGCATGGAACAGGAAAATTGCCCCTTAAACGGGAATACTTTGCATCTTGCCGGGATTATCCGGGAATCCATTGTAGATGGTCCAGGTATGCGCTTTGTTGTATTTGTTCAAGGCTGCCCTCATAACTGCCCTGGATGCCAGAATCTTCAGGCGCACAGCTTTGAAGGCGGTGCAGTCTTTACAGTTGACCGGCTTTTGCAGGAGATTCAGAAAAATCCTTTGCTTAAGGGTGTTACTTTTAGCGGAGGTGAGCCCTTTTGCCAGCCGGAACCTTTGGCAAGACTTGCACGCAAATTACATTCTATGGGATTGGATGTAATTTGCTATACCGGTTACGTTTATGAGGACTTGCTGAAAAAGAGCGAGACGGATTTGGATATAAGGGATCTTTTGGAAAATTGCGATGCACTTGTAGACGGGCCTTTTTTGCAGGATCAGAAAAGTTTGACCCTCCATTTTCGCGGGAGCCGGAACCAGCGTATTTTGGATGTGCCTAAAAGTCTTTTAAAAGGCAGGGCTGTCCCTGTGCCCTGGCAGGATAGCTGTTCAGCAGGATAAGAGGGAGCAGAGCCAACATCGGATCGAAAGCTTCGGTCCAGGGTGAAAATCTTCTCTTGCAGCTATTCAGCAAACGGTTCGTTTTCTATAATGGTATCCCTAAAAACAGAAAACCATACAATTTAAAAGGTTTTTATCCAACTTACAATAAAAATAAGAATGTCTCTTTTGAGCGAAACTCAAAAGAGACATTTTTTTCATTCAATAGTTGACTTTTTTGTATCAATGGTTACAATATAATCAGGTGCAGAGAATCATCCCGTAAGGAGGAAGGACAAAATGGCGAGTAAAAGGAAATGGATTGCTTTAGGATATAATCTACCTATTAACCCATCCAAAAACCGGGTATATGTTTGGCGAAAGCTGAAGGAAGCAGGTGCAGTTTATTATAAGTCCGGTATGGCAGTCCTGCCTTACCGGAAAGAAGAACTGTCCTTTTTTCGCTGGCTTTCTGAGAAAATTAACGGAATAGGCGGAGAAGCTTCTATCATTGAAATCTGCTTTATCGATCAAAAGGATGAAAGAGAACTGATTGAAAAGTTTATCGAACAGTCAAAACAGGAATACCGGGAGGTATTGACACAGTGCAGAAAAATCTATGATGCGCTTTTAATGTCGAAAATGGGAAAAGAAGAAATAGAAAAACTCCTGGAAGGCGATCTGTTAAAACTTGCGAAAAAATATAAGAGAATCCGCTCCAGAGATTTCTTTAAACTTCCCCTGGCTCAAGAAATTGAATATGGTTTGGCTGATATTGAGGCAATCCTTAGAATGTCCGCAAACGACTTTTCTATTCAAATGAAACGTATCTGGACGTAATAGAAAGGAGAAACTAAAGTGTGGCAATTTTTGATAGATTCTGCAATGAAATCTGCTGAAACAGGGGTGGCCCCTTTCCCGTTCGTACTGATTGGAATGCTGTTAGGGGCTTTGCTGCTTTTGATTTTAATGCCGTTTATCATTCGACCTGTGAAACGTGCTATGAAGTGGGAAGAAAAACAGCGCAGAAAACAGACCCGTTTCTAGGCTGATACAGGCTTAAAAGTAAGCGCTGTATTATTTATGGTATTTTGTACTGGCAGCAATGGAAAAAGCCCTGTAAACCTGTTCACAGAGCATGACTCTAGCCAACTGATGGGGAAAGGTCATTTGTGACATAGACAATCTTAAATTAGCAGACTTTTTTACCTTATCCGCCAACCCAAAGGAACCTCCAATAATAAACACAATAGTATTTTTTCCCTCTGCAACTGCCTTTGTGTATTGTTCGGACAATGCCAAAGAATCTATTTCCCTGCCTTCAATACACAATGCAATGATGTACGCATGGCCCGGAATATGGTTTAGGATAGTTTCCCCCTCCTTTTCCAGTCCGGCCTTAATCTGGGCTGGGGAAGGGGAATCAGGAAGGCGGTATTCAGGGATTTCCTCAATGGAAAAGCGGCAGTAAGCTTTTAACCTTTTTGCATATTCCCCACATGCGTCTTTCCAATACTGCTCTTTTAGTTTTCCAACGGCTAAAATGGTTACATTTATCATAACTGGGAAACCGCCTTATTTTTAACGTGGGTTTGGTGAATTTTATGTTTTGGAAACGCCGTCTCAGCAGCCGTTGGCTGTAAGAGAAAGCTTTTATCTTCTTTCCAACGTTGCGGTATTGGAAAGAAGCGGAAGGATCCTGCCATATGATGCCTATCCCCTGAAAGTATTCTGTCGCCGCTGACCATCACTTCTATAAAAAATAGCAGCATTTTTATTTCAATATTGACAAAGGTTAGGTATCTGTTCCGTTTGTTAAGCAATGATAGTTCTCGCTTGGCGGGTTTGATTCAATAGGGCTATCAGTTCAGCAGGGCTGAACTGATAGCCCTGCTGTTCATCCCTGTGACCCGATAGCAGCCTTTTAGGGAAAGGCTCCCTAATGACCCAAACCTCGCTTATTTGTTTTAGGTTACTGTTCGTCTTATAAAGCAATAGCAGGGCTTGGTTCACTGCGGCGGGCAGCCTGCAAGCTAAACTCTGTTGCCCCAATTCCGATTTCAGCCATCTTAGCGTAAACAGTTTGCAAAGCAATTTCCGGCATATTATTTTCTTTACTCAAATGACACAACACAAAACGCTTTGTACCTTTTTGCGCCAATTCGGCCAACTGGCTGGCACATTCCTGATTTTCCAAATGCCCATGTCTGCCGCTAATCCTACGTTTCAAGTAATAAGGGTAAGCAGAACATTGAAGCATTGCACTGTCATAGTTAGACTCCAACATGGCCAAGTCGCACCCTGTCAAACCAGCCCGAACCTGGTCCGTAATGTAACCTAAATCAGTGGCAATTCCGATAGAGCGCCCATCCTCCGTATCAATGCGGAATCCCAGGCTATGTACACTGTCATGAGGGGTATCAAAGGGGGTAACAAGCATTCCGCCAACCTCTGTAGGCGATGCTATTTCATATAAAGGGCAGTCTGGATGGACATATTTCCTGTTTTGAAGGTACTCCAGTACTTCCCGTGAACTGTAGACAGGAAGTGGGAAACGCTTTGTAAAAACAGAAAGTCCCTTAATGTGGTCTATGTGTTCGTGGGTAATTAGAATTCCATTAATATTTTTGGGATGAACATTAATCTGCCCCAGCGCGTCAACAATTGCCCTGCAGCTTACCCCAGCGTCTATTAGGACAGAGCCTCCTCCGCTGGAAACAAAGGTGCAGTTCCCGCTGCTTCCGCTGAACAGTGGGTAAAATTTGGTCATAAATGTTGCAGCCTCTTTCTTTTATATCCTGAACTTACGTTCTGATTTTTCCCACATAACAGAACACCACCGTTTTGGAACCTTTTCCGAAAACAGCAGTGTCCTTTTAAATTTATGAATAGTAGATTTACGCTTATATCCCCTGTGCAATTGGCACATTGCTTGATACGAAAAAAGAAACCTTTTGAATGTCTGCTCCTAGGCCAATAAACTTTTCTACAATCGTTTCATATCCGCGCTCAATATGTTGGATATCCTCTATTTCTGTCACGCCTTTAGCGCAGCAGGCTGCAATTAACATTGCGGCTCCCGCCCGAAGATCGGTAGCCTTTACCGGTGCTCCAGAAAGTTTTTTGACCCCTTGAATTACTGCAACAGGTCCATCTACTCGAATATCCGCTCCCATACGGCAGAGTTCTTCCGTATACCGGAAACGATTTGGCCAAACCCCTTCCGTGATGATGCTTGTCCCTTCTGCTAAAGACAGCAGTGCTGCCATCTGGGGCTGCATATCCGTTGGAAAACCAGGATGGGGAAGGGTTTTTATACTTAGAGGAAATAAAGGCCCCTGCCGCATGACCCGGATAGAATCGTCATGTTCCTCAATTTCTGCCCCTGCACGAATCAATTTCTCTGTTATGGATTCCAAATGTTTGGGAATTACGTTCTTGATAAGAACATCCCCTCCTGTAGCTGCCGCCGCTACCATAAATGTTCCAGCTTCAATTTGGTCAGGAATAATGGAGTAGCTGGTTCCATGAAGCTCCTCTACGCCATGGATTTTAATTACATCAGTACCAGCTCCACGAATATCAGCCCCCATAGAGTTTAAAAAGTTTGCCAGGTCTACAATATGAGGTTCTTTTCCGGCATTCTCTAAAACTGTCACCCCTTTTGCTTTTACTGCTGCCAGCATTGCATTTATGGTGCCGCCTACAGTATTGCCGTCAAAATAAACGTGTCCGCCTAATAATTCATCTGCTTTTGCATTTATCATGCCATGTTCTAAGCTTACTTTGACGTTCATAGCCTCAAACGCTTTTATATGCTGATCGATAGGACGTACCCCGAAATCACAGCCTCCCGGCATTGCTACGCTTGCTCTGGAGCACCGCCCTAATAACGCCCCAAGGAAATAATACGATCCCCTCATACGCCTTGCCAATTCATACGGCACTACCGGCAGAATTGTGTTTGATGCATCTATTTCTAGTGTGGTTCGGTCTAATAATCTTACGCTTACACCCATATCCCTTAATATATTGACAAGAGTTGTTACATCACTGACTCTTGGTACATTTTCTATAATACAAGGGCCATTGGATAATATGGCGGCCGGTATGATGGCGACAGCAGCATTTTTTGCCCCGCTAATGGTAACGTCGCCTTTCAATGGCGCCCCGCCGTTGATTACGAATTTATCCATTCGGCACTCTCCTTATTGATTTCATTTGTTTTATTATTATAACACCATTGTGACAAAATTAAAAGCAGAATTTTAAAAATTGATTCCTTTTCTTTTGGTAAAACTCACCAGTATAAATCAACGTAAATTTGATAAAGATACAAATTGAGTAGTCATTTGGGGCAAAATAGTAAAGGAAAAGAAAAAGCTGTATGTTTTGCTCCCTGCCTTTAGAGAAACATAACATACAGCTAATAAATTTTTTGGAGTTGCCCTTAAGTATATCCTTTGATCGTTTATTTCATTCCCTGAAGAAGTTTACGTTGAATATGGGTTTGCAAATCTGCATATCGGGTAGGAGTAGGGATGTGGCTTTCTGAATCCGTCAGCATAAGGGCCAGCTTTGTAACAGTATCAATATCTATATAGTTGCCTACTGAAACATAAATGGGCTTAACATTCTGATGAGTCCAAATAGCCCTGCCCAATATCTGCCCATCCCGTGTAATGTCAGAATAACTTCCTGGGATGTTGTCAGGCATAATGAATTTTGCGCTTTCCACATTAAAATAGTGTTTTGCGATACCAACACAAGGAGCTTCTAAATAGAACGACGCATGGGATGCCAGCCCCATACCCCTTGGATGCAGTAAACCATTGCCGTCAAAAAGGAAAATATCAGGCTTTTGCTTCAATTTAACAGCAGTTTCCAGAACAAGGGGAAGTTCTCGAAAAGCTAAACAACCAGGAATATAAGGAAATTTTACTTTCCCGACAGTATGCTGAGTTTCAATTATCTTTCCTGTCTGAAAATCAATAACCACAATGCAGCAAACCGCTGATTCAGAATTATTTTCATTCCAGTAGGCAATGTCCACCCCAGCTATGGTGTGAAGCGATTCAAAGTGGAAAGAATTACACTGGACAACCTGAGAGGAAAGAGAAATTTGAATTTCAACACAATCCTTTTCAGATAAATGCAAAAATTCGTCTGGCAGCAATTGTCTCATCCACTTTAACTCCTATTTTAATATCAAGAGAAACAAGTAGTATTATTAGGAAATCAAATCCTTACATTAATACAGTTCCAATTCTCCCTGACTGTTGCAGTGGATACGGCACATTTTGGTCAGATTGGAAATAGAAGTTGACTCCATCCCTACAGTAATATGGGTAATTGGATAAATCTCGTTTGCCTTTACAAAGCATTTGCTGATGTCCTGCCTTTGATCTTCGAGCTCATCCAGTTTCTTTTTTGCTTTGGAAAGCTGCATTCTGGAAACAGAAAGCTTTAGTTTCATCTGGCTGTATAAACCCATTTGCGGAGTACCTTCCACATTGGTCCGTTCCAGATATTGAACGTTTTTCTGAAGTTCCTCACATTCTTTGGTTAAACGGTCTACCTCACTGATTAATTGATCCTTTTCCAGCAGGATTTTTGGAGTTGTACCAATTACAATCGTTGTAGTACGGTTGGCACGGCTGCCGATAATTTTTGCTTCTACGCTGTTACAAGCCATTATAGTACCGCCGATTACTACGCCGCGCCCGGAAGTAATATCTATCAAGTCGTCTGCAGTAACAGTGGCATTAATTAAACTTTCTGAAAACAGCTTTCCTCCACATTGTACAGTGCAGTTTTCCAAAAACTTGCATGTAATATCGCCTTTTGCATCTAACATTCCATGACCGTTTCCGTTCATACCATTGCAAATTTGGATATTACCGCCGGAAATAATGGTGGCTCCTTCCAGAATTCCTTCAACCACTACATTACCAGTCGCTTTAATGATAAAACGATCCAGAACATCGCCTTTTATCAATACATCTCCCAGCATGTCAATGTTGCCAACAGAGTTATCCACATTGCCAGGAACCATAAGCATATTTACTACAGTGAACCGTCCATCTGTAAAACTGACGTGACCATCCACAGTGGCAATCAAAGCAGTATCGTCATCGTTCATAGCGGTGTTTTTCCCCATAGGAACTTTAGGACGTGCCCCGTTGCGGCCTTTTAACTCTTTTCCTTTTACATCTGTACCAGGAACAGCTTCTGTAGGGGGAATCACTTCGCAGATAACTTCTCCGGTCCGAATATGGTGAACCCAGTTCAAATCGCGGTAATCCACACTGCCGTCTTCACGCTGAGAGGCTTTGATATCGCGCTTACGCTCTATCCGGTCAATTACCTGGCCATCGGTACCGTCTGTTGCCGGGGTGCCTGTTGCAATGACAGCCACCTGTAAATAGGGTTTGCGTTGCGCTAGGAATTTGACCATTTCCTCGTCAATCCCATAGATTATTTCCTGTCTGCTCAGTTCCTGCCGGATATCTGCTTCAGTAATAGCAGCTCCACCGTTAGCAGGCGGGAACAGGAACGCCCACGCAATCAGCCGGTCAGAGGAAACGCCGACTGAACAGGAGGCATTTCGGACAACAGGGATTGGGGGAACTGCGTCTTGGGTCTTAGGCAGGGGAGGAGGAGCCATATCTTTTAAAACTTCCCCTGCTTCTTTTTGCTGCTGGTCAATAAACTTTTTACACGGAACGTCCGGTTCTATATTTTTTAAGGTAAAACTGTTATATAGCGCAGGGAAATTCTGCATGTTTGCTGTAGACTGTCCCAGCAATTTACGCCGAAGCATTTCCAGATTGTTTTTTCCCGACTGCATCCGTGCAGCGGGAGGTGGAGCACTTGGCGGAGGAGCTTCTGGAACCTTCCGCTCCTGCTCTGCGCTGGCTTCTTCTGTCTTATCTTTACCGCTTTCGGGAGTTTGTTTTCCAAACCAACTGAGAAAAGACTTTAACCCGCCCTTTGGCTTGCGTTCCGTTCCTCTTGCATCCTCATTATCAATCAAGCCTCTTCACCTCCTGTATTGGAATCCTGCGTCACGTTTTCCATCGTTTTATTAGCCGCCCTTGTCAGAACGTCCAACAGCGAATCCCTTTCAAATGGCTTAAATAAAAATTCATCACAACCCAGTTCTTTGGCTTCCTCAATGGTATCATCGTATGCCAAAGAACTAACAAACACTATCCTGGCTTTTGGATCGTCCTTTAAAATGGTTTTTGCACATTCAAAACCGTCCATTCTTGGAAGGATAATGTCCATTGTCACTAAGTCCGGTTTAAATTCCTGGTATGCCTCCACGGCCTCTTCCCCGCTCCGGCAGTATTTTACCAATTCAAAATCGCTTCCCTCCAGGAAAAATACCATCTCATTATACACAAATTTGGAATCGTCTACTACCATTAACCGGATGCTCATTATAATCTGCTCCCTACTTTCTTAGTCAAGTTCAGTTTTCTGCGTACACGCCCTGCACCCGTGCAGAACCTTTACAACTTTGGTAATACAGGACCAATGCGTTGCGGCTGTTCTTCCCTCCAAAGGGAAAAGGCAAATACTGGGGAAGCGCAAAACGCAAAGTAGACTGTGTTTTGCGGTTCAGTTGGGAAATAACATGTCCGCAAATAACGTTAAAGTATTCCCGCGTATATTCTCCCACTTCGTCCATATCCTCTACGGGTTTACGCTTCATTTTTTGAGCGATTTCCCGCAGCAGAGCATCTTCCGCGTTATAGACCAAGGTAAAACCGTCTGTACCGCTGACCTCCGCTATTAACGCAGAAACCTTTCCGTCGCTGGGAAGCGCGTCCGTACTTGCTCTTTCCAAGTCGATCCCAGCCATACGCTTGGTGATGTCTTTAACGACTTCATCCATCAATTCCTGGATACTCTCCCATTGAACCATTTATCTCACATCTTTTCTAAGAATAAATATTGTATCTTTTCAATTGATACTTCCCTAGTCTTATTCTACCAATTATTTGATCTTTTTTCAAGTCTTATGGGCGGAAATTCTATTTTCCGTAGTTTTGCACAAATATTCAAAATCATTAATAGCAGAAACGTTCATACGAGTTTCAAAAGCATCTTTTAAAATCTGAAAATTGCTTTCTTTATGATTTATATTAATGAAACTTGCCTTTCTAATTTCTTTTTTGCCATCAAAGTAAAATATTTCCTCTTTTGCTTTAAACTTTTAGCTCGTTAACTTTTTGCTATATGTTAAGGTGGGACATAATTTATACATATTCTATTTATAAAACAATAAAAATGTCAAAAATGTGTTTTCAAATTTCCAGTTTTATGCTATGCTGTTATATATTATATATAACTTTGTTTGACAAGAGAAAATACGGTTTTTCGAGCCGGAAAAAGCTTAATTGTATTTGCCGCCTAAAGTATGGTTTTTGTCAAACAAAGTCATAAGACCTTATAAAAATATTGAAAGGATGGCTGAAAAAACTATAAACACAGATTTCTTCAGCCCATTTTTACGAACCGTTTAGGCGTTTCCTATAGATTTGTGTCTTGGTTTGCTTTTCCATTATGACAAGAAAGGACAGAATTAAATATGAAAATTATAGAAGCCCTAAAAGAATTTATTGTAGAGGAGGAGCGGGATTTTGACAGTCCGCACGCCTCAACATTGATCTGTTTAAAAAATGGAGATATTCTGGCAGCGTGGTTTGGGGGAAGCTGGGAGAAAAACCCTGATGTAGCTATTTGGATGTCCCGGAGAACGCAGGAAGGCTGGAAAAAGCCATATATCATTGCAGATACCCAGGGGATAGCTCTATGGAACCCAGTTTTATTTCAAAGAGAAGATGGGAGGATATTTTTATTCTATAAAGAAGGTGAAACTATCCCACAATGGAGAACCAAAGTGATAACGTCCGATGATGGAGGCTTTACCTGGACTGAACCTAACGAACTGGTGGAAGGGGACTGTTCCGGCGGCCGGGGCCCGGTAAAAAATAAACCTATTA
Organism: uncultured Oscillospiraceae bacterium; assembly: GCA_910589145.1. Lineage (GTDB taxonomy): Bacteria > Bacillota > Clostridia > Oscillospirales > Ruminococcaceae > UBA1405. Next base: position 59,676 of record CAJUSD010000011.1, read on the forward strand.
TACTTTCTGATGGAACAATTCTTGCACCGGCGTCTGTCGAAAGCAGCACAGCTTGGGATGCTTTTGTAGATATTTCCAGGGACGGCGGCGAAACCTGGACAAAAAGCCCTTTTATTCCGCTGCGCCGTGCAGATTATCATGTTATTGACCGGCCTTATGAAAAACATCTTTGTTATGGAAAAGGCGTAATTCAGCCTACATTATGGGAATCCGCACCAGGCAGCGTTCATATGCTCCTGAGAAGCACCAGTTCAGCAGTTTTTCGCAGTGACTCCGAGGATGGCGGTAAAACCTGGAAATGTGCTTATGCCTGCGGTCTTCCCAACAATAACAGCGGACTGGATTTAGTGAAACTGGATAATGGGAATTTGGTGCTGGCCTATAATCCCACCGGGAACCTTCCAGGCTATTATAAGGGGCCGAGAACCCCATTGTGTCTGGCACTGTCACAGGATAACGGCGAAACCTGGAAACAAATTCTAACTTTAGAGGATGCTCCTGGAGGATACGCTTATCCTGCAATTATATGTGATAATGAAAATCAGGAAATTTTGGTAACGTATACCTGGAAACGGGAAAGAATCGTTTTCTGGCGCATCAAATGCCAATGGTAGGCTGGGAGTTAAAAAGTTAATCCGCCTGACTGCTGCCCATAAAGCTGCTGTATGCAAGATATTCGCTGGCGAATTCAATTATGTGGCCCTCCTCGGTTTCAAGGGAAAGAGGTATTTGAGTGAATCCGTCCCGTTTAGCCTGTTCCCAAGGAATGGCCCTGCCATCCCGCAGGAGGACATAACCCATTGCATTAAAATGAAATTTGGAACGTTCCTGCTCATAGGGAACATCATACTCCAAGTTAATATGTACCCGCCCTACAGGAGCTCCGTACCGGGTCAATGGACGGTATTGCTTTTGGGGCTCGGAAAATACATCGCGGAAAAGTGCGCTGTAACCATAGCCCGCCCGGTCAAACAAAAGAAGATTTTCCCCCGTTTCTGCGTCTCTTGCAACAATCTTTAGGGGGGAAAAGTCGAAACCACTAATGTAGGGGAACTGGTTCTGGCTTTCTGCTGCAGGGAACAGCGCTCCATAATACCATATTTCAAACCTTTCCCCTCCTGTGCTGGAGTATAGAGTTGCATCATTTGTTCCAACATTGTTCTTAATGTGTCCTTCCAGGTAAGTTGGAGTTGATTTTAACATATTTATTCCCCTTTTATAAGGTTTTTTGTCTAATTTTATTGTACCATTTGTTAGTGGAAAATACAATGGGAAAAATTTTATGCGTTTGAAGGAAAGGTGGAATTTAGCCCTGTAAATCTGGCTTGTATGTCCACCTTAACGGGGGAACATCTGTGAGTAAGAACTTGCTAACTCAAAAAGTCCTTATAACTCCTATTCAATATTTTATAAAGTCTAGGGTGATTTCTTCCACAAAGGAATTTTGCTTCCGCAAACGGATTTCATTATTTTTACATTTATAGATAGATGTTTTTTAGTGGGCAGGGGTATTTCGCGCTTGGTAAGTTCAGTGCGGCAGGGCTATGTGTAGCCCTGCCGCACACTTTCCAGACCCCAACCCCTTTTTTATCCGCCTGCGGTTATGTTTGCCCTGGGCTTAGGCCCGCAAACTGTCCTTTTACAGAAAATAGGGACTGTTTCATTTTTGAAACAGTCCCTATTGTACGTCTTCAATGGGTTCTATATTTTGAGTAGACATTACTTTTCAGTAATGAAGCCTTTAATTTCCGCGAGGAAATCGGCACAGTTTTCATCATGGACTTCCATAGTGATTGGTTTGGAAAGATCCAAGCTGAAGATACCCATGATGGATTTTGCGTCAACAGCGTAGCGGCCGGAAATGAGATCTACGTCAAAGCTGTACTTAGAAACAGTATTGACAAAGAGCTTAACGTCGTTAATGGTATTGAGTACGATAACTTTTTTCATTTGAAAAACCTCCTGTCAAATTAACTGAAAACATTTTTGTTTCAGTTTTGTGATATGTCATTAGAACCCATCTGCCAAGATATGGCTTTTCACATCTTGCAATATTACTATACCAATCATTTTCCAAGAAGTCAATGAAAAGATAATCAGTTTTTTGAAATTCAGAGTTTTATACAGAAACAAATGTCCTTTCAAACGTTTTTTATGTCAATAAATAGATTTATTTTTTGTGCAAAATAAATAATTTTCTTAGATATAACCAAATGTCCGCAAATTTAACGATAACAACTAAAACAAAGAATCTTCTATACCAATGTAATGTATTTCCTTAGCAGGGACACCAACAACGACAGAATAAGGCTGAACATTATGGATAACGACTGCTCCAGCGCCTACAGCAGCATGATCTCCGATTGTAACATCCCCTAAAATTTTTGCTCCTGTTCCAATTAAAACATAATCACCGATCCTAGGTACTTTAGATTCTCCATTCCTGCCGCCAATTACTACATGGCTTTGTATCTTACAGCCCTTTCCTATAATACAATTTTCATGAAGAATGACTCCAAGTCCGCCATGGGGAAAAGAACATCCTTCTCCGATTTTACAGCTCGGAGGGATTACACAGCAGAAAACAATACGGATAACTGCTTTACATATAGCAGGAAGAAATGGAATATGTTTTTGATAACATATATACATAAAACGATAGAGCCCCATCCACTTAGCTTCTTTCATTAAAATGCCACCCTATGCTTTCTGTTAAAATTAATTTTCTTCCCCTAAGTTTTTTGGAAAATAAATCCGTTTCCATACCGCCAGGGCTGCATATCGTATAAAGCAACGGCAGGCAAAGGGAAACGGCAACTGTTCTACAGAATAATAAAGGTTCCATGTTCCAAAAACAGAACCCCATTTATTGCTGGACAATGAATCTTTAGAACGACGATAAAAGGCCAATGGTTCCATAATACCATAACAAGGAAAACCGCCTTTCAAAATCTGCATCCATGTGGCTGCATCTTGTCTGCGGCGCATGTTTGGCATTTCCAATAATTTAACGGGAACCATCTCGCGATCTACCATAACCCCTACTGTTTGTATCAAATTATGGAGAAGATAACCTTTATAATCCAAATAGGGCATCATATATACAATTTTATTTAACCGTTTTCCTGCATCCGAAATAATTTGATAAGAGGTACAACTAAATGCACAATCCCTTTCCTGCATAAAATGTATTTGCTTTTCCAATTTGTCCGAAGCCCATAAATCGTCTGCATCCAGATAAGCAACATATTTTCCAGAGGCTTGGGAAAGAGCGGCGTTTCTGGCTCTAGCAGCCCCGCCATTTTCTGAAAGGGCAATAAGATGAATCCGGTTGTCCTGCTTTGCTGCTTGAGTTATAATCAAGCGTGTCTTATCCGTTGAACCGTCATCGGCTATGAGCATCTCCCAATTCGAATAGGTTTGGTGCTGAACTGTCTTTATGGTTTCCCCTATATAACGTTGGGATTGGTAGGTAGGAGTTATAACCGAAACAAGGGGTGTTGATAGCAAGTATATTCCTCCCACGTTTTGAATATGTAGAAAAATGTCGAATTATATGAGATATATTATAGCATAATAAGTCATAGATTTCAATTACTACCAAATAAATTAGTTTAACTTTGTAGAAGCATTAAAAAATATGTAATATAAATTGGTAAAATATGCTAAATATTACAGAAAAGTTTGATTGCGAGTAAAATCTTATACAGATGCAGCCAAAACGGATTGACAGGTCCCTGGCTGCCAGTTCAGTTTTTTTGAACTTGCCAAATGTGAAGTACCCTTGTTGAAAAGTATAAAAACGCATTTCTAAAAGGAAGAAGTCTATTTGTGAAAGCAAAATTCTTTCGAGGGGGAAATGGACTGCCCCAGATTGTGCTGTCCGCACAAACTTGGGCCAGTCCAAATAAAGCGGCGGCCTTTTCTTATTGCTTCTGGCATAGATACAACATTGTAAGAAATTTTTTATTATGGTATACTGGAGGAAAGAACCATTATTTTGACTGATAAGGAGTTGTATTGTTTGCTATGAGAATAATAAATACGCAGGAAGTAATTCCAATCATACGTAAATTATGTATTCAGGCGTGTCAGCATCTAAGCACAAATGTTATAAACGCGCTTAAAGATGCACGTACACAGGAAGAATCACCTCTTTGCCAGGAAATACTTGACATACTGATTGAAAATGCAGAATATGCCGATAAAAACAATCTTGCCTGTTGCCAAGATACAGGTATGACGCTTATTTTTATGGAAATAGGACAGGAAGTGTGCTGGGAAGGGCTGCCGTTAACAGAAGCTGTTGACGAAGGAGTACGGCAGGGATACCGGGACGGGTACCTTCGTAAATCAGTAGTGGCAGATCCTATTAAACGTACCAATACAGGAGATAATACACCAGCAGTCCTGTATACAGAGATTGTCCCTGGGAATCATGTAACGATAACAGTTCTTCCTAAAGGGGCTGGAAGTGAAAATATGTGCCATGTATCAATGCTGACCCCAGCCGATGGCACAGCAGGAATAAAAAAGGCTGTCCTGGAAGCAGTAGACCGTGCAGGCGGAAAGCCATGTCCTCCGCTGGTAATTGGAATTGGGATTGGAGGAACAATGGACAAGGCAGCGGTTTTATCTAAAAAAGCGCTCCGCCGGGATATTGGAGAACGGAATACAACTCCCCATCTGGCGAAACTGGAAAAAGAACTATTAGAGGAAATTAACAATTCTGGAATAGGGGCCCTGGGAATGGGAGGGACTGTTACTGCCTTGGATGTACATATTGAGGGTTATCCTACCCATATTGCATGCCTGCCCCTTGCCATCACATTCCAGTGCCACGCTTACCGCCATGCCAAAGCAGTATTATAAAATAAGGCTGCTATACTGATGAAAGGATAGGTTTAAAGATGAAGATAACGCTTCCATTTACATTAGAAGCCCGCGAATCAGTGAAAATCGGGGATGTGCTGGAATTGACAGGGGATATATATACAGCTAGGGACGCTGCTCATGGAAGAATACAGGAAGCTGTTGAAAAAGGTGAGCCGCTTCCCATAGACCTAAAAGGGAAAACTATATTTTACTGCGGCCCCTGCCCCGCAGGGCCAGGCAGGGTGATCGGGCCTCTTGGCCCAACCACTAGCGCTAGGATGGACCCTTATATGGAGATGATGTTTCAGCAGGGAATGGCTGCCTGTATTGGGAAAGGCGACCGGGGCCCCTATGTGGCAGAGCTTTGCCGAAAGTATAAAGGCGTGTATCTGTTGGGAGTAGGGGGAGCAGCGGCACTTTGTGCAAATTCGGTTAAGGAAGTAGAAGAATTGGCGTATCCTGATTTGGGAACAGAATCCATTAAAAGATATTATGTAGAGGGGTTTAAGGTTGTTGTTGGGATTGATACTCAGGGACGTTCTATCCAGGAGGTAAATATCCCCAAATACCGCCGGCGTTAAAAGGAGTGTTATCTATAATTTTAAAAAGTGACATTGAAGAAGCTTTAAAGACTCAGTTAGCCCTTGACTATAACTGCAATAAGGAAGATTTCAACTGTCAGGAGAACATTATAACCGTTTCCAGAAAGATACCAGGCAGGCGGGAATATATTGCAGGAGAGTACTTTTTCACTATGGTAACAATGGGCAGGAATGCCGTTATTATGGCCGATGAAAAAATACATCCCTTTTTAAAGGGATATGTCAAAGGGAAAGAAGGCTTTTGGCTGTTTGAGCAGAACCATTTTTTCAATATTCAGCAGGAATTGGGAAAGTATGGGAAAAAACTGCTCCCAACCCACCATATGTTTTTACCAGACCCAGAACCTTTAAATTGGAAGCCTTCATTTGAAATAAAGTGGTTTGAACAAAAGGATATTATGGGGTTGTATGGGAATCCTGATTTTCCCAATGCGCTGTGTAAGGAATTTAAGCCGGAACGTCCTGATGTTTTAGCTGTAGCAGCTATAGATGGCAATAGAATCGTTGGTTTGGCTGGATGCTCGGCAGACTCCCCAAAAATGTGGCAGATTGGCATTGATGTCAATCCAGAATACCGTAAAAAAGGAATTGGAGCAGCCCTGGTGGGGCTTTTAAAGGATGAGATTTTTAAGAGGAATGCGATTCCCTTTTATGGTACAAGCCTTTCCAATTTAGCTTCCTGGAGAATTGCCTTAAAATGTAGGTTCTATCCTGCATGGGTGGAAACTGAAACAAAATGATACAAATTTTATAGCTTTAAGCTAGTACTCCATCCGATTCCTGGCCAGATGGAGTACCAGATGCTTCCTGTTGCAGCACATTGAAAAATCCTTTGTTATACATCACATAAAGTCCAATAAAATGGAAGAAAAAGCCAATACTGAAAGGAGCAGATATAATGGCAGAACCAATTTACTATGGGACAGCCTATTATCCTGAACTATGGGGCGAAAAGGAAATCCGGCAGGATATTGAAGAAATGAAAGCTGTAGGTATCAATTGTGTACGAATCGGGGAGTTTGCATGGCATAGGATGGAACCAGAGGCAGGGCATATTGATCTGACGTTTTTTAGAAATATCATTCGGCTTTTAAAGGCTAACGATATAGATACCATCTTATGCACCCCAACCCCGACCCCTCCCCGCTGGCTGACTTATCAGCATCCCGAAACAGCCTTTGTTAATTCTGACTTGACAGCATATGAACATGGAGCCAGACAGCATGCCTGTACCAATCATCCATTGTTTCAAATGCATGCCTACCAGATCATCGAAGCGATGGCAAAGGAATTAGGAAATCTTCCAGGAGTGATTGCATGGCAGTTGGATAACGAGTTTAAATGCCATGTAAAGGAATGCTGCTGCGAGACCTGCAAGGGCCTCTGGCATAAATGGCTGCGGGCAAAATATACAGATATTGAAACATTAAACCAGGCATGGGGAACAGAGATTTGGAGCCAAAGCTATTCCAGTTTTGAAGAAGTACCCCAGCCGGTTGCAACCCCATTTTTACATAACCCATCGTTGACTACAAATTACCGGCGTTTTTCTATGGAAAAGATCAACGAGTTTGCCCATCATCAAGCACGGATTATCCGTCAATATTCCAGCGCCCCTATTACACATAATACAGGGCTTACCTTTGCGCTGGATAATGAAAGTTTATTCAAACCTTTGGACTTTGTGTCCTTTGACGCATATCCGCAGTATGGGCAATTTCTACATTTCCAGATGCAGTTTGACCGCTGGCGTGCATTAAAAGGCGGAAAACGGTTCTGGGTTATGGAAACCAGCCCTTCCCATGCAGGGCATACCCACGGAACACCTCCACCGCATCCACAGGGATATCTTCGGTGTGAAGCAGTTTCTGCTGTGGCAAGCGGCGCCAAGGGATTCAACTACTGGCTGTGGCGGCAGCAGCGGACAGGGTGCGAGATTACTCATGGTTCCATCCTTTATAGTTGGGGGGAACACGGGCTTGGATATGACAATGTGAAAGAAGTAGGAGAGATACTTCAGAAGTTAAACCCTATTTTATCATCTACTGAGGTGGAACAGCCCCAAGTTGGGATTCTCTTTTCTGATTTTGCAAACCAGTTTTTTCAGTCAGAGCCAATGAATAATATAAGTTATACTGAACAGTTCCGTATTCTTTATGATACGCTTGTCGATATGGGGATCTGTCGGGACGTTATCAGTGAAGGGGCTGATTTGAGCCGATATCGTTTAATCATTATCCCTTTTCTGCCTGCTGTGGAGGAATCCTTTTTACAGAAATTGTATCGCTTTGCAGAGCAGGGCGGTATTGTAATAATTGGGCCTATGACCGGGTTCCGCACCTGTGAACATACCGTTCATACATCCCACGCTCTTGGTAATCTGGAAGCTCTTTGCGGTGTTCATGTATCGCAGTTTTACCGTGCAGACCATACAGATGCTGTAATGGATGGATTTGGTGTTCAATGCAAGCCCGTCCATTGGGCGGCCCCTTTTGAAACGGTAAATGAAACAGAGCAGCTTGCTGCATATCATACAACCCTTCACGTGCCTTCCAGCGCGGCAGCACGGCGTAAGGCTGGACTGGGCTGGGTATATACATTGGCGGCCATGCCTTCTATGGAAGGGGAAACAGGAAGTCAATTTTTGAAAAGGTTTATGGAAGATGCTGCAAAACAGGCCAGGATTACTTTAAGATATGAAACGGATCATTCTACCCTTTCTGTTCCGCGCTTGGATAAAGATGGGCAGCGTTACCTGTTTTTAATTAACATAGACGGCAAGAGTTCCAAAGTTTCATTAGATAAGGATTGGGAGGATGTATTCAACCAGGAAAATATCAGAGAAGTTCAACTGGATGCCTATCAATATACGGTATTAAAACAGAAATAATATATAGTGTCTGGGAAGTTTCGGGCAGCTTTATTGACAGGGAAAAAGCCATATGCTATCTTAAAGCTACAGGAAAGATAGTTAAGGGGAAATGAAGATGGGAGCTAATGCCAATCGTGAATATAAGGACAGCGTATTTTCGATGTATATGAGCGAGCCAAAACGTCTGGTAGAGGTCTACAATGCCATCCAGGAAACAGACTATTCTTTAGATACTCCGGTAGAGATTACTACTTTAGACGGAGTTTTGTTTATGAACCGCATTAATGATATTTCTTTTATGCTGGATAGTAAATTTATTGTCTTTATGGAGCATCAGTCCAGTATTAATGAGAATATGCCAGTAAGGATGTTGCTTTATTTAGGGTGGGTTTATGAAAAAATTCTGGAAAAGGCAAACTTGTACCGGAAAAAGAGGATTCCCCTGCCAGCACCGGAGTTTATTGTACTGTATATTGGAAAAGAACCTTATCCTGATGAGCAGTATTTGAAGCTTTCAGACGCATTTGTGTTTGCACCAAAGGGAAGAAACTCCGCTGAAGTAACAGTAAGGGTTCTAAATATCCAATACAAAGAAGGCAGAAAACTGCTGGAAAAGAGCAAATCATTGCATGGCTATAGTTTTTTGATTGCCAGGGTTCAAAAGTATTTGGACGAAGACCTTACATTAAAGGAAGCAATCCGCAAAGCGGCATTGGATTGTGAAAGCCTGGGAATTATGCAGCCGTTTTTGAAAGACCATATTTCGGAGGTTGAGAATATGCTGTATACGGAATGGAAGCTGGAGGATGCGTTAAAGATTGAGCGGGAGGAGGGAATTGAAATAGGCATAGAGAAGGGTATGGAGAAGGGACTCAAAAAAGGTATGGAAAAAGAGCGGCAGAAAATCATTCAGTCGTTGTCCAAATTTATGCCTGCCGAGCAGATTGCACATATGTTGGAAATTCCCTTAGAAGAAGTAAGCTATTCACTTGAAAGCTGAAAGATTTTTTGATTAGGCTGTAAAGACAACAAAGGAGGAATAAAAATGGCGAAAACCATTGAAGAACATAGGCTGGAACGTGAACTTACCTGGATAGAAATGTGGAATGATCTTGCTGCCCAAGGAATTCATCCTGTTGAGTTATGGGAAAACGGCGCGCCTAATTATATTCCAGCTGAACGCCAAGCTCCCCCTCGCATAGCAGTTTTCCCAGCACAGGGTGAAAACGTTCGTGGCTTGCTGATTATTTGTGCTGGAGGCGGTTTTAATTTTAAATCCCGTCAGGAAGGCAAACCTGTTGCAGAGTATTTTCAAAAAAAGGGGATTCATACAGCTATATTGGATTATCGCTGCAAACCTCATACAACAATGGACGCCTGCGCAGATGGTCTGCGGGCGGTTCGCTGGGCGCGCTACCATGCTAAGGAACTTCACATTCGCCCTGATAAGATCGCTCTTAGCGGATTTTCAGCGGGTGGAATCCTGACTGCGCTTGCATCTACACATTTTGATTATGGGAATCCACAGTCAGACGATCCAATTGAACGAATTTCCAGCCGCCCAGATGCAGCGCTGTTGTTTTATGGCGCGATGGCAAGAGCGTTGCTCATATCTTCGGATTTGTCCTACGATATAGAAGCGCAGAGGGAAGCAGCGAAACACGATCCTCTTAAATGTATGAGAAATGATGCACCGCCCTTCTTTATCTTTCAGACCCATGCAGATGATCCGCGCTTTGCATTGAGCTTTGGGAAAGAACTGGCGGACAGAGGGATACCCTTTGAAATCCATACATTTAATGGAGGACGGCACGGCCAGGGACTTTATGACGGTAGTTATGGAATGGAAAATGTTCCGCATACTGCGCATTGGTCTGAATTGGCAGCAGAATGGCTTATACAGCAAGGATGGTAATGTATCCAGAAGATGTTTTCCGTCTTTTATTAACGTGAATTCGATAAGGCAAATTTATGGGAAAAACCTCAGATTTAAGGATACCATCATAGCTTTATGGCACAACCCTCTGAAACTGAACCCATTTTCATCCGCTGTAGTCTGCGCTTATATTAGGCTATATCCACAAATTGACTTTACCGAGTTTACATGATTCTACCCATCGCTGTTCAGATGTGAAGAAAAAACCAGCTTGATCTGTAACTTGTCCCCCATAATCTGGGCGGATACCTGCCCGTCCATCCGCTCCATCAGCTCCCGAACAATGGCCAGCCCCAGTCCAGCCCCACCCTTCCCACGAGCGGGGCTGGACCGGTAAAAGCGATCAAATAAGTGGCTGGGGTCTGGTGCAGGATTATCACCCAGTGGGTTGGAAAAGCAGATTTCCCCCGCCTGGGCAGACACAGTAAGCCCGCCCCCTCCGTGACGAATAGCATTGGCAATTAAATTCCGATATACCCTCCCCAATGCTGACTGGCTGGCCCAAACTTCCATATTTTCCCGGTCAAACTTCAGCTCAGGCTGAATTCCGGCTGCATCTAACTGCGGGTAAAATTCCGCCAGTGCATCCCACAAGGGCGGCAGAACCGCTGTCTCCCGGCATTCCATTGGAAGGGGATCATTCAAAAGACGGGTATAGAGAAATAACTCATCCAGAAGCCCATCCAGTTCTGTCAACCTTTTTTGTACAATGCCCAGATACTCCTTCCAGCGGTCTGGCTCGTCGTCCAACAGCTGCAAATAACCCATAGCCCCAGCCAGGGGAGTGCGGATATCATGGGAGATACATGCCATGGTATATTTCAGTTCCTGCTCTCCCTTCAAAGTCTCCAAACGCAGCCGCCGCCCCTCCTCCAACCGTGCGTTTACCGCTTGGCACAGCCTCCGGGGAGCTCTGCCAGACATCTGCACCGTCAAACAAAGGTTGCTCTCCGCTGGGGTTTCATCCAAAATACGCGCCATCTCCAAAAGCTGGCTGCGGTACGCCCATAGGCGCAAAACAGCAATCCCTAGGGCAATCAGGGTCAAAATCAGAGCCGGCAGCATGAAGATTCCTCCTTAAATGTCCCGCTTCTCCATAGTCAGCAAGCTTCCAAATCCGTAAATGGCCATCCATCCAACAGTACAGGCCAGAACGATCCCCACCTGGATTATGCCGCTCTGAGGGGTATAGACGCCTTTTACAACAGAAGCAAGACAATACTGTTCTATGGGAGGCCAGCTTAACAGCCTACCCAGTGTCCCCAGCAAAACGGCAGTCAGTCCGCTTCCTGCCACTAGGGACAGAATAATTCCCAAGGTGGAGCTTCGGGTCAGCAGAACCAGCGCCAGTGCCATCAGGGAAAAGGCCCAGTGGGGCAGCCACATCCAAAGGGCATACTGCAAAATTTGCAGGATAGAATCCGGCGCCGGGTACATATGAAGCAGAACCGGTGTCACCAGCATCAGCAAGATGGATAAAATTGTAATGATTCCGCTGTAGATGCCTGCCAGCATGATTTTTGACAGCACATAATCCCGGCGGCGGGGCTTGATACAGCAGATGTTTTTGATAAACCCGCTGGAGAAATCACCGTTTACAAACAGCGTCATCCCGATCCCGGTCATGACCAGCAAAAAGCCGCTGCCCAGGGCTTCATGCATCAGCTCCAACTGTGACATATTGTGAAGATATTCGCTCATCATACGGTCAGAGGCTGTAACCTCTGCCCCCTGCTCCTCCATAGCGTCCATCGTTTCTGGATCCGCAATGGCGTGAACCATAATAGTCACCAATATCAGCAGTCCTGAGGCCACACCTAGGATTATGTAAAACCCACGGCTCTTGAACAGCCGCCGGATATCCATTTTCAGCAAATTAAACATGTTTTTCCCCTCCCATACACTCCAGAAAATAGCCTTCCAAATCCTGACGGTGCAGGCTCAGTTCCTCTACAACAATACCTGCCCGGGCCAAAACCTGTCCTACTGCCTTAGCGTCTACTGCCTCATAAATGCGAATTTCACCTTCCGGGCGAACCTCCCACCTGGTCAGGCTGAACTCCTGTTCCAGCAGGGAAGCTGCCTTTTGGGGCAGGTCAACCCGCAGGTGGAGGTAGTCAGTGCATTTTCGCGCCAACTCTTCAGCAGTGATCTGCTCCACCATGCGTCCATACTGAATCATTCCATACCGGGTAGCAATCTTGCTTAACTCGCCCAAAATGTGGGAACTAATCAGGATAGTAAGCCCGCGTTCCCGGTTCAGCCGCAGGAGAAGCTCCCGCATCTCCCGAATACCCTCTGGATCCAGCCCGTTGATAGGTTCATCCAGCAGCAGAAGATCCGGTCCGCCCAGCAATGCCATCCCTACACCTAAGCGCTGTTTCATCCCCATAGAATATTGCTTGACCGGCTTTTTCTCTGAGGGGGACAACTCCACTGTCTTCAGAATTTCATTTACCTGCCGTTCCGGGCTATCCAGTCCCAGTAAAGCGGCGTAGAGGAGAAGATTTTCTCGCCCGCTCTGTTCTGGATAGAGTCCCGGCTGCTCAATGAGGGCACCTATCCGCCGGCGGGCCACTGTATCCCGGATAGGCCGGTCAAAAATTAGGGCTTCCCCCTGCGTAGGCCTGGCCAATCCGCACAGGAGTTTCAAAGTAGTGGATTTGCCTGCGCCATTTTGACCGATAAATCCATAAATATCCCCCTGTTCCACTCGCAAATCCAGATGATCTACCGCCCATTTGTCCTTGTAGCGTTTGGATAGACCCATTGTCTGTATCACTGCCATACAAAAGCCTCCTTTTTTTGTTTGCAGGATTAGTTTACCAGGCAAGTGCCCAAACATCGCAAAGCAATGGTAAAGAAAGTGCAAAGTTTACTCGGTCAGTTTGAAGCCAATCCCCCACACAGTCTGGATGTAGCTGTCCGTACCGCTGGGCCGCAGCTTGGCCCGAATATTGCTGATATGGACGGTAATGGTTTTATCCTCAATGGCGTATTCTTCCTGCCAGACCGCCTTATATATCTGCTGCTTGGTAAAGACCCTTTTAGGGCGTCCTGTCAGCAGTTCTATAATCTTAAATTCGTGGGAGGTGAGATTGACCTGCTGGCCGGCGGCAGTCAAAGTCATCTCATCCAGGTTCAGTTCCCAGTCCCGATAGTGAAGAAGTCCCCCTGTAGGGGCAGCGCTGGCATGGCGGAGCTGTACCAATATCCTGGCCCACAGCTCCTCCAACTGATAAGGCTTGGTCAGATAGTCGTCCGCACCCAGACCCAGCAACTCCACTTTGTCGGACAGCTCTGTTTTGGCTGACAGGACAATTACTGGTGTCCGGCTGGATTGGCGTATTTCCGCAATCAGTTCGCTGCCGGACAACCCTGGAAGCATCAAATCCACCAGCAGCAGGTCAATTCCGCCTTCCCGCCAAAGCAGCCGGCCCTCTGTACCGGAAAAAGCCTGACTGCATGAGCATCCCTGCCGCCGCAGATATTCCGCAGTAGAGTTATTTATGTCAGTGTCATCTTCAATAATCAGGATATGGGGCATGGGGACGGCCTCCTTTGTAATTTGACAGATATGGCAGGATCTTTATGTCATTTGAGTTTGTTAAAAATATACAGGCACAATCTCTTCGATAAGTACAGCCTAAGTTCAAAGGAATTTTCCTAAAAAGTTCTTTTGGCTGACAGTTTAGCTTTGCTGAACCGTACCCGCCAAAGTTTGGCACGCCACAATTTACAAAGGGCGGAAACAAACCGGGAAACGAGCTGCTGACAACAAACAGCGATATGCTTCTGTTAGGCTTGCCGTTTTTATGCGGGATTTTCCAAAGGGGTGTCTTTGGCACACGGCTTTGCGAAGCAAAGTGTATTATACATAAAAAGCGGAAGCATTCAAGGTGGACAAATTACATAGAGTTTCCCCTGCTCACTATCGGCGTATTTTGCGAATGTGTAATTCTTAGATAAATAGGCAGTTATGGTTATTCTAATTCGATTAACTTTAGGCAGGTTTCCAAAGGCGTTTCCCCATCGGGTGAAACAAAGTCTGGCATCGTTCCATGCTCTGTATTACACGATCCGTCTGCATTTATAGGATAGATGGTATGAAACCGGACAACAAGACCGGAATTGGGCAGAGCGAAGAGTTGAGGATCAATTCCGCTGTCACCTTTGGATTGCGTGCCAACCAAAGTTGCAAACCCCGTTGACTTGCAAAAGTAGGCAAAGGCTTCAGAGGAAGAATAAACCTTTTTGTCTATCAATACCCAAATTTTTCCCGAAAACGGCGATTCCCCGGTCGGTTCATATGTGGATTTATCTGTATAAAAGTACCCTAACTGTTCGAGGTCGTCTGGTTCAAGGCCGGGCAGTTCCGGCAATTGGGAAATGGGAAGCAGTTCCATATCCAAATCTGCTGATTTAACATATTCAATCACCGCCTGTGAGTCTGGAATCAAAACAGTTCGTTCATTGGATACTGGCTGTAATAGATTTGGAGCAACAATATTCTGTAGCCAGTAACCGGAACCGCCACCGCCATTCCCTGTTATGTCTATGATAAGATGCTCGAAATCTGCTATCTCGGCATAAAAGTCAAGAAATTGGTTGTGATCCTCCTGCGGGTCATACGTTCCCGGAGCCTTCATGATCGGAACCTTTATATAGGCGATTCTGTCAGGCTCCAAAATATCAAATGTCACATTGTCAGCAAAGAGCGTCTCAAAACTTTCATTTTCCGATTGTTCTCCCAACTCGTTTAAGGCCGCTAATTGCTCCTCCAATTTTGCAAGATTTGCATAACCCTGAATGGACACGGGCTTATTTAGACTTTCATAAAGAATTTGGGCTCGCTTCATGCCAGGATATTCTTCCAGATATTTTTTAAAAGTATCGCGAAACCCTTCATAGTAGGAATTGTTGGAAATTAGGTTTAAATGTCCAATGCCCTTAAACTGCCGGATAAACCTATCTATTTGATTATAAAATTCATAATCACCGCTTATTTCAGTTAATGCTTCGCGGTTTTCATTGTATACAGCCTCTGCATCAATGCCCCTCCGCCGCACTAATCCCAAAAAGGGATAATTATTCTGTATGGTTGTCCATAAGTAATCAATATCTTCCTGCATTTGCTGAAGTGTAAGACCGCCAAAAATATCGCCGTATTGCTCCATAACGTCGGAGTATTTGGCGGGTGCAGTATCTTCAAAGCCTGTAATAGTGGATTTTGAAGACTTTGAGGATTCTGATGATTCGGAGGATTGGGTTGATGCAGCATCTTCGGAAATTGTAACGGTGGATTCGGAAGATTTTGATGACACAGTTGATACAGTTGTGTTTTCGGTGCTGCACGCTGCAAGAGCGCAGCACAAGACAAGGATCATAAAAATTGTTTTTCCGTTCATTTTCCAACACCTTCTCATTTCTGGCTTCTATTTGACTTCTTCTCATGCTTTTTATTTTACAGTAATCTGTGCCTTTTGTCCACTTTCACTATTGCCAGGAGTGCCTGGCTGCGCGTTTTTAAAAATTCTTTGATTGTTGGATGCCACTTCCAAACCGAGGAAGATAAATGCTTTTTCCTGTGCAGAAATTTCTATAAAATTCTGGAACATATTGATGTGGTGGGCTTATCCAGGCAGAAGAAAGCCAGCCTGCGATTGCGTAATGGTTGCAACCGAAGGCTGGCCTGATTATTTCTGTTTGCTCTTGTAAAATAGAACTGTTTTCAAAAAGGCCCTGAGCTTTACAAAAGACTTATTTATTTTTCGTTTCAATCATATGGACGTTAAGATGGTTATAAGTCATTTCCACATTATTTTCCTCGAAAGTTTTACTGATGTTTTCCAGCAAATCAAACTTTACATTCCAGAAGTCTGCATTTGCTGCCCACACGCGGACAGTATACTCAATGCAGCTTTCCTTATAATCCGTCAAACGGATAAAAGGAGCAGGCTCTGATACAATCCCCTCGGTTCTTTCTACCGCTTGATGAAGGGCCTTCTTAACATCTGAAACAGGCGATTCATATGCCGCTGTAACAACAACGTCAACCCGGCGTTCCTTCTCCGCGCTGTAATTGATAATTTTTCCACTGGAAATGTCACTGTTTGGAACAAAAATTTCCTTGTTGTCGGGAGTGGTAAGGGTAGTATAAATTAACCCAATAGATGCAACAGTTCCACTTATTCCACCAACTTCGACAAAATGTCCTACTTCAAACGGCTTTGTCACCAATAAAGTGACGCCGCTGGCCAGATTCGACAAAGAACCTTGAATTGCCAGAGAAAATGCTAAACCTGCCAAGCTGAATACTGCCAGCAAAGAAGTAACAGGAATCCCCAGGCTGTCCGCGACAATTAACACACCCAGGAAATAGTAAATGACCTTTGCCATAGAACGAATAAATCCCTTGAGCGTTGCACTGACCCGAAGCCTTTGAAGCATATTTTCAGTAAGACGCATCATTAATTTAATGACGATCAGGCAGATAACTGCAATTAGCAGTGTTGTCACCAATTTTCCCATTGTAAGATTGCCAAGCTGAAAATTAATAATTTTTTGAAGGAATTCCATAGAAAACATACCCCTTTCAGAAATAACAACATTTTAGTTATGAGCTGCCTAAGCCCATACCTGTAATTTGGCCGATATTCACTATTATAAGTTTTTTTTGAAATTGTAAATGGTCAAAGTTCTTATTCCTTGAGAAAATCTATAATTTCTTCTAAAAAGATTTTTGGCAGAAAAAAGCTGTCGTCTAAAAACGGCAGCTTTTCTTTTCACAGTTTTAGAGCCTGTTCAATCTCTCAAGCCAGTCCACAATCATTATAATCTTTCCACTTTTCCTGATGCTCCTTTTCTAATGTAAACCGGTAAGCTAAATATCCGGCGGAAAATACCAACGTCGCTATGGTAAACACTAATGTTAAGACAACCCAAAAGTAAGGGAAAAACTTTTTTATTTTTTCGATTCTATTAGAAATGGCTAAGTGCAGCATAAAATTCCCCTTCCTGCTAATAAGTAGAGATGATATGATCGGATTCCTGCTACGATAAGTATAAGTGATACAGGCAAAAAATGCAAGCAGAATTGCGGTTCATTCTTTAACAGGCACAATAAAGATTGTGCTGGGATGTAAAACCCGAAACATGGCTTTTACGTTCGGCTTAAGCGGGAAGCGACAGTTCAAGAACTTTTTATGAAACGTTATTTCTTTTGCTATGCCAAAAATCCCTCTTATTTTCAACACACAATGTTCCATGATGTCTAAACTTGCTCCCGCCAAAACCCTTTTAACCTGCCTTAGATTGTACTTGTCTTAGGCTTTGTCCGCAAAATGGCCTTAACTGCTAACGGGCACTCTGCCGGAATCCGGCAATCTCTTTATTTGGCGCAGAAAGAGCTCCCGACGAGGCTGTCAGGTAACGCTTCGGCGTAATCCCCTTGTATCTTTTAAAGGTCTTTATGAAATAGCTTAAATCGTTAAATCCACAATTAAATGCAATTTCCGTTACAGAACGGTCTGTTGTAATTAATTGATAGCAGGCATGTTCAATCCGGTAAAGGTTTAAATATTCAATGGGAGTATGATGGGTCATCTCTTGGAAAAACCGGCAGAAATATTTAGGGGACATTTTGGCGGCGGCAGAAAGCTGTTCTAAAGTAAGAGGGGATGCGTAATTTTCTTCAATCAGGGCAAGGGCACGTTTAAGCTGGCTGACTTTTTTGTAATTACGTCCATTTTTCAAGGGTGCGGAAGAAAAATAACCGTTTTGAATAATGAATCCTAAGATTTGATACAGACATCCCTGGACAATAAACGGATATCCAGATTTTTTAGATTCCATAGCAGTGAAAAGGCAGGAAATTGCGTTCATTAAGAATACATCGTTAGGGGGGAGAAACTGGTCAATCCAAATATCACGATCAATTATTTTTTGGAGAAGCGGCTGGCAGGCATGATCCTGTTTCAAAAGCATCCTCATATCAAAAACAATACAGTCATAAATGCAGTCTTTGGGCTGCCCTGCATGGAGGGTACCACTGCTGATAAAGATAACATCTCCAGCTTTTGCAGTAAACTGCCGGTCATCCAGAGTGATAATAAATTCACCCTGACGGATGCGGAGAAGTTCATATTCCATATGCCAGTGGAAAGCCATAATATATTGGGGGTGATGCTCGTTTACACAATAAATTTCAATGGGAAAGTCAAATGTGCCCCTTTGTTTACGTTCATTATAGGAAAGATATTGCAACTCTACACCTCCAAGTGAATATTGTTATGTTTTTATCCATAAAAGAACGGGAAATCTGAAAGAAAAGAGTGTATAATAATAATTATAGTATACCATAAAATTTATGGTACGTCTCACCAATTTTAGAAAGCGGAGGTTATGCGAAATGGCAAAAAGCAGATTAATCGGGGATTACCCAGTAATTGGAATTCGTCCAACCATTGATGGAAGACGCGGAGCGCTGAAGGTACGGGAATCTCTGGAAGAACAGACAATGAACATGGCTAAATCCGCCGCAAAGCTCTTTGAGGAGAACCTGAGATATTCGAACGGTGAACCGGTAAAGGTAATTATTGCTGATACCACCATTGGACGTGTGGCTGAATCCGCCGCCTGTGCTGATAAATTTAAAAAAGCTGGGGTAGATATTACTTTGACAGTTACTCCCTGCTGGTGCTACGGGGCAGAAACAATGGATATGGATCCCATGACAATCAAAGGGGTATGGGGATTTAACGGTACAGAACGTCCCGGCGCAGTATACCTGGCCTCTGTTTTGGCTACCCACGCCCAAAAGGGGCTCCCTGCCTTTGGCATTTATGGGCATGATGTACAGCAAGCAGATGCAACTGAAATTCCTGAGGATGTTAAAGAAAAGCTGCTCCGCTTTGGACGGTCGGCGGTTGCAGCTGCAACTATGCGGGGAAAATCCTACCTGCAAATCGGTTCTATCTGCATGGGAATCGGCGGTTCCATTATCAGCCCGGAATTTATTGAAGAATATCTTGGAATGCGTGTGGAGTCTGTTGACGAGGTGGAAATTATCCGCCGCATGACCGAGGGCATCTATGATGAAGCAGAATTCCAGAAAGCGCTTGCATGGACAAAGAAAAACTGCCCTGAAGGGTTTGACAAAAATCCGTCTGAACTGCAAAAATCCCCAGAGGAAAAGGAAAAATCCTGGGAATTTGTTGTTAAGATGATGTGCGTTATTAAAGATCTGTTTAACGGGAATCCCAACCTTCCCGAAGGATGCGAAGAAGAGGCAGTGGGACACAACGCAATTGCCGGCGGTTTCCAGGGCCAGCGTCAATGGACAGACTTTTATCCAAACGGCGACTTTGCAGAGTCCATGCTTAATTCCACCTTTGACTGGAACGGCGCAAGGGAACCATATATTCTTGCAACTGAAAATGATACCTTGAATGGTTTGGGAATGCTGTTCGGCAAACTGCTGACCAACCGTCCGCAGATTTTCGCTGATGTGCGTACCTATTGGAGTCCAGAAGCAGTTAAAAAGGCTACAGGATATGATCTGGAGGGAATTGCCAAAGAATCACAGGGATTTATCCATCTGATTAATTCCGGCGCCTGCTGCATTGATGCCTGCGGAGAAGTAAAAGATGCAGATGGCAAAGGCATTATGAAACATTTCTGGGAAATGACCGAAGCCGATCAACAGGCTTGCCTGAAAGCCACTACCTGGAATGCGGCTGACTTGGGCTATTTCCGCGGAGGCGGCTTCTCCTCCCGGTTCCTGACCAGAAGCGAGATGCCTGTTACTATGCTGCGCTTGAATCTTGTAAAAGGTTTAGGCCCGGTGCTCCAGATTGCCGAGGGCTGGACGGTCAACCTTCCTGATGAGGTTTCGGATGTTCTTTGGAAACGTACCGATTATACCTGGCCCTGCACCTGGTTCGCCCCCCGCCTGACCGGAGAAGGCGCTTTTAAATCTGCCTATGATGTTATGAATAACTGGGGCGCTAACCATGGCGCTATCAGCTATGGGCATATTGGTGCGGATTTGATCACATTGTGCTCTATTTTAAGAATCCCTGTTTGCATGCACAATGTGCCGGAAGATAAGATTTTCCGTCCTGCAAGCTGGAACGCCTTTGGTATGGATAAAGAGGGACAGGACTTCAGAGCCTGCGCCGCTTATGGCCCCATGTATAAAAACATCCGGTAATGTTTGGAGGATAAGTTATGCTGAAAGGTATCCCTGAAATTTTATCGCCGGAGTTACTGAAGGTTTTATGTGAAATGGGACATGGAGACAATATTGTCATTTCCGATGGGAATTTCCCTGCTGAAAGCATGGGAAAAAATGCCATTGTTATTCGTTGCGACGGTCATGGCGTACCTGAATTGCTCGACGCTATTTTACAGTTATTCCCATTGGATACTTATGTGGAAAACCCTGTTCGTTTGATGCAGGTTGTTCCTGGCGATCATGTTGAAACTCCTATTTGGGAGACTTACTGCCAAATGATCCAAAAATATGACCCCCGCGGACAAAATACCATAGGCTATATAGAACGTTTTGCATTTTATGAGGAAGCAAAAAAGGCTTATGCAATTATTGCTACCGGTGAAAAAGCCTTGTATGCTAATATCATGCTGCAAAAGGGCGTTGTTGTCTGATAAAATTACCGCTTCAAATAAAATAGCAGGAAAAGTTAAGTTCCTCCGCTGGAATATTCCAGCGGAGGAACTTTATATTAATGTGAGTTCGATAAGGCAAATTTGCGGACACAGCCTAAAAGCAAAAGCAGCTATCATGCAAAATACTATCTTGAAAACCGGATAAATTTATGATACTATAAAAAAGAACTTCTCTTTAAAACTTGTTACAGAAAATCCAGAAAGGAGTTTTTGCATGAAGAAAAATAATATGGCAATAGTGGCAAACCGGGAGGTTTGCGCAATAATCTAATAAATAAACCACGTTGCGTTTACCTCCATAAAGAGCAACCTTTTTTTGGAGGACAAATGAACCGTAAAAACAAAAAAATTGCATATACTGAGGGTTATTATAAAAAACATGCCTGTAAAGATACCTTTACCTGTAAGGTGTGCGGGCGTTTAATCGTGCCAGAAGGGGCAGGAAGCGAACACAGAAACCATTGCCCTAATTGCCTGAGCAGCCTCCATGTAGATGAAGAACCGGGCGACCGTGCCTCTGATTGTGGGGGTATTATGGAGCCTATTGGCGTTTGGGTACGAAAGGACGGGGAGTGGGCGGTCATCCATCGCTGTAAACGGTGCGGGAAGCTTTCATCTAACCGTATTGCTGCTGATGATAACCCTATGAAATTGATTTCAATTGCTATGAAGCCCCTCGCTTCTCCGCCATTTCCTTTGGAGAAAATCGAGGAGTTGACAGCGCTTATGGGCGGCGAGGGCAGTATTAAGTAAAAATGATGCACTGTTGTTAAACATCAGGTTTAACAACAGTGCATTTTATTTTTTAATATTCATTTTCCCTGTTCAATATGGGTTCAATCAGAGAAACCCATTCTGGCTTTTCTGCGGCGAAGCCATCCGCCATGAATATAATAAATGATAAATAAAACAGAAGTAATAATCCATGTAATGGGATAGCTTAAAATGACGGTGCTTATCTGACGGTTAAGGGGGACTGCAATGAATATCCAGGCCACACGAAGCACACAAACCCCCACACAGGTCATAACCATTGGAATAAACGCATCACCTGCGCCTCTCACAGTACCGGAAAGCACTTCAATGCCAACATAGGTAAAATAGTATGGTACTAAAAGACGTATAATCTGCATCCCAATGTCAGCAACTGAGGGGTCGGCAGTAAACAGTTTAAGGATATATTGCCCAAAGACCAATATAATAGCACTGATGCCCACCGAAGATAGAAACGCCATTCCCATACAAATCCTGACGCTTTTTTTAACCCGGTCGAATTTCTGCGCACCAAAATTCTGGCCCACAAATGTAGTAATTGCAAGGCCAAAGGCGTTAATTGTCATCCAGTAAACACCATCAATCTTACCATAGGCAGTCCAAGCGGCAATAACGTCAGTGCCAAAGGAATTCACGCTGGACTGGATAATTACGTTGGACAGCGAATACATAACTGATTGTAACCCTGCCGGCAAGCCAATCAAAATAATGCTGCGTAAAATGGGAATGGTAAAACGAATTTCACGGAAAAAAAGCCGGCAGGCATTGGGAATATGCAGCAAGGTTAAGACAACTAAAACAGCGCTGACTGCCTGGGAAATTAAAGTACCCAAGGCAACACCAAAAACACCCATTTTTAAAATAACGACGAAAACAATATCTAAAACAAGGTTTACCATACAGCAGATAATGAGAAAGTAAAGGGGACGGCGGGAATCACCCACAGCCCGCAAAACACCGGCCCCAATATTATAAACCAATGGAAACAGAATCCCACAGAAATATGTACGCATATAAGTTATGGCATGGGGAAGGATTTCTTCGGGGGTATCCATCCAGCGCAGGGCGGCTGGGGTTCCGAAAAATCCCACAAAAAAGAATACCACTGTTGCCACCAGAGCCAGCGCCATAGCTGTATGAACTGCCTGGCTGACCTGTTCGCTTCGATCTGCGCCGTAGAATTGGGAGATAATAACAGTAGCGCCAGAGCCAAGCCCCGTGAAAAAGCCTACCAAAAGGTTAATCAAGGTACCGGTTGCGCCGCCTACCGCTGCAAGCGCCTCTTTGCCCACAAAGTTACCAACAATGACTGCGTCTACAGTGTTATAAAGCTGTTGGAAAAAGGTTCCCAGCAAAATGGGAAAAAAGAAAATTAGAAGCTGTTTCCAGATAACACCTTCTGTAATGCCGTTTACACCGGCTCTTGTACGTGACATTGCTCTAATCCGTCCTTTCTGAAACTATAAACGTATCAGGATTCAACATCAGCATATCACTACAAAACGCCTTTGTCTATGGGCTTTTGAAAATAATTTTTTCCGGGATTATTTTCAAAAGCATTCAACTTGGAAGGAATTTATTTTACATCCATAACCAAGTTTTCTATGGTATTTTCTCTTTTTAGGGCTGCTTTCCTGCCGCCTGAATATGCAGAGGTATTTTGCACCTGGCGGATTCAGTTTAGAAACGCTGAATGGCGGAGGGTGCAGCTTTGCTGCACATCCCCTGAACCTAAAACCTTTTTCTTGCCAAAAGCTGTACCTGCACGTTAATTTTCATAAGTTCAACTGTTAAAATTTCCATCCCAAGCCGGCATATCTTTTATATATTCCTCCTGAACGGCCGGAACATAGTAGGCAGTATATCTTTTTAATGTTTTCCCTTCAGGAATAACTGCATTGTTATCTATATCCGGCAGCTTCCAGGTCTCATCCATGCTGATATCCACATAAAAGCGATAATAAGGCATAATTGTTATATCTCCACTCCCCATATAAATCAGTTCTGATTTAGCGATATATTCCTGTCCAGGGAATTTCGTTGATGAAGAGGTGATATATTTCCCTTCAATCAGCTTACTGCGTGCATCTTCCAAGGTAAGTATTGGATAATCCCCCAATTTTTCTGAAAGGTCATAGTTGGTGAAATCAATCAGCCACAGCTTTCCATCATCATCTGGTGAAAAGCGGACAGTGTTAAAGTGGTAATTTAACATTTGCTGGATCAGGTCTCCGGCTCCTTCATAGACATAGCAGGTAAAGGACTGCTCTCCATAAATGTTTCTGTCTCCTCCTGTAACATTCAAAACAGGTTTTTCCATATGGAGCAGCCTTTCATATTCTTTCACAAGGTATTCTCCGGCCGCCGCCATTTCTTCGTAAGAACTGTGATCATTAAACTGATACTCTGCAGGCAGTGAAACAGGGGTTTTAAATTCAATACGGGCTTCCAATGCCGTATCTGCCATTATCTCTATATCCCCGCTGCAGATAAGCGTTACCCGGGTAGGAAGGGTATCTTCTTCAGAAAGGGCGTCCCCAACCTTTTCCAATTTCTCTTTAACTGCAGCTAAATACTCCTCTGTAGGGTCTACTTTGACAGATTCTACTGCCACACCGAAACCGTCTGCAATAGAACGTGCCAAGGCTTCCATTTCTTCCACAGTCGCCCGTTTCCCTTCCAGTAGGGGAAGATGCTCCCTTTTCCTTATATCCTCCGGATATTGGGCAGTAGTTGCGTAAACGTTATGGAAAACCGGAAGGGTTTTCAATTCTGCATCCTCTGTCCAGGGGGCAGCACTTTTCAGTTCACTGATATCTGTCAGCACATACCCTTCAAAACCCTCGCCTCTAAACTGATAGGTCTGCCACGGCGTAATGGTGGGAAGTTCGTTCACAGACGGTATTTCAGAGGATATGCTAGGAGCCTGTGAGCCAGAAACGGATATACCTGTTTCCCCTGACGAGCTGGGCGGCGATACAATCGAACCAGAAAACTGCGTTTGGTAAACTCCTATACCTGCCGCCGCTGCAATACATGCTGCTATCCCATAAAACCAAAAGTATCCAGATTTCTTTTTCTTAGATCCTATTTGAACTTGGTCTGCTTTCAGGAGCATTTTATCGTCGATTTCTCCGATTGCCCGAAACAGTTTTTTACTCTTTTTTGTACTCATATCATGAATCCCTCTTTCTCTAAGTAACTTTTCAGTTTTCCGCGAAGCCGATATAAAGTACTTTTACATTGGCTTTCACTGATACCATATCTTTGGCATATAGCGCCTATCTTTTCTGCATACCAATACCGCCATATAAATAAGTTCCGAGCCTGTTCGGTCTGCTGCGACAGGAATTTTGTTATAGCCTCGCTTAACTCCTCTGCCTCGCATTCTTTCTCCACTCCTTTTTCAGAGGGGATACATTCGTCTAATTCTTCTAATAAAATTTCCATTTCCCCGCTGCCGCGCTTCTCTGCATGATTTCTTTCGTACCTCGTTAATGCTGTATTCCGGGCTACCTTTCCCAAAAATGCCCGGAATAAGTCTGGTTTCTGTGGAGGAATTGTTTTCCATACTTTGAAGTATGTATCATTTGTACATTCTTCTGTATCTTCTCTGTTTTCCAGTATGTTATATGCTATTTTCCGGCAATATCCCCCATACTTTTCATCCGTCCGCTCTATGGCTGATTCTGACCGCGACCAGTATAAAGCTATGATTTCATTGTCCTCCATAACAACTTCCCCCTTTTAGCATTTAAATTTTGCCTGTCACTTGTATAGACAGATTTTTTTCTTTTTCGTCGCACGTTTTTTAAGTTTTTTCTTCTTTATTATAGACAGTTCTAATCATATGAAAATATACCAGCTGCATTTCACGATAATCAATTTACAGAATCATTGTAAAACAGAAGCAGAAAACCTTCGGCGCAGGCAAAAAGCTAAGACAGCCACAAACCAAACCCGTATGAAAAGCTTTGGCCGCTTTCCCGAAAGCGGCAGGGGTCCAGGGTTGAGCAGCGGAGCTGCTCAGAGCCGCCGGCCGCCGGTTCAGCTTTGCTGAACGCAGCTCTTCTGAACTGAACCCGCAAGGCGCGAAATCCCTTTGGGCAAGAGCATTTTCTCCGCCTTCCCTGACCCCCCAGCGGGGTGTTTTTCAATATCAGCCTCATCAACCTCAAAATCTCCACAAAATTGATTTCCCTGGCTGCATTTTTCAGGTGTTGACACTTCAGCCGGATTATGGTAACGTTACAAGTGAAAGTTTTTTAAACGAAAGGAAGGGTTCACTCCAATGAAAAAGGTAATTGCCACCTCTAATGCCCCCTCTGCTATTGGGCCCTATTCACAGGCTGTCGCTGCTGGGGATTTCCTCTATGTCTCTGGTCAGATCCCCATCAATCCAGCTACCGGCAATATTGTCGAAGGCGGGATCCAGGAGCAGAGCCGCCAGTCTTTAACCAATGTGAAAGCGATCGTTGAAGCTGCTGGGAAATCCATGGATGATGTTGTCAAAACTACCGTCCTGTTAAAAAATATCTCTGACTTTGTTCCTATGAACGAGGTCTATGCAGAATTTTTTACTAAGGATTGTCCCGCACGTGCCGCCTTTGCAGTTGCTGACCTTCCTAAAGGCGCTTTGGTTGAAATTGAAGCGGTAGTCTATACCGGCAAATAGTCCCCCTGCCTTTTTCGTCCAGAAACCCTTTTGTAGAAAGGGTTTCTGGACATAGGTTTTCAGTCTTGGAAATATTTAAAAATTTTTTTTGAAAACCTGTTGACAAATCCCTCAATCTTGTATATAATATAACACGCACTGGAAAAACGGAAGCTTAGCTCAGCTGGGAGAGCATCTGCCTTACAAGCAGAGGGTCACAGGTTCGAG
>CAJUSD010000012.1 GCA_910589145.1 uncultured Oscillospiraceae bacterium
GACGAAAAATTTTCCGTCAAGATGCGTGCCGGCGCCTATTGGTACAGCTTCTAAGGTTCATTTTGACGATTGTTAAAGAATATGTTTTGCTTCTTTAAAAAATGCGTCTGCCAGCTTTGTTTTAACGTAATGACGGCGAAAAGCCTGCTAAAAATTAAGACATTCTGTTTTAGGAATGCCATCTTAGAGCCTGTTTAATATCTCGACGTGTGCAGATTGGCGAGCGAATTTTTAACGCAGTCAAGGCGGAAAATACGCCGCCAAGACGGGCGCGGGGAGATATTAAACAGGCTCTTAACAGCTGTTGGCTATAGGGAAAAGTTTTTTCTCCATCAAACTCTGACAGCCAGGGAACATTTAAGGAAATTTTCCAGGTCCTTAAGCAAACTTTTTTAATTCATCTTAAGTTGTGTTATACTCTGGTTTATATCAAAAGATTTGCTTTTCTGCTCAATTTAAAAAATTTACAACTGTTTTCCTTTTCATAAGGGATAGAATGTGATACAATAAATCTGCATAGGATAACGCAGAAAGGGGGAAACCCATACAAACCATGCAAAACTTCCTATGGAAAATTATTTGCTGTTTTTTCCCCTTAGTGATTGTATCTATGGGATGTACACGTCAAGATATGTCTCAACAAGACTTAAACTTACAGATGATGGAATCAGCATCTGCATCTGTGGCAGCTCCCCCGCCGGAGCAGAAAAAAACGGTTCTTCGGCTGCCAGCAGAAGACACCGGCAATCGCAACCCATATTCTCATGCCAATGCAAAGCTGTCCATTACCCCATTGCTCTATCAATCTTTATATACTCTAGACGATGATTATATCCCAACCGAAGCGCTGGCGTCCTCCATGCGGGAGGAAGGCAGAGCCTATACAATAACACTTCAGCCTAACGCCCGTTTTTCTGACGGTTCCCAGATTACTGCTCAGGATATAGTTGCATCCCTTCAGGAAGCGTTAAAGTATCCCTCTGCATATTCTTCCCTTTTCCGGTCTGTGGAAAGCTGTTCAGCAACAGAAAATGGTCAAGTATTGATCCTGCTCAGACAGGAGGACCGCAATGCCGCTGCATTATTTACCTTTCCAATTTGTAAAGCCGGAACCCAATCGGAACCTTTGCCGATTGGAAGCGGAGCATTTGTCCTGGACGGATCTTCCCCTACACGGATGCACCGTAATCCGTTTTATAACAGCTATAATTCAATTTCCCAGATTCCAAAAGATATGGAAACAGTAGAACTGATTCCCGTTACTGATGACGAATCATTGGAATATATGCTGAAAATCGGAGTGATAGACTTTTATTTTAGTGCAGATGCAAGGGCAGATTTATATGGATACGGTTCTACGGAACAGCTCACTTTAAATCGTATGACCTTTTTAGGGTTTAACCGATCCAGTTATTCTCTGCTGCATAACCCTGATCTTGTACAGGCTGTTAAAAAGATTATAGATAAAGAACAAATGGTATCGTATGCTTATGGAACCCTGGCGGAAATAGTCGATTACCCGTTCCATCCCGGTTATTGGGGTCGAATCAATGGGGAGCTGCTTTTGGAGCAGAATTCTCCTTCCGCTGTCAGCCAATCCTCCGAATCAGGTCCTGGGGCTGCCCTAGATGGAACCTTCCAGGCGGAACTTCCCACGCTGGAAGAAACCATGGCACGTTTAGGATATACCAGCCGGGACGAAGACGGCTTTTGGATTCGGGATAACCGGGGAAGTCCTCAGAGAATGTCCCTGCGTATCCTTGTAAACGCTGAAAATGAACCGCGCCAGCAAATGGCCCAGATTTTAGTGGAACGTTTGGCAGAAATTGGGATAGAAGGCCAGGTCATTTCTCAGGCATATGAAACATATCTGCAATCCGTCTCCTCCAAACAGTTTGACCTTTATTTCGGTGAAGTCCGTATGGAATCCAATATGGATGTTTCCCGGCTGTTTTCATCTGAAAATGCGCCTAAAATGGGCTTTGAATATAATGCTGCCCTAGAAGAAGCCGCTATTTTCCTTAAAACCGGGCAAACTGGTTATAAAGGGTTTTTAACGGCCTTTTCAGACGCTTCCGCAATGGAACCCATCTGCTACCAAAAGGGAAGCTTCAGCTATTCCCGCAGCCTTCCAGGGGATTTTATCACTCTGCATCGGGAATTGTTCCTGGATATCCAGAACTGGTGATGAGCAGTATGAATGTTTAAGGGGGTCTCAATATGATTAAATTAGAAAACTACTTGGGTACCATTCAGATTTCAGAGAACTTTTTTGCTAATCTAGTTGGCTATGCCGCCTCCCGCTGTTTCGGCGTGGCTGGTATGGCTCCATCCTCAAAATCAGCGAAATCCACTGCTGCTTGGCTGAAAAAACCTATCCTGCCTACAAAGGGAGTACGTATCCGCAATTCCGGCGACCTTTTGATTATTGACCTGCACATTATTGTCACCTATGGGGTAAATATCAGCGCTATTGTGAAAAGTATCGGTCATAAGGTCCGCTATACTGTCGAACAAGCTACAAGCCTGCATGTCGGTAAAGTAAATGTCTTTGTAGATGGGATGCTTTCCGAATAAAGGAACATTTGCGGCTTTTTCATAGAGAAGGTATGCCGTGTATATTTTTCATACTTAATCCATCTGGACACAGGCCCTAGGGTTAAGCCCGCTTTTCAGGAATGAAAAGTATTTGTTATCCTGGCCTGTGGGGATTTTGATTTAAGAGGAGTGTAAGGTAACGTGTTAAGTGGTCTGATGCTGCGGGATGCGATCATCTCTGGAGCAAATCATATTTCAAACCAACGCCAGATAGTAGATGCACTGAATGTTTTTCCGGTTCCTGACGGGGATACTGGAACAAATATGTCTATGACAATCAGCGCAGCCCGACGGGAGCTGGAGCGTGCCGGGACAAGCGTCACTGTTTCAGAAACCGCCAATATAGCCGCTGCTGCTTTGCTGCGGGGCGCCAGGGGGAATTCTGGTGTTATTCTCTCCCTGTTATTCCGGGGATTTTCAAAAGGCCTTAATGGAAAGGAACAGGCAAACGCGGCGGATGTCTGCAATGCCCTCTCTATGGGGGTGGAAGCCGCCTATAAAGCGGTTATGAAACCCACAGAGGGAACTATTTTAACTGTGGCACGGGCAGCATCTGAAAAGGCAAAGGAAGCTTTAAAAGCTACCCCGGATATAGGAATCAATCCTTTATGGCAGGTTATTCTTTCTGCAGCTGCAAAGGCCCTTCAGGAAACCCCTGAAATTCTTCCTGTGCTGAAAAAGGCTGGCGTAGTAGATGCTGGAGGCCAGGGACTGCTTTTCATTTTTGAAGGGATGGGAAGCGTCTTCTTTGACGGGAAAATGATTCCCTCTTCTGAACAAACCGAAAAGCCACACAGAAATCCCATTCTCGACGATGATTTCCGCAATGCGGCCGGAGCATTCGACGGGGAAATTACCTTCTCTTACTGTACAGAGTTCATTGTCAACAAAACCAATGAAAAAGAACCTATTAAACTGCGGGCTTATTTGGAATCCATAGGCGACAGCGTTGTTGTGGTAGATGACGAAGACATTATAAAGTGTCATGTCCATACTGATAATCCTGGGAATGCTTTACAGGAAGCGTTGACCTTTGGTTCCCTGACCAGTATCAAAATAGAGAATATGCGGGAGCAGCATGCTGCCCAACAGGAATCTGTACGCCGGGAAATTGCTGTTCGGGAAGCCCGCCAGAAAGATGCAGGACAGCTTGCCTATATGCCGGTAGATCCTTCTATAGAATATGGGTTTGTAGCAGTTGCCGCCGGGGAAGGAATCCACCAGCTTTTCCGGGACTTGGGCGTGAATCAGGTGGTAAGCGGAGGACAGACTATGAACCCTTCTACCAATGATATTTTGAAGGCAATTCATGCAACCCCGGCCAAAACCGTTTTTGTCCTTCCTAATAATAAAAATATTATCATGGCCGCTGAACAAACTGTTAAACTTGCCGACCGGTCAGTTTATGTTCTGCCTACCAAAACCATTCCCCAGGGGCTTTCGGCCATGCTCGCCTTTGATGCTGATGTAACTATGGGAGAAAACCAGCTTGCTATGACAAAAGCTCTGGAACGGGTGGGAACCGGCCAGGTTACCTTTGCAGCAAGGGATTCTGATTTTGACGGCTATAAAATCCGAAAAGGTGAAATTTTAGCCTTGGAAAACGGGAAACTAGCTTTTACGGACAAAGATTTGACAAAAGCCTGTGTGAAATTAACCCGCTCTCTAGTGCGCGCATATAGAGATTGTTCCTTTATTTCAATTATCTATGGCGAAAATGTTTCCGAAGAATTAGCGGCAAAGGTGGAATCTGCTATCCGTGCCAAGGCGCCCAACAACGTTGAGGTTGCCCTCATTCGGGGAGGCCAGCCTGTCTATTACTTTATTATTTCGGTGGAATAGGATATTCTGACACATGGAGGTTTTTGTATGCCCCTTACATCTCCAGCCGTTGGCCAAACCTTTGAGAACCAGGATTTTTCCGGGGTTGAACTTTTAGATTTCTCTTTTTGTAATTGTTCCTTTATAAATTGTTCCTTGAAGGGCGCTGTGCTTCTTGGGCTTTCCGCAGAAAACTGCCGCTTTTTGGAATGCCGTTTTGACTATGCCCGTCTAAATGAAGCTAAGTTTATAAACTGTGAGCTTACGGGCTGCCGGTTTGATTCTGCAAGCTTGCTCTGGGCTTCCTTTCTGCAATGTAAAGCTATGGGAAGCATTTTTGCAGACGCTTCCTTAACAGGGGCAGTCTTCCGGGACGGCAACTTTTCTATGGCATCCTTTCAGCGGTGTGATTTAAGAAAATTCCTATTCCAGAATATGAATTTTGAACAGGCGGACTTTAGGGACTGCAATTTAAAGCAAACCCATTTTTCAGAGTGTGATCTGAATCATTCCTGGCTGTCCGGTGCAGACTTGTCACAGGCAAACCTCACCGGTGCAAAAATGGATGGCGTAGATTTTGCATCTGCGAAATTGAAAAATACAAAAATTAATATAGAACAGGCTGCTTTGATTGCGCAAAGTTTTGGAGCGATTATTGTCTCATGAGGCAGTTAAAACCAAATAATCCATATGCAGATTCTTGAGAGGTGACATTGTGAATTCCATCCATATACAGAGGGAGTTTTTTTCCAGCGGGGCAACCCGTTCAGTAGAATATCGGATACGCCAGTTAAAATCCCTTTACTATATTATCCGCATCAACGAAGAGGAAATCTGTGCCGCCTTGAAAAAGGATTTAGGCAAAAGCCATTATGAGGCATATACTACGGAAGTTGGCGTAGTCCTAACACAAATTGCTTATACCCTCAAACATCTGCGCAAATGGGCCCGTCCTCAAAAAGTTCCCACTTCCCTCTTACAGTTTAAAGGCGGAGGGATGGTATTGTCAGAACCATACGGCGTTTGTCTAATCCTCGCTCCCTGGAACTATCCTTTCCAATTAAGCATTGCTCCAGCAGTAGCAGCGATTTCGGCTGGAAACTGTGTGATTATAAAGCCTTCTGAACACGCCCCCGCTACCAGCGAAGTCATTTCAAAAATCTTTAATCAAAATTTTGAACAGCGGTTTTGCCGGGTGGTAACAGGAAAATCCGATGTAGCAAAATCCCTTTTAATGCAGAAGTTTGACTATATCTTTTTTACAGGCGGAGTGGAGATTGGCCGTTCTGTTATGGAACAGGCTGCTAAAAACCTTACCCCTGTCACTTTGGAATTAGGCGGAAAGAGTCCCTGCATTGTAGACGACACGGCTGTAATCCCTATGGCTGCCCGCCGTATTATTTGGGGAAAATGTTTGAATGCAGGGCAAACCTGTGTTGCTCCTGACTATGTTTTTGTTCATCGAAAGGTTTTGCAGCCGTTAATAGACTCTATGAAACAATGGATTTTAGAATTTTATGGGGAAAAGCCTGAATTTTCCCCTGAACTAAGCCGGATTGTCAATGAACATCACTTTGAACGGTTATGTGGACTTTTAACTGGGTGCGAGATTCTGGCGGGCGGAGGGATTAACCGCGGGGAACTTAAAATTGCTCCTACTATAATTGCTGAACCCCCTGCAAAACACCCAATTATGGGCGAGGAGATTTTCGGGCCGATTCTTCCAATCATCCCTTATGACGATTTGGAGAAAACTTTAGAGTATATCCGTGAACAGCCTTCGCCTTTGGCTTTATACCTTTTTACGCGCGATATTCGTACAGAAAAAAAGGTTATGCAGTCTGTTCCGTTTGGAGGAGGATGCATTAACGATACTGTTTTACAGCTTGCCGGGGATGCCATGCCCTTTGGCGGGGTCGGCGAAAGCGGTATGGGTGCTTACCATGGAAAGGCTGGGTTTGATACTTTTTCTCATAAAAAATCTGTTTTAAAAAGTTCCTCCATATTGGACATTGGATTAAGATATCCTCCCTATGAGCAAAATCAAAGGAAGGAAAGGGTTGTCCGTTGGATTACTACCAGAAAATAATAAATTAGTGTGAGTGCAATAAAGCAAAATTGCGGCATTACCTAAGATATGTACGGCCTATAGCAGATTAAAAAAGGTTTCGGATCCAGAGCAGACAGCCCTAGACCCGAAACCTTTTTAATCCCCACCCTGGTTATATCTGCACATCTGCTTTTTTCTTAAAATTCTCATCTGGAAAATGTTGTTTATTTGGTGGGAATCGTTTATAATGTAAACAAGGCGTTCCAAACGGAACGCCCAAGGCAAGTCAGCCTGTTTCAGATCTTCCAGGGGAAATGGAGTGGATAGAGTGAAAAAACATATAGCAATGCTAACGCCGGCATTAATTTTTCTCTTTTTACTGTGCACGCTTATGACAGGCGCAACTTATTTTTATAATGTCCGGCTTTTTTACATCGAATTAGTACTTTTGTTGGCTTCACTGGGACTGGTCATCCTGTGTATGAAGCGGTCTCAAAAGTACACTCATGAACTGCTGAATCATATGGGAGAACTGCTGTCAGATACGCAGAGAGGGGTATTAACTTCGTTTCCGCTTCCGGTATTGGTAACGGACATGGAAGGACAAATCGTCTGGTATAATGATCTGTTCCGTGAAGGGGTGTTATCCGGGACAGACGTATACGATAATAATTTAGCCCAAATAGCCAATATAGATCATGCAGCAGATTGTCCTGAAAAGGGCGTCAACATTGTACGGGCAGGAAAAGAATATACGGTTTATTTCTCTAATGCGGCCAAAGAGGAAGAACGTTTAAAGGTATTCTATTTTGTAGATGACACCGTTGTAAAAAAGCTTGCCCATGAATATCATATAACCCGTCCCAATATAGCGATTGTTTTAATAGATAACTATGAGGAACTTCAGCAAAATGCCAAAGAAAATGAGAGGTCTCAAATTTTTGCCGAGATTGAGACAGTCATTGAAAAATATTTTGTGGCCAATAAAGCGTTTATTTGTAAAATTGACCGTGACCGGTTTGTTGCAATTGTTGAAAAGCAGTATTTGGATGAAATCATTCAACACCGCTTTGATATATTGGACAGTGTAAGGGTAATCAGTGCCTCTGACAATATGACAGCTACATTGTCCATTGGGGTGGGCATAGGTGCAAAAGACCTGACGGAATCAGAGCAAATGGCCCGCCAGGCTTTGGATATGTGCTTGGGGAGAGGCGGAGACCAGGCCTCTGTCCGCTCCAAAGACGGTTATGAATTCTTTGGAGGGGTCTCCAAAGGCGTCGAAAAACGTACCAAGGTTAAAGCAAGAATTGTTGCTTCCGCGCTTCAGGAATTAATTGAGTCCCATGATAATGTGGTGGTTATGGGGCATCAGTTTGCCGATATGGACAGTTTAGGCTCTGCTGTGGGAATCTACCGTGTGGTTAAGTCTATGGGGAAACAAGTCTGCATCTGTATTGACCCGAAAAGGCATCTTGTAGCTTCCCTGATGTCCCGGTTAATGGAAAATGGTTATGGCTATGCTTTTAAGTCTCCAGAAGAAGTTTTGCCTAACATTACCCCCAACACGCTTTTAATTGTTGTTGACACGCATATTAAGCATTTTGTGCAGTCGTATGATGTCTATGAATCCTGTAAAACAGTGGTTGTAATTGACCATCACCGTAAAACTGTCGATCATATTGATAACGCGGTTATCTTTTATCATGAGCCTTATGCCTCCTCTGCATCTGAAATGATCGCAGAAATGCTTCCATATTTTGGGGAAAAAAGGCGGATCAGCCGTATTGAAGCAGAAGCCCTTTTGGCTGGTATTATGCTTGATACAAAAAACTTCATTATGCGCGCTGGTGTGAGGACATTTGAGGCTGTCGCCTATCTGCGCAGAATGGGGGCGGATACTGTTGAAGTCCGTAAACTGTTTTCTACCAGTATGGAAGAATATATGTCGAGAACCAAAATTATTTCTTCAGCCAAAATTTATAGGAAATGTGCGATTGCAGGCGTCCAGGAACCGCTGGAACATGTGAAGCTGGTTGCTCCTCAGGCTGCCGACGAGCTGTTGAATATTATCGGTGTGGATGCGTCCTTTACCCTTTTTGAATTTGACGGGGGCGTTTCAATTTCTGCGAGGAGCATGGGCGCGATTAATGTCCAGGTCATTATGGAACAGTTGGGCGGAGGCGGCCATCAAACAATGGCTGCTACTCAAATGAAGGGGATTTCTTTTGAAGACGCCAGGGAAAAATTATTGGGAGTGATTGACCGCTTTTATGAAACACGGGGGCAGCGGGCATAAGCCGAATGAGGCACCAGGGAAATCAATTTTGCGGAGATTTTGAGGTTGATATTGACAAACACCCCACCGGGGTGTTTGTCAGGGTAGGTGGAGGAAAAGGGAAGGTTCTTCTTTCTTTTTCTATCGCAAAAAGAAAGAAGGAAAGAAAAAAGCTCTTGCCAAAAGGAGTTTCGCGTCTTGCGGGTTCAGTTCAGCAAAGCTGAACTGGCGACCGGTGGCTCTGAGCAGCTCCGCTGCTCAACCCTGGATCCCTGCCACTTTCGAGAAAGCGGCCAAAGCTTTTAATACGGGTTTGGTTTGTGCTTACTTTGGCTTTGTGCCCGCGCCGAAGGTTTTCTGTTTCTTTTTTTGCAATGATTCTGTAAATTGATTTCTGTGATGCGGTACAGAAAAATATTTACAGTCTTAAGATGCTGTGATACAATAAGAGTGTCTGTGAAATGATAACTAGGAACCAACACAATTTACCAGCAGACTTCAGCCTCTTGAAAGAAAGGACGGATAAAAATGAAAGTAATCTTGACCCAAGACGTAAAAGGTTCTGGAAAAAAAGGGCAGCTTATAGAAGTATCCGACGGATATGCAAGAAATTTTCTTTTAGCCCGTAAACTGGCAATAGAAGCATCGGCACAGAATATGAACGTGTTAAAGGCTAAGGAAGCCGCAGCCCAGCACCGCGCCCAGGTTGAGCGTGAACAGGCGGAAGCCGCCGCAAAAACGCTGTCGGGAAAATCCATAAAAATTATGGCGAAAGCAGGAGCAGGCGGAAAACTCTTTGGCTCTGTTACTGCTAAAGAGGTTTCCGACGAACTGAAAAAACAGTTGGGCGTTGATGTGGACAAAAAGAAAATTGCGCTGACATCGGATATAAAATCCTTTGGGACATATTCCGCTGAGGTCAAACTGTATGCAGGGATTTCAACACAAATTTTCGTCACTGTTGCGGAAATGGTATAAGAGGGGTTGGAAAAGGCTTTGTAAATCCCCTGTGTGTTCTTTGCCCTTTTTATGTTTTTGATCTGCTATTTATCAGAAAAGGGATAAACGGCTGTAAAACGTTTGTCCCTTTTTTGTGGCGTAATGTAAAAATAAAAAGAAAGGAGAAAATTTTTATATATGCCGGACAGCCCTAAATCAGCATCGTCTTATATGGATACAGAGGAATTTAAGAACCAATCCCCATACAGCCAGGAAGCAGAACAGTCTGTGCTGGGGGCGGTTCTGATTGATTCCTCCTGTCTCTCCTCTGTGCTGGAGTATGTGCGGGCAGAATCCTTTTTTCTGGAACAGCATCAGAACCTGTTCTCCATTTTGGTAGCCATGTTTTCTTCCGGGCAGCCGATTGATTTTGTTACAGTCCTTGAAAGGGCTATTACAGAATCAGTGTTTAAGACAGAGGAATCTGCCCGGCTTTACCTGGCGCAAATCGCCCAGGTAGTGCCGACAACAGCAAACGTTGAAGCATACGCCAAAATTGTACAGGAAAAATATCAGCTCCGGTGTCTGATGGAGACAGCTCGTGATATTATCCAGTCTGTCGCAGAAGGAGGCGGGGAAGACGCTTCATCGCTGCTGGATATGGCGGAACAGCGTATTTTTGATATCCGCCAGGGCCGGGAAACAACAGGGCTTCAGCGGATAGATGAAATCATTATCAGTGCTTACGACCATCTCCAACGTCTGACAGGTGAGGATAAAGACCAATATCTGGGGCTGTCCACTGGGTTTGCAGATTTGGATAAGGTTTTAACGGGCCTGAACCGGACAGATTTAATCCTGATAGCTGCCCGCCCAGCAATGGGGAAATCCGCCATAGGTTTAAATATTGCCGCTAATGTGGCTAAACGTTATCAGAAGAAAGTTGCTGTCTTTAACCTGGAGATGAGCAAAGAACAGCTTGTAGAGCGTATGCTTTCCAGCGAGGGCTCCATCACTGGGAATCTGATGAGAACCGGTGATTTAAACGGGGATGATTGGGTTCGCCTTGCAACTGCTGCACAGACTCTTTCCGCAGCGCCAATTTATATTGACGATGCGCCGGGAATCAGTGTGCCGGAAATGAAAGCCCGGTTGAGACGGCTGAAAGATTTAGGTTTGGTCATTATTGACTATTTGCAGCTCATGACAACTGGACGCAGGATTGACAACCGTGTCCAGGAAGTTTCGGAAATTACCCGGAGCCTGAAAATCATGGCAAAAGAACTTAACGTTCCAGTCATTACACTGGCCCAGCTTTCCCGCGGGCCGGAAAACCGTGCAGATCACAGGCCAGTTCTTTCAGACCTGCGCGAATCTGGTTCTATTGAACAGGATGCGGACAGCGTTATTTTCCTCTACAGAGATGCGTATTATAATCCTGAAACCGCTGAACAGAATATTGCAGAATTTATCGTTTCCAAAAACCGCCATGGCGAAACTGGCGTTGTGAAAGTCGGATGGGATGGACGATACACCAGATTCTGTGGATTGGAGCGTTTCCGGGATGCGCCTTAAAGTTTTAAATACTCTGCAAAAATATGGGATGCTTCTGCCAGGGGATTTTTTAATTGTAGGGCTGTCGGGAGGAGCGGATTCTGTGGCACTGCTCCACTGCCTTGCCTCCCTCCGGGAAAACGAACATTTTTCCCTGCGTGCCTGCCATGTCAACCATCAAATCCGCGGGGAGGAAGCGTTTCGCGACCAGGTGTTTTGTGAAGGGCTTTGCAAAGAACTGGGTATCCCCCTGACAGTATGGATAAAAGACGTTCCCGATTTTGCCCAAAAACAAAATCTTGGTTTGGAGGAAGCTGCCAGGGAATTAAGGTATTCATGTTTTTTTCAGACCGCTGAAGAATGGCGCAGCCAGCTCCCTCCAATGGCTTCTGTAAAAATCGCAACCGCCCATACCCTCAGCGACAGTTTGGAAACGGTTTTGTTTTCTATGGCAAGGGGAACCGGACTGGCCGGACTGTGCGGAATCCCCCCTATACGGAAATCTGCGGATATGGCACATCCTGACATCATTCGCCCTTTCATTGAAGCCACTCGCTCTGAAACGGAAGAATACTGCTGTAAGAACCAATTAGAATATATGACAGACAGTACAAATTCAGATGAGCGCTATACCCGAAATAAAATCCGCCGTCAGATCGTTCCCCTTTTGCAGGAAATAAACCCCAGTATAGAACAGTCTGCAGCCCGCATGACAGAATCCCTCCGGGAAGACCGGGAGTGCTTGGACAGTATGACGAAAGAATTTTTTCAGCGGCATGGATTGGAAAACATAGGCCAATATGAAAAAGGGAACCTTGTTTTATGCGGTGTCTCCCGCGCCCCATGGCTGGAACTTCCCCAGGGATTGGCTGTCCGTGTCATTCAGCAAATGCTTATAAGCGCTGGTTTGGAGTATGACCGGAAACGGCTTTTCCTTTGCCGTGAAACCGCAAACAGAGGCTGCGGCGCGGTTGAAATTCAGAAGGGCTTTTATATTAAGGCAAATGAAAACAGAATTCAGCTGGAAAAAAGGGTGGAGCCAGAGCCATATTTTGAAATACCCATCCAATTTGCTGGACAAAGTGCAGAACAAACTGTACAAGCAGCTGGAAAAATATATACTTTACGGCTGTTGGATTATGAACAAACTGAAAAATTTAAAAAAAACAGCTCTAACAGCTTAAAAAATTGTCTTGACTATGCTAAAATATATGGTACTGTCAAACTGAGGCAAAGAAAAAATGGAGATGCCTATATCCCCTGGAAACGTTCCGGCAGCCATTCCCTGAAAAAACTGTTTCAGGAAAAAGGGATTGCCCCTTTGGAACGCAGCCGGCTGGCGATTTTGGAGGATGAGGGCGGAATCCTTTGGACAGAACGGATTGGATGCAGCCAGAGAGCAGCTCCTGGCCCGGATACTCATTGTTTAGTTAAAATCTGTGTGTTGGGGCAGACGGGGGAAATCCCTCCCCCTCAATCTGGAACAAAACTGGAATGAAGCGTAACGGAGGCTTATTATGGTTCATACAGAAATGGACGAAGATATTTTAAAAGTTTTAATTTCGGAAGAAGAACTAAAAAAATGTGTTCAAAAAATGGGAGAACAGATCAGCCGTGATTATCAGGGCAAAGATCTTTTGATGGTCAGTGTGCTCAAAGGTTCTGTCGTATTTATGGCGGATCTGATGCGTGCGATTACAATTCCTGCAAAGATTG
The DNA here is from genome assembly GCA_910589145.1 of uncultured Oscillospiraceae bacterium. Classification (GTDB taxonomy): domain Bacteria; phylum Bacillota; class Clostridia; order Oscillospirales; family Ruminococcaceae; genus UBA1405. The sequence goes on from CAJUSD010000012.1 coordinate 12,957, forward strand.
ATTTTATGTCGGTTTCCAGTTATGGTTCCGGGGTAAAGTCTTCCGGTGTGGTTAAAATAATTAAAGACCTGGATCAACAGATAGAAGGACGCGACCTGCTGATTGTAGAGGATATTTTGGACAGCGGCATGACTCTCAGCTATTTGAGCAAAATTTTAAAGGCGCGCAATCCGCGCAGCATACGTATTGCAACTTTGCTGGATAAGCCGGAGCGCCGCACCGCTGACATCCAGGCCGATTATTACGGTTTCCAGGTTCCTGACGCCTTTGTAGTGGGCTATGGATTGGATTATAATGAAACATACCGCAATCTTCCTTATATTGGCATATTGAAGCCCCAAGTTTATCAAAAGTAACTGGTTGGGCGGCAGCTTTTTGCGCTTCCGTCCCATTTGAATTTGAATCAATTCTACCATAAAGGAGTGGATGTTTTTGGCAGCGAAAAGAGGCGGTGGATTCGGCATATACATTGCCGTACTGCTGGCGTTGACCCTGATTGCCGCTATGATGTTCTCAACCATGAATACCCAATCGAACAGCATTATTTATTCGGATGTAGTACAACTTTTTGAAACAGATCAGGTGGAGCATTACACCCTGGACTTTAACAATGGGCTTCTCTCCATCAAAGTAGCTGGGAAAGCTCAAAAAGTAGACTATTATATACCGAATGTGAGCCTTTTTGTAGGGGATATTCAGGATTATGTGAGGGAGCATAACGAAAAAAATCCTGACGACCGTATTCGATACGACTATATTCCCCCAAGGTCTACACCATGGTGGGTGACGCTGCTTCCGACAATTCTTCTGATTGCGGCAATGGCTGCGCTATGGTTTTTCATGATGCGTCAGGCTGGCGGCGGAAACAATGTAATGAGTTTTGGCAAGGCCAAGCTGAAAGCCCAGAGCGAAGGCAGAAGGGTCTTTTTTGCAGACGTTGCTGGAGCCGATGAGGAAAAAGCTGAGCTGGAAGAAATTGTCGGGTTTTTGAAAGACCCTCGGAAATATAATGATTTAGGGGCGCGTATACCAAAAGGCGTGCTTTTAATGGGCCCTCCCGGAACCGGTAAAACTTTGCTGGCCCGTGCTGTGGCTGGCGAAGCCGGAGTGCCGTTTTTCTCTATTTCCGGTTCGGATTTTGTAGAAATGTTTGTTGGCGTTGGTGCATCCCGTGTGCGGGATTTATTCGATCAGGCTAAGAAAAACGCGCCGAGCATTGTATTTATTGATGAGATTGATGCTGTGGGCCGTCACCGCGGCGCAGGGCTTGGCGGTGGACACGATGAACGGGAACAGACCTTAAACCAACTGCTGGTAGAGATGGATGGTTTTGGAGCAAACTCCGGCGTTATTGTGATTGCTGCTACTAACCGCCGTGATATACTGGATCCAGCGCTATTGCGTCCAGGACGTTTTGACCGGCAGATTGCTGTTTCATACCCTGACATAAAGGGGCGGGAAGAAATTCTGAAAGTCCATACCCGCAACAAACCTATGGGGCCTGATGTATCCCTTAACACAATTGCAAAAACTACAGCTGGATTTACAGGTGCAGATCTGGAAAACCTTGTCAATGAGTCTGCTTTGCTTGCTGTTAAAAAAGGCCGTCTAGCGATTACTATGGAAGATATTGAAGAAGCTACCATTAAAGTTGTTGCAGGGCCAGAAAAGAAATCCCATATTGTTCCCCCAAAAGATAAACGTTTGACGGCTTTCCACGAAGCAGGTCATGCTGTTTGTACTTTCTACTGTGAAACGCAAGACCCTGTTCATCAGGTTTCCATTATCCCCAGAGGTATGGCGGGCGGTTTTACAATGTCTCTGCCTGTGGAAGATCGAAATTATCGCCGCAAAACCGAGATGGAAGAGGATTTGGTTGTTTTACTGGGCGGGCGTGTTGCTGAACAGATTGTTTTAGGAGATATTTCTACTGGAGCTTCTAACGATATTCAGCGCGCTACTGATTTAGCCAAAGCTATGGTTACTAAATATGGTTTCAGTGAAAAGCTGGGTCCTATTGTTTATGGCACCGATCAAAACGAGGTCTTTTTGGGAAGGGATATAAACCAGACCCGGTGTTCTGAGGAAGTAGCAGGACTGATTGACAGTGAGGTTCGCCGTTTGATTGATACTGCTTACAACCGAACCAGAACCATTTTAAAAGATCATTCGGATCAGCTTCATATGGTTGCAAATTATCTGTATGACCATGAAAAAATTGAAGCACAGGAGTTTGTTGATTTAATGGCAGGATTGCTGGAAGTTGGAACTAATGCGGAAAATATAGAGGAACCTTCTGAGGAAACGGTTGTTGAGGTAAACAATACTTTGGAAATAGAAACAAATCCAGAAGAAAATATAGATAAAGAAGATTAAAAAAATGAGAGTATCCTTTTTAAGGAATACTCTCATTTTGAGTTAATGTGCAGGGATGTCCTAAACTGAGTACAACCTGAAACAGATTAAAAAGGTTTGAAGAGTCCAGAGGGACTTTCCTAAAAAGTTCCTCTGGCCGCGTTCGCAAACGCGAAACTCCCCCTGACCTGATAATTCAGACCATCTAACGGCAAACGCACCCCCATAACTGTACACAATATTTTAAAAAATCAAAAGCCCGCCTGTTTGGTTCCCGGGGAGTACCAAGACTGTGGATAAAACCAGTTTCTTGGGACGGCCCCATATAGGCGGGCTTCTTCCGCTTTTTCCAACTCCGCAGAGTTGGAAAAACCTTTAAATTTTCTCTTGCAGCCATCGAACAACCAACGGTTGCTGAGATGGTGTCCCTGACGCCGGACAAGGCTTTTCTGTTTTAAAAAACGCCATCCGGCAAACTTAAAGTTTGCCGGATGGCTGCAAGCGGCTAACCGCTATGTCTGTCAAACTTTAGCGGGTTCTGTTCAGCGGAGCTGAATTGGCAACCAGGGACTTTTTAAGAATGCAGCTTTGCTGTACAATATCCTCCCCAGCCTGTACTCGCCATAGGTTTTATGCCCGCAAATTTACTTTTATGCCAACTCTAAAATCCCCATAATAATCCTTGCCGAATGTTCCGCAGCTTTAGGTGCAAACTCATCAAAACTAACATCCGCGTTATCATCAGCCCCGTCAGACATACTGCGGATAACAACAAACGGGATTTTATTAGCCACAGCGACATGGCCCAAAGCTGCACCTTCCATCTCCACGCACATAGGATGGAATTCCTCCACAATCCGTTTTTTCTCCGCATTTTCGGAAATAAACCTATCGCCGGAAACAATCCTTCCAACAAAACAGTTAAAATCATCCCCGGAGATACGGCTGCAAGCCCTTGTTGCCAACTGAACTAAATCCTTATCCGCATAATATTCAGAGCAGAAGGGCGGATTGCGTGCCAATATCCCAAGTCCCGCATCATGGTAGCATAATACATCTGATACAACAACATCAAAAATATTCAATCTTTCATCCAGCGCCCCGGCAACTCCGACATTGACAAGCCTGTCCACCTTGAAAACAGCGGCCAGTGTCTGGGCACAGATTGCAGCGTTTACTTTGCCAATACTGCAACAAACAATAATCACTTTTTGCCCACAAAGCGTCCCAATGTAGTAAGTAAGCCCGGAAACCTCCTCTGTTTTTTCAATTTCCATGCTGTTGCGGAGCAAAGCGACCTCAGAATCCATTGCCCCAATAATCCCCCATGTCATACCAAAAAACCTCCTGAAATTTATTCATCGTCAAAGTCTTCGCCGATAGTATCTTCATTGATAAAATCACATCCAGATTCTACCAGCATTTCCAGATATTCATCGAAGCTGTCCGCTATCACAGCCAGTTCGTCTGGGTCATGGACATATCTTACAATCTGCCCCTTTATCCCAAAGTTAGAAGGAGAAAAATCAATAAACAGCTGTGAGGTCCCTCCATTATTCATGCAGTCGGAAAAATGCAGCCATCTCATTTTTTCTGAGTCGTCAATAATTTTGTCGTCAATTTCTACAGCATCGTCATATACCCGGTCAATATAATCCTCTAACCAATCAATCTCACGAATATCAGTCATTTGTTTAGCAGACAACAGATAATAGGGATATTCCTCCAAATCAGAGCCAAGGAAGTAGAAAGCGACCGTCTTCCCTGCATATTCCCTCCAGTATGTCCCATCTGCGAATTCCAAAAGCTGCACCAAACTTTCCGGGATATCGGGGTACAGCTTCCGCAGGGCATTTAAATCTTTCTCGTTTGCCCCATGGACAACCTTTTCAAAGTCCTCCCATTCTTTCCCGGCATGCTGTTCATAGTAGGCATCCCTCAAGCAGGTTAAATACTTCTGTACAATCGTATCCATTCAAAACACCATCCTCTAGAGTGTCATCTGTTCCCCTATATCTTCCTGTTTCAAAAGGCTGCCCATGGATGGTATATTTTTAGGACGGTATTTTTGAGGGTTTTCAAACATCCCATCTTTCAGCGGCAGCATTTTCTCCAGCTTGGCGTTTTTCTTAAGCTGCATCACCTGGAGTCCCTGGCTTTCCCTAGTTGTTTTAACGGTGATAAGGGACGAATGGGCTACAATAACCCTTCCGGCAGACAGGAACACCATATCCTGATCTTCATCCAGATAAACGGAAGCTATCAGGGGGGATTTATCACTGTAAGCCCCTGTCAGCTTTTTACGCCTGGTTTTGGTCATATAGGCAGACATCTCAATTTTAGCAGCTTTGCCGTTTTCAAAGGCAAAGAGCATATAACCATTGTACTCCTTTGTAACAGCCATGTAAACAGGAAGTTCTCCTTCGTCCATACTTAAACGGGCAGGCAGATAGTCCCCCATAACACTGGCTTTGGTGTCGTCAAATTCGCAGGCGCGGCACTTGTAAACCTGTCCCATATTGGTAAAGAAAAGAAGTTCTGCTGCATTGGAACTTTCTACATCCTGAACAATAATATCTCCCTCTTTTAATTTATGCTCTCCGCTCAGCCGCAGGGAGAGAGGCGTTATTTTCTTGAAATACCCTTCCCTGGTAAAGAACAGCCGTACAGCATAATCCGGGATTTCTTCCAAAGGTTCCTCCTCCTGCTGTTGATCTGCATACAGGATAAGGGTGCGCCTGGGTTTGCCAAACTTTTTGGCTACATCCCGAAGTTCTTTGGCAATAATGTTTCGTATTTTTTTAGGATCTTCCAGAATTCCCTGTAATTCAGCAATTTGTTCTTCCAGTTCGGAAATCTCAGCAGTGCGCTTTAGAATGTACTCACGGTTAAGGTGGCGCAGGCGGATTTCTGCAACATATTCCGCCTGGATTTGATCTATTCCAAATCCAATCATCAAATTGGGTACAACATCGCTTTCCTGTTCTGTTTCGCGGACAATGCGAACAGCCTTGTCAATATCCAGCAGAATTTTTTCCAAACCTTTCAGGAGGTGGAGCTTTTCAGACATTTTTTTCAGGTCAAAGGAAACACGCCTGTGGACAGCGTTCTGTCGAAAGGAAATCCATTCTTCCAACAGTCCATATACGCCCATAACCCTTGGGGTTCCATTTATTAAAACGTTAAAGTTGCAGGAAAAAGCGTCCTCCAGCGGAGTAAGGCGGCAAAGCTTCTGCATCAGTTTATCTGGGTCAACGCCGCGTTTCAGGTCAATGGTGAGTTTCAGGCCAGACAAATCCGTTTCATCCCGCATATCAGATATTTCACGGATTTTTCCCGACTTAACCAAATCAACTACCTTGTCCATAATGGCCTCAACGGTAGTTGTTGGGGGAATTTCAGTGATTTCAATGCAGTTATTGGATTTGTCAAACTGATAGCGGGAACGGATACGGAAGCTCCCCCGACCTGTCTGGTAAACTTTATCAATCTCACTGCGGTTATAAATAAGATATCCGCCGCCTGAAAAATCAGGCGCCTTTAAAATATCTTCTATGGGAGTCTGGGGATTCTTCATTAAAGCAATTGCAGCCTCGCACAGCTCTGCCAAGTTAAAGGAACAAATAGAACTAGCCATTCCTACTGCAATTCCCACGTTGGAATTGGTCAAAACAGAAGGAAACGTTACAGGAAGCAAGGACGGTTCTTTCATCGTGTTGTCATAGTTGTCAACAAAGTCCACCGTATCCTTGTCAATGTCCCGAAATAGTTCGGCACTGATTGCGTCCAGCTTCACCTCTGTATAACGGGATGCAGCATAAGCCATGTCTCTGGAATAGGCTTTTCCAAAATTCCCCTTGGAGTCTACATATGGGTGAAGCAGCACTTCATATCCCCTGGAGAGGCGAACCATTGTTTCGTAAATTGGGATATCTCCATGTGGATTCAGCTTCATTGTTTGTCCAACCACGTTGGCGGATTTTGTGCGCCCCCCATTCAGCAGCCCCATTTTATACATGGTGTAAAGCAGTTTTCGATGGGAGGGTTTAAAACCGTCAATTTCCGGTATGGCGCGGGAAAGGATGATGCTCATGGCATAGGGCATAAAGTTCTTTTCCAGGGTATCTATAATAGGCTGTTCCACTACCACGCCCGCGTTTTCAAAGAGGGCTTCCTGTTGGGTGCGTTTTGCGGAAGCAGGTTCTTTTTTCCGTTTCTGCGGCATCTTTCTGTTCCTTTCTTACAAACCTACGAGATATCAGCCAGTTCTAAATATTCATGGCCGTTTTCGACAATATAATTTCTCCGTCCTTCCAGGTCGCTCCCCCAAAACAGTTCAAACATAGCAGCAGTTTTTTCAGCTTCCGCAGGAGTAACCTTAATCAACCGGCGGGTATCGGGGTTCATTGTTGTAAGCCACATCATATCTGGTTCGTTTTCACCCAGACCTTTAGAACGCTGAATGGTAAATTTTTTCTTATCCAGTTTCTTGAGGATTTTATTTTTCTCGTCGTCGGTATAGGCAAAATATGTTTTCTCGCCAGAAGTAATCTCATATAAAGGGGATTCAGCAATGTAAACAAATCCTTCATCAATCAAGGTAGGAGTAAGCCGGTACAGCATGGTAAGAATAAGCGTGCGGATATGGAACCCATCTACATCCGCATCTGTACAGATTACAATTTTATTCCATCGGAGAGAGGATAAATCAAAAGAAGAAAGATCCTTATTGGCCTTTGCCTTCACCTCAACGCCACATCCTAAAACCTTAATAATATCTGTAATAATTTCATTTTTAAAGATTTTATCATATCCAGCTTTCAGGCAGTTGAGGATTTTTCCCCGTACTGGAATAACTGCTTGGAACTCAGCATCGCGGCCCAGTTTGACTGAGCCCAGGGCGGAGTCGCCCTCCACAATATAGATTTCGCGGCGGGCAATATCCTTAGAACGGCAGTCCACAAACTTCTGTACACGGTTGGAAAGGTCGATAGAACCAGCAAGCTTTTTCTTTAAATTCTGGCGGGTTTTTTCGGCGTTTTCACGGCTGCGCTTATTCACAAGGATTTGTTCTGCAATCCTCTGCGCATCGTCGGGATTTTCCAAAAAATAAACTTCCAGCTGATGGCGCAGGAATTCATTCATCGCTTCATAAATAAACCGGTTGGTAATTGATTTTTTCGTTTGGTTTTCATAAGAGGTTTGCGTTGAGAAGGAAGATGAGACTAAAACAAGACATTCATCCACATCTGCAAAGGTAATTTTGCTTTCCCCCTTGAGATACTTGTTCCCCTGTTTGAGATAGCTGTCTATCTGGGCAACAAAGGCGGTCTTGACTGCCTTTTCAGGAGTACCGCCATATTCCAAATGGGAGGAGTTATGATAATATTCCTGTAATTTCAGCTTGTTGGAAAAACAGCAGGCAATGTTAAATACTGCTTTATATTCCGGCTTGTCCTCACGGTCCCGTCCGGTACGCTCACACTGCCAGAACTGAACAGGAGTAAGAGAATCAGGCGTTTCTAAACCTTCCTTTACCAATTCCCGCACATAATCTACAATTCCATCTTTATAAATATATTGGGTTTCTTCAAACCCGTTTTCCGTTTCAATTCTGAGAATCAGGGTTACACCTGCATTGACAACCGCCTGGCGTTTCAGAATATTTTCAAAATACTCCTTTGGAATGTCAATTTCTGTAAAAACATCTAAGTCTGGTTTCCAACGAATCCGGCTTCCAGTATTTTTATACTTAAACGGCTCCTTATGCAGGCCGCCTACATTTTCCCCCTTTTGGAAGGAAAGGGTAAAACGCTGGCCGTCTCGGAAGATTTCCACATCCATAAATTCCGAGGAATACTGGGTGGCGCATAAGCCAAGGCCATTGAGCCCAAGGGAAAATTCATAATTTCCACCATTATCATCATATTTTCCGCCAGCATACATTTCACAGAAAATCAATTCCCAATTATAACGTTCCTCCCTGGGGTTATAATCTACCGGTATGCCGCATCCAAAATCTGTTACTTCATAAACACAATCTTTATACTTGGTCAAAATTATTTTACTGCCCCGTCCAACGCGGGCTTCATCAATGGAGTTGCTGAGGATTTCAAATACAGAATGTTGGCACCCCTCCAGCCCGTCTGAACCGAAAATGACCCCTGGACGTTTTCTTACACGGTCTGCACCTTTTAGGGATGAAATACTGTCGTTACCATATCCCTGGCTGTTTATTTCCGCCATAAAGCTCCCCCTTTTTTCTACAAAAAGAATCATATGTTCTTTTTCTTTGCAATCACTCTTTTTATTAAATCGTAAAAAAGGAAACTTGTCAAGCCCTTTTAAAAAGTTTTTGGAAATTAGGAAAAATCAAATTTATTGTAATTCCCAATTAAGCTATTGACAATGAATAAAATATAGAGTACAATCTATTTAGAAAATTTTCTAAATAGATTGTGGAAGCCAGGTGATGAAGTGGGTTTTGGGGAAACCTTTAAAGCTTTGTCAGACCCTGTGCGCCGGGAAATCCTAACGTTACTAAGGGAAAGCCCGCTCACCGCAGGGGAAATCGGAAAGCACTTTAATTTAACAGGGGCAACCATGTCTTATCATCTTAATACATTGAAAAAGGCAGACCTGATTGTAGAGCGCCGGGAAAAGAACTTTATTTACTATGAATTACGGGTAAGTGTATTAGAGGAAGCCATGTTATGGCTGTCCGACCTGAAGGGGGAGAGTAAGAATGATAAAACGACATAAAACATCTGTCATTATTACATGTCTGCTGACCTTGGCTCCGCTTTTCGCGGGATTGGTATTATGGAACAGGCTTCCAGAGCGGATTGCAACGCATTTTGGAATGGACGGAACTCCCAACGGATGGAGCGGAAAGCTTTTCGCTGTTTTCGGGCTGCCTGTGTTCCTGCTGTTTATCCAGTTAATATGCGTTTTTGTTACATCTGCTGATCCTAAAGGGAAGAATATCAGCGACAAAGCATATCAGGCTATCCTTTGGATTGTACCTGCTTCTTCCCTGATATGCGGATACTCAATCTATTCCCATGCGCTGGGGCTTTCAAAATACTTTGGAATCGAAAAAGGTATCTTTTTATTTATGGGGATATTGCTGTTGATTGTTGGAAATTATCTTCCCAAAAGCGGTCCGAATTATACGATTGGAATCAAATTGCCCTGGACTCTTGCCGATGAAGAAAATTGGCGGAAAACCCACCAGCTGTCTGGAAAGCTTTTTGTATTAGGCGGGATAGTGTGCATTATAAATATCTTTTTGCAGTGGCATTGGCTTTTATGGGGTATTATGATACCATTGCTCTTGATCCCCTGCATATATTCTTTCTGCCTTTACCTGAAAAAAAGGGAAAAATAATCACTTAGAGCCTGTTCAGTATCTCAACATGCGCGGAGAGATGCTGAACAGGCTCTTAATGTGTATTTGGCGAAAGGACAGTTTTGTTCTGTATCCTTCGAATTTATACTTATATATCTACCTTCCTGCTGTTCTTTTTCATGGACAAATGATACCTATTTTAGAAAATGGATTGACTGGAGAGGAGGACTTCGGTTATACTACCATTAAGGGAACACACCAGTATCATTAACTGAATTTTGAGAGGAGCAGACAGTATGACCATTCTTGTAACCGGCGGAACAGGGTATATTGGAAGCCATACAGCAACAGCCCTTTTGCAGCAGGGTTATGATGTTGTCGTTATGGACAATCTTTGCAACTCAAAGGCAGAAGCCATTAACCGGATTGAAAAGATCACAGGAAAGCGTCCAGCCTTTTATCAAACCGACATGATGGATATGGATGGGATGCGTTCCATCTTCCGTGACTATAAAATCGATGCGGTCATCCATTTCGCAGGTCTAAAGGCTGTAGGGGAATCCGTTCAACAGCCAATGCGTTATTACTACAACAACATTACCGGTTCCCTGCAGCTTTTCCAGGTTATGGCGGAATTCCAGGTAAAAACAATTGTATTCAGTTCATCGGCTACGGTTTATGGCATGAATAACCCAATCCCTTATGTAGAGGGAATGCCTACCTCCGCTACTAATCCATATGGATATACAAAATTAATGATTGAGCAAATGCTTATGGATATCCATCATGCTGATCCTGCATGGAACGTGATGCTTCTCCGTTACTTTAACCCTATCGGCGCCCATGAATCCGGGCTTTTGGGGGAAGATCCCAACGGTATTCCCAATAACCTGATGCCTTATATTATGCAGGTCGCTATTAGCAAACTGCCCTGTCTGAACATTTATGGAAATGATTACGATACTACCGATGGTACAGGCGTTCGTGACTATATCCATGTTATGGATTTAGCAGACGGCCATTTAAAGGCTTTGGATTATATTCAAAAACACCCTGGCCTGGAAGTATTTAATCTTGGCACTGGACACGGAACCAGCGTTTTAGAAATTGTAAAGGCTTTTGAAAAAGCTTCCGGCAAAAAAATCCCCTACCAGATTGCCCCCCGCCGCGCAGGAGATATTGCTGCTTTCTATGCGGATAATACAAGGGCTGTGAACCTTCTGCATTGGCAGCCAAAATATAGTATTTCTGATATGTGCCGTGACAACTGGAATTTTATCAGTAAAAACCCGAACGGACTGTAATACCGAAAAAGGATGGGAACTAATAAGTTTCCATCCCTTTGTTTATTTTACGGTTTGATAAAGTAAATTTGCGGGCACAGCCTAAGAAAGAACCATCTATAGAGGATTAAAAAGGTTTGAGGAGTTCAAAGGAACTTTCCTCTTTTCGTCATTCTGGCTGATTATTTGTAACCTTTGGTATGCGCTCCTGAGTCCTTCGTTCATTTCTGCCAACATCTCAAAGTCCTCCCTGAAAGGCACTTCCCACCTCAAATTAAAAACGGATAAGCTGCCTATTCCTCTATCATTTGTTCGCCAACTACAACCGCCCTGACCATGTTTGTTTTTCCAGGAATCCCCAACGGGATGCCTGCTGTCAAAACAACTACATCTCCTTTTTTTACCAATCCTGCATCCTCAGCAGCTTCAACTGCACGGGCAAACAGCTCCTCAGAATTCTGTTGTTCTTCAATCAGCAGCGGAACAATCCCCCAACTCAAATTCAGCTTCCTGCAAACATTTCGATAGGTAGCACAGCCAATAATAGGACAAGGCGGTCTGTACCGGGAAATCATCTTAGCAGTTCCGCCTGACTTTGTAACAGTAATAATAGCGGCTGCATTAAGATCATCGGCAGTCGTACATGTAGCATGGGAGATAGCGTTAGCAATTCCCGGTTCCCCTAATCTGGCCTTTTTTTGCAGTTCGGCCTTATAATTAATGTTCGCTTCAATCCGAAGCGCAATTTTAGCCATTGTTTTAACTGCTTCCACAGGATACTTTCCGGCGGCAGTTTCACCGGACAGCATGACAGCGCTGGTCCCCTGGTAAATCGCATTGGCAACATCGGTTACTTCGGCACGGGTGGGACGTAAATTTTTTATCATAGATTCCAGCATTTGGGTAGCAGTAATAACCTGTTTTCCTGCGCAGTAGGCTTTCTGTATAATTTCTTTTTGTACAACGGGAACTTCCTCCAAAGGAATCTCTACCCCCAAATCGCCCCGTGCAACCATAACCCCATCTGCAGCATCTAAAATTTCATCCAGGTGATCGATCCCCTGTTGATTTTCAATTTTAGCAATAATATGAATATTATTTCTGCCGTTTGCTTTTAATAGTTTTCGTATTTCAAGGATATCCTCCGCAGTCCGCGTAAAAGAAGCGGCTATAAAATCAAAATCCTCCCGGACTGCAAAAAGAAGATCGTCCCGATCTTTTGGGCCGATAAAAGGCATGTGCAGTTCAACGTTTGGAACATTTACTCCCTTACGGTCAGATATTTTTCCCCCATTGATAACCCTGCATACAATATCCTTTCCTTCCAGACGCTGTACTTCCATATCAATTAACCCATCGTCTATGAGGATGTGAACGCCTGGTTTTACATCCTGATAAAGGTCAGGATAAGAAATGGAGGCTTTAAATGAATTGCCGACAATCGTTTCCGGGGTCAAAGTAAAGGTCTGGTTTTCTTCCAGTACAACCGATCCCCCCGCAAAATTTCCCAACCGGATTTCAGGGCCCTGGGTATCCATCATTGCCGCAATATGAAGGTCCAATTCTCGGCGAAGGCGTTTGAGCTTTGCCATTCGTACTTTTTGGTCTGCGTGGGTTCCATGGGAAAAATTGAAACGGGCTACATTCATTCCAGCCAGCATTAGTTCCCGAAGCGTTTCAATATCGTCTGTCGAAGGGCCCAGGGTACAAACAATTTTCGTTTTTCTCATACAGATCATTACCTCCATTTCATGGATAGCAGGGTGTGTTTCGTAACTGGATTCAGAATTATTATAACATGAAACAATCTCAGCAGCAAACAAATTTTGCTTTTTACAGGTTGCGTTTTTGGATAGGAATGTCTATAATTAAATTATATTCTTTTTTAGAATGGAGAATTAAAAATGCTGAGAACAGAAATTAAGGAACTTTTTAAATCCATGGATTCCTTTGGGGGAAAGGAAATTACTGTAGGAGGATGGGTGCGGACAATCCGAACTTCAAAATCCCTGGGTTTTATTGAACTGAATGATGGTTCTACCTTCCGCAATTTACAGGTTGTATTTGAAGATGGAAAGATAAACAATTTTAAGGAAATAGGAAAATCAAACGTTGGCTCTGCATTGGTTGTAAAGGGAGAGTTAGTCCTGACGCCCGATGCAAAGCAGCCCTTTGAAATCCATGCCGTTTCTATTGAAATAGAGGGCAAATCTCTGCCAGAATATCCTTTGCAGAAAAAACGCCACTCATTGGAATATCTGCGTTCCATTGCTCATCTGCGTCCAAGGGCAAATACCTTTAATGCAGTTTTCCGGGTACGGTCAGTAGCAGCATACGCCATCCATAAATTTTTTAATGAAAATGGATTCGTATACTGCCATACCCCTCTCATTACCGGAAGCGACTGCGAGGGCGCAGGGGAAATGTTCCATGTTACCACGCTGGATATTTCCAATCCTCCCAAAAATGAAAACGGAGATATAGATTATTCTCAGGACTTTTTCGGAAAACCTACCAGCCTAACCGTTTCCGGGCAGCTTGAGGCTGAATGTATGGCAATGGCCTTTGGAAAGGTATATACCTTTGGGCCAACCTTCCGTGCAGAGGAGTCCTATACCCAGCGCCACGCGGCGGAATTTTGGATGATTGAGCCGGAAATAGCCTTTGCTGATTTAGAGGACAATATGAATCTTGCCTCCCAAATGCTGAAATCGGTTCTGGCTTATATATTGGAACATTGCCCAGAGGAAATGAAATTTTTTAATGACTTTTACGATAAGGGACTTCTGGAAAGGCTTCATGGGATTATTGAATCAGACTTTGCCCGTGTCACTTATACAGAAGCCATTGAACAGCTCCAAAAAGTTCAGCAGGAAAATCCCGGACAATTTGAATATCCCGTTTCCTGGGGCAGCGACCTTCAAACGGAACACGAACGTTATCTTACAGAACAGGTTTATCAGAAACCGCTTTTTGTTACGGATTACCCCAAGGAGATTAAAGCATTTTATATGCGCATGAATGATGATGGGAAAACAGTTGCCGCCGTTGACCTTCTGGTTCCGGGAGTAGGGGAAATTATTGGAGGCAGCCAGCGCGAGGAACGTTTGGATGTACTGCTTGCACGTATGAAGGAACTGGATCTGAACCCGGACGATTACAGCTGGTATCTGGATTTAAGGCGTTTCGGAGGAACAAAACATGCTGGTTTCGGTCTTGGATTTGAACGTTTGATTATGTATATTACAGGGGTTTCTAATATACGCGACGTACTCCCCTTCCCAAGGACAACTGGCTCCGCTGAATTTTAACGGAAATCAGCATACAATAGAAAGGCAGGGAAGAAAACATGGGAAAAAACCTATTAATTGCACAGTCAGGCGGGCCTTCTTCAGCAATTAACGCAGCGCTTTCAGGAATTTTAATGGAAGCCGCCAAAAGCCCGGAAATTGATAAAGTTTATGGCGGGATTCATGGAATCTATGGGGTCATCTCCCACCAAATAGCGGATTTAACCAACCAGATCAGGACAGCAGAAGAATTTAAGCTGTTGGAAACCACGCCTGGTATGGCGCTGGGCTCCTGCCGGTTCAAACTTCCCCCATTGGAAAAGGACACGAAAGTTTACGAAAAACTTGTGGAAATTTTCCACAGCTACAACATTGGATATTTCCTATATATGGGCGGCTCCAATTCCATGGATACTGTTTGGAAACTCTCCCGTTATCTCAAAGATAAAAACGAGGATATCAGGGTTCTAGGCGTTCCTAAGTCTGTTGACAACGACCTAAGCGGTACTGACCATACCCCCGGCTTTGGTTCTGCGGCGAAATTTATTGCAACTTCAATGGAGGAAATTATACGCGATTCCGAAGCTTATCCCATAAATTCTGTCACAATCGTGGAGGTTATGGGAAAAGAAAGCGGATGGCTGACAGCTGCTTCCATTCTTCCACACCATTTTGGGGAAAACGCCCCCCATCTGGTTTATCTGCCGGAAGTCCCCTTTTCCATGGGCCAGTTTATTAATGATGTCCAGGAAGCCATGAAGAAAGAGCGGGCAGTTGTAGTGGCAGTATCTGAAGGGCTGAAATTTTCCGACGGCAGCTATGTAGCTCAATCCCGTGAGGATGAAAACGGTTACACAAGTGTCGGCCAGGTTTTAGAACGCGCACTCGTCAGCACCATTGGAGGGAAAATCCGCTCGATTGTTTTGAACGTGCTTCAAAGGTGCAGCGGGCATCTGCTTTCCGCTGCTGATGTCATTGAATCCAGAAGGATAGGAACCTTTGCCGTTAGAAACGTTCTCAATGGGGAAACAGGAAAAGTTTTGGTATTCAACAGGGTTTCGAATTCGCCATACCTTATTAATGTTGAAACTGTTCCGGTAGAACAGGTACTTTCGGCAGGGGTGAAAGGTTTCCCGTTGGAATGGATTTCACCGGAAAACAATGATTTGACTCAGGAAGCTTTAAACTATCTCCTTCCGCTGATTAATGGGGAAGTAGAATATTCCTGCAAGGCAGGGATGCCGGTACATTTCAGGTTTGACCTGACACCCTGCCAGCCGCCAAAAACAGAGCCCTGATAAGTAACATGGGTTCGATAAAGCAAATCTGCGGGGATAAGCTAAGACGAGTACAAGCTGGGGCGGATGAAAAAGGTTTGAAGGTCCCAGGGTTGTGCAGCGGAGCTGCACTCCTAAAAAGTTCCCTGGTCGCGCCCGCAGGCGCGAAATACCCCTGCATAAAGATAGTATAACTCTTATCTAAAAGACAGATACCTAACCGCTTCGTCAGTATTTAAAATAAAAGCCCGCCGGAATTGCTCAAGGGGAAGAACCAGATTGGCATTAGAACCAGCTTTGAAGGAGCAGCCCCATTATGGCGGGCTTCTTCCTCTGTGTCAAACTCCGCAGAGTTTGACGAAGCTCTAAGTTTCCTCTTACAGCCATCCAGCAAACCGAAGGTTTGCCATGATGGCGTACCTAATACCAAAAAGCTGAAAAATCCATTGAACTCATGTTAATTCCATAGTTATCCGCAGGAACAGCCCCTTATACGATGAAAGCGGCTGCTGGTTTCCACCGGCAGCCGCTTTTTACAGGCAACTTTGTTTTCAGGGTTATTTCTTGGAGTCAGGCTGTTTTTTCCCAGCACAGTATTCCTGCCACATAACCCACATACAGGGAACAAGGCAAATTGAAGAGTAAGTGCCGGAAATCAAACCAACAATTAACGGAAAAACAAAGGTGACAATAGACGTAACATTAAATATCAGGGTGACAACCGCAATCACTACCAAAGCCATAACAGTAGTAATTGTAGTAACGAAAGCACGTTTCAAAGATTGGTTCATGCTTTTATTCACCAGTTCAGCAATGGGGAGCTTTACCCCGTAAATCCTGCGGTTTTCACGAATTCGGTCATAAATAACAATAGTGTCATTAATAGAGTAACCGAGGATTGTCAAAACGACAGCCATAAAGTTCGCGTCCACTGACAATCGGAAGAACACAAAAACGGCAATAACAGCAATAATATCATGGACTAATGCAATAACTGCCATAACGCCTGCAGACCATCCGCTGATACGCTTAAAGCGAAACCCGATATAAACAACCATAACAACAGCAGCGAATACAACAGCAACCAAGCTTTTCAGGAAAAATTCCTTACCAACAGAGGCGCTGACATTGCTGATTGATTCTGTATGCAGATCATTGGCGCTAAAGGTTTCTGAGAGCTTATCGGAAAGTTCCAGTTGTTTGTCAGCAGTAAGACCACTATTGGAAGCAAGAGAAACAACCAGATTAGAATTCCCAGTGGTTAAATCGCTGGTTTCCTGAATAGAGGCCTGCCCGCCTACAATCTGCTGCACCATAGAAAGGAATTCATCTTTATTAATATCGCCGGAGTACGAATAGGTGAGCATTGTACCGCCTTTATACTGAATATCCAGGTTCAGGCCAAGAAAGAGCGAACCAATCAGAGTAACAGCTACAAGGGCAATGGAGATGGTGAAAAAGATCTTTCTTTTTCCAACAAAATCAATCATTTCTTTTCACCTCCGTAAAGCCAGGCCTTGCGGAGCGGCTTAAATTTAGAAAGGGATTTGAGCATTAAGCGGGAAGCTGTAACGCCCATTAAGAAATTTAAAATAATACCCACTAAAAGGGTATATCCAAAGGAATAAATCGCCCCTGTTGTAGAAGATCCAAAGATACCAAAAACTGGTTTCAACATCATGGCGAAAATACTTGCTGGTGGGCCAAAAGCACCCATTAAAATAACAGCTACAAATACAACGGTAATATTTCCGTCAAAAATAGCAGTAAAGGCCCGTTTATAACCTGCGTCGATAGCTGCGTCAATTCCACGTCCCAGACGCAATTCCTCGCGGATGCGTTCATAGGTAATCACGTTAGCGTCAACGCCAACACCAATAGAAAGGATAATACCTGCTATACCGGGCAGGGTCAGGGTAAAGCTGGAAATAGCAGGAAGATACCCGGTAATAGCTGCGATAGTTCCAGCAGCCTGTCCCATAAGGGCAATGCAAGCAACCATGCCGGGAAGACGATAAAGCGCTATCATCAGCACACAAATAGCGGCAAAGGCAATAAAACCAGCCATAACCATAGCATCCCTTGCTCCGACACCCAAAGTTGGGGAAATCGTACTAAAGTTAGTGGTTTGAAGCGTAAAGGGCAATGCACCAGCGTTAATTTTATCTGCCAATTCCTTTGCGGCAGCGGCGTCAAAATTACCGGAAATAGACGCTTCACCGTTCGTAATTGCATTTTGTACACTTGGATAGCTAATCATTACATCATCCATCCAAATAGAGATAATCCCTCTGGTTGGAGCCAGCCGGGTGGTTGCCTCCGCAAACTTTTCTGCCCCTTCGGCAGTCAGCTTAAGGGAAACAACTATTTCATTATTGTTGGTCATAGCAGGAGCTGCCTCTTCAACATCCTTACCTTCCAAAATAATTGTTTCCGCTGTGATTCCAGAGGGAAGGCCGGAAGCATCCGTTTCATATCCTTCACGGAAAGTTAGGCGCGCTGTTGCCCCTAATTCCGCAATTGCATCTTCTGGATTGAATTCGGTTTCGTCTTCCTTCCAGGGAAAACGAACAATTATGCGATCTTTGTCGTAATCGGTGTAGATTTCGTAGTCTGTAATATTTTGCGAAACCATTCGCACCTTGATGATCTGTTCTGCTGCCGCCATATCTTCATCAGAAGCATCATAATCATCCGGCGGGCTGAATGTGACATCTACCCCGCCGCGAACATCAATCCCCCAGCGTATATCTCCAGCCCCTTTTATCCAGGTGGTGGGGATATCGCCAAAGGTGGTGCTGATTCCTAAAAATGACGTGTATGTCAATAAAAGAATCAACACAAGTACCACGAAAAACACCGGTTTTCCTACTTTTTTCATAGGTAAACCTCCAGATTTTAGTTCTTAACCGGACTTTTTTGGAAAAGTCCGGTATTTATCCATTATACAGCATATATAGTAAGAAATACAAGCCTGTTTTTAAGAAAACCAAAAAAGCCAATCTGTGGGCATAAGCCAAAGTTGAGTACAGCCTAAAACGGATGAAAAATGGCTCCGGGTCCAGGGGCTGTACAGCTTTACTGCACAACCCCCCTGCACAAACTAAAAACTAGAGAAAGCATTCCTAAAAAAGTAAAAATATAAATCCCGTTTGTACAAGCAAAATTACTTTGTGGAAGAAATCAGTCCAAACTTTGTAAACCATTAAAAGGAAGATAACGAGGTTTTTCTGACCTAGCAAATTCTAATTTGCGAACTGTTGCTGCATAGCGAAAACGAACACAAAAACTAAATTTCAGTTACATCAGCTTCAGGTAAAATCAAACGCTTAATTCCGCCTTTTCCCCTAAAACATCCTTATTTTCGTCTAAAATAGGCTGTACTACATTCTGGACAAATTCCTCAACCTGTTCTACCGAACGCCCAGTAAAGTGAATGGGTTTCAAAACAGCTTCGATTTCTGAGCGTTCCAATTGGAAAGCCGGATCAGCACAAATACGGTCAATCAGGTCATTGGGCAATCCTTCCTCTTTCACAACCTTAGCAGCGGCAATAGAATGTTCCCTTAGCTTCTCATGAAGCTGCTGGCGGTCACCGCCCTTTTTAACAGCGCTCATCATAATATTTTCGGTAGCCATAAAAGGCAGCTCCGCCATTACCCGTTGATGAACCACTTTTGGATAAACGACTAACCCATCACAGACATTAAGCATAATTTTTAAAATGGCGTCCACAGCCAGAAAAGCCTCTGCAACAGAAATACGCTTGTTTGCGGAGTCGTCCAAGGTTCTTTCAAACCATTGTGTGCCGGAAGTAAAAGCAGGGTTCAGGGCATCAATCATAACATAACGTGCAAGTGAAGAAATGCGTTCACTCCTCATAGGATTTCGTTTATAGGGCATCGCCGAGGAGCCGATTTGATGCGCTTCAAAAGGTTCTTCCATTTCCTTAAAGTTTGCAAGGAGCCTTAAATCATAGGAAAACTTGCTGGCAGTTTGAGCAATACCAGATAAAACGGATAAAACCTGGTAATCAACTTTGCGGGAGTAGGTCTGTCCAGAAACAGGAACGCTTGCACCAAAACCCATTTCCTGGCATATCATTTCGTCAAGCTGTTTAATTTTCTGGGAATCCCCCTCAAAAAGCTCCATAAAGCTTGCCTGGGTGCCAGTAGTCCCCTTAACGCCACGAAGCTTCAGGGTAGAAATACGGTGGCAAACTTCCTCATAATCCATAACAAGCTCATTTATCCAAAGGGCGGCGCGTTTCCCAACAGTAGTAAGTTGCGCAGGTTGGAGGTGAGTATACGCAAGAGCAGGCATATTGCGGTATTTCATAGCAAAATCCGAAAGCAGGGAGATAACATTTACCAGTTTGCGCTTTACAAGGTTGAGCGCATCCCGCATAATAATAATATCGGTGTTGTCGCCCACATAGCAAGAAGTTGCACCTAAATGAATGATCCCTTTGGCCTTGGGGCATTGAACGCCGTAAGCATAGACATGGGACATAACATCATGGCGGACTTCCTTTTCACGCTGGCGGGCAATATCATAATTAATGTTGTCAACATTGGCTGACAGCTCGTCCACCTGCTCCTGAGTAATGGGAAGTCCCAACTTCATTTCAGAGCGTGCCAAGGCAACCCATAAGCGCCGCCAGGTAGAAAATTTCTTGTCTGCGGAAAAAAGGTATTGCATTTCATCGCTGGCATAGCGGGTGGAAAAAGGGCTTTCAAAGCGGTTATTCACAGTAAAACCTCCGTTAATATAAATTGATCGGCAGTGGAAAATAAATCAATACCGGCCCCCTGTCAAAAAAGAAGGGCCGGTATTTATTTTCGCACAGGAATGCAAAAGATGCAAGAAGAATTTACCTTGTCTGCAAAATTTTCTCTACGCTGGCCAGCCTGACACACAGACAGAACAATTCTGCCGCCAGTTTTAATTCCTCAATGCAAGGATAAGTAGGCGCGATACGAATGGTAGAATCCTTTGGGTCTGCCCCATAGGGATGGGTTGCGCCGGCGGCGGTCATGACAACGCCCGCCTCTTTGCAAAGGGATACAACCCGTTTGGCGCAGCCTTCTAATGTATTAAGGGCTATAAAGTACCCGCCGTTGGGCTTTTTCCAGGAAGCAATCCCTGCTTCGCCAAGGTTCCTGTCCAAAGTATCCAAAACCGCTTCAAATTTAGGGCGCAGAAGGGCGGCATGTTTTTTCATGTGGTCATAAATATTGTTTACATCCTTTAAGAAACGTACATGGCGAACCTGATTTATTTTATCAGGCCCTATGGTTTGAACAGCAAGGTCTTTCCGCACAAAATCCAGATTTTCCTTTGTAGCAATCATCATTGCCACGCCGGAACCCGGGAAAGTAATCTTGGCGGTAGATGCAAACATAAACATCATATTGGCTTTGCCATTTTTTTTCAGTTCTGAAAACAGGTCGAGGAGCTGGTCGTGTTCATCATATAAATCATGGATACAGTAAGCGTTATCCCAAAAGATGCGAAAATCCGGCGCAGCCGGGCTGAGGTTGGCAAAACGGCGAACCGTTTCATTGGAATAAGTAATCCCCTGGGGATTAGAATATTTAGGAACACACCAGATTCCTTTTATTGTATCGTCCTTTGAAACCAAACTCTCCACCATATCCATGTCTGGGCCGGTATCTGTCATATCAACAGGGATCATTTCAATGCCCAGGTTCTGGCAGATGGCAAAGTGGCGGTCATAGCCGGGAACAGGACACAGAAACTTAATTTTATCGTATTTCCCCCACGGCTTAGATCCTCCCAAAACACCGTGAAGCATTGCCCTGACAATTGTATCATACATTAATGTTAGGCTGGATGGACCAACCAGGATAATTTCATCAGCAGATACACCCATCAATTCCCCAAAAAGCCGCTTTGCATCTATTGCACCATCAACAACCCCATAATTACGGAGGTCAAATCCATCCTCTGTTTTCATATAAGATGAGGAATTTAAAACGTCAAACATCGGCATTGACAACTCAAGCTGATCTGCCGCAGGTTTGCCCCTGGACATATCCAGCTTAAGACCCTTCTTTTGAAAATCGGCAAACTGGGTACGGAGTTCTTTCAACATAATTTCTAACTGCGGCGTGGACAGCTCTTGATAGGCTGACATGACAAATTCCTCCTATATATTTTCTGGGCAGCTTTCAGTCAACCGCCGCCCTGTAAAAGTGGAAAGTTCAACCATTTATACGCCGCTGATGCAAGACAAGCTCTTTCAAGATTCATCAGCGCTTTTTTAGTATAGCGCAGAAACGTTTTCTTTACAAGCCATAATTAAAAGTTTGGAAGGTACTACCAATAACAATGCGGATTTTATAGGTATTTCCAGCACAGTTTTCCAAAAAGGCATTTGAAGGCATGCAGGATTTATCTTTTTAAGCGTCAAAAACAGATTAATTTGCCTTTTTTAATATGAGTTTGATAAATATGTGGGAACATCCTAAGACAAGTACAGGCTAAAAAGGTTGGGGGCAAGGTTTTTCCTAAAAGTTCCTCCGGTCAGGCAGCCAGAGTTGGACAAACAATGGCCAATCCGGCAAAAACAATTATAAGCACACAGACCCGCCTGGCATAAAAAAAGGGCCTGTCCCTTTGGACAAACCCTTTTCTGCGAACTCCTATGTAGAAAATTAACCCTGCTTAGGAGCATCAACCGGGCAAACGCCTGCACAAGCGCCACATTCGATGCAGGTATCAGCATCGATGACATACTTACCATCACCAGCGGAGATAGCGGAAACAGGACATTCGCTCTCGCAAGTACCGCAAGAGATACATTCGTCAGAAATTACATATGCCATGAAAGAACACCTCCTTTATAAGTTATCATCATTGTACCACATTCCCCAAAAAAATCAACCGGAAATTTCTTATCTTTGTTTTTGGGCTATACTCGTCTTAAGTTTTGCTCATCCATTTGCTTTTTTAATTATTTAGGTAATCTCCAGTCTGGCTCTGGGCAGGAAACATGGAAATTCTCTGTCAAAAACGTACAAATCTCCTCATAACACAGCTGAACGGCTGGAAACTTTTCAGATAAACAGAAAAAGTTGTGTAAGGCATCGGGTACACGGCACAATTTAACAGTAGCCCCTGCGGCTCCAAGTTTATCAGCATAGTCCTCCCCCTCGTCGCGCAAAGGGCAAAACTCCGCTGTAATAATTAGGGTAGGAGGCTGATTGGAAAAATCCTCTGCCAAAAGCGGGGAAAAGTAGGGGCTAAACTCCGTTTTATCCCCTTGGTACATCTCAATAAATTCCTGCATCCGTTTTGCAGTTAAAAGGTAATCGCTCCCATTATCCCTTACAGAAGGATAGGGATTTTTGGAACTATAGTCATAGAAAAGAGCCGGATAAATCAAAACCTGTCCCGCAGGGAAGGTTTCTCCCTGATCCCTTGCTA
Organism: uncultured Oscillospiraceae bacterium; assembly: GCA_910589145.1. Classification (GTDB taxonomy): domain Bacteria; phylum Bacillota; class Clostridia; order Oscillospirales; family Ruminococcaceae; genus UBA1405. Next base: position 35,965 of record CAJUSD010000012.1, read on the forward strand.
ACAAGGATACTGCCGCCGCTAAATTTCCCCCTGCGCTGTCACCTATTAATATAACGGGTCTTTTCCCGCTGCCTGAAAAAATGCGGCCTTCCAACAGGGATTTTGTCACAAGATAACAATCCTCCAGCCCTGCCGGATAGGGGTTTTCTGGAGCAAGGCGGTATTCAACGGAAATAACTGTGCAGCCAGTAAAACAAGCCAGCCGCCTGCATACGGAATCATAGCTGTCTATACACCCCATAACCCATCCACCGCCATGAATAAATAATAGGATAGGAGAAACAGTAGGGATATTTTCAGATGGATGATAGATACGCAAAGGGACTATATGGGAAGAAAAACAGAAACATGTATCAACGGTATGGATACTATGCCCAACTGTAGGAGCTAATTTCCCACCAATTCGTTTGACTTCCCGCTCAAGCCGGTAAGTACGCCGTATATCCAGTTCTGGATAGGACAGCGCACGCAAGGCCGTCTGCATAGCTTTACTGATTGCCATTACTTCCTCCATAGTAAAAGTATATCCTAAAATTCTATCATAAGATTCAGGCGAAAAAAGCTTACCATACTTCCTGTGGTTCCAAGGCTTCCAGGTTATCTAACAGCCATGAAATCCCATCCTCAGCCCGTCGGAAAAGCCTTGCAGCAATCTTTTTCACCTCGTCTGGGCTGTGCAGCATAGCTGCCGGACAGCCTGATTCCTTTAATATACTGATATCGTTATAATTATCCCCCAGTGCCATAACCTCCGCTGGGGAAATTCCTAAAATTTTGCACACTTCCCGTAAACCAGAAGCTTTATCAGCTTGGGTAATATCAATCCACTCTTTCCCGCTTAATGCTACATGATACCGTTCTCCCCAGGCGGATTCCAGTGCGGAAAGGTGCTCCTTCCCACCATCCCGGCAGTAAGCGGTTACTTTGACAATTTCTTCCGGGATCTCCTCCCAGGAGGAGACGACTACAGTGTCGTTGCCCACATAATCGCGGACTAAAGGAAGGTAATCTTCACCCTTTGGCACAATATAGCAGAAGCGGGTACCGGATGCCAAGGCTTCACATTGGGGAATCCCGTAAATCCATTTCGCCATTTGAATCGCTTCTGCCCGCTCTAAAGGAGTTTTGGAAACTTCCATATCCCCCTGAAATACTGCTGCTCCATTTTCACAGATGTAATACATCCAATCTTCAATCCCTGCTGAGGCAAACAGACGCCTTTGACAAGCGTACTGCCTGCCGCTGGCAGTACAAAACCATATCCCATGCTCCCATAACCGGCAGATCATTGCGACTGCATCGGGAGTTAAGGAACGCTCATCCCCTTGTAAAAGCGTTCCGTCTATATCGCAGGCCACCAATTTGATATTTGAGAGGGTCAATCCATTTTTTCCTTCTTCCACTACCATTTATCTGCTCCTTCCTGCGTCGGTATCACTGGTTTAATAGATGCAATCGCTACTTCAATCATGCTGTTGTCAGGTTCATTTGTGGTCAGCTTTTGCAGGCATAAGCCTGGTGCGGATATCATCCGTGTTATCCAATTATCATACCGCCCTGCCAGCTTGATAATTTCATAGGCAATTCCTACCACAAACGGAAGCAGCAGAATTTTTAATGCCACCCTGATTAACCCATTCTGCCATGTTACAACAGAAAATACCAGTATAGATATAATCAATACAATTAATAAAAAGCTGGTTCCGCATCTTGGATGGAACCGGGTATATTTGCGGACGTTTTCAATCGTTAGTTCTTCTTTGGCTTCATAGCAGGCAATGGTTTTATGCTCCGCGCCATGATAGGAAAACATCCGCTTCATCTCCGGCATCTTCCGAACCATCGCTAAATATATAATAAAAATTATGATTTTCAGCCCGCCTTCCAAAAACGACAGCCCTATATTGGGGATAACCCCTCCTGCCAAATAATTAACCCCCTTACTAAGCGCTGTTGGCAAGGCCATAAAAAGCATAACTGCAATTCCTACTCCTAAAACCATCGCTACGCCAGCAATAACACCCATTAACTTATCCCCAAATAGGCCTTTCAATTTTTTCTCCCATTTGGAGGGTTCTTCGTCCTCCATATCGATCCCTGACAATTCTGCGGATTTCATTAGACATTTGTAGCCCAGCTTCATCATATCAATAAAGTTGAACATTCCACGGATAAAGGGTGTATTTTTGTACCATGCTGTAGGGGATGAACCTGCCCATAGTTCCAATGCAATCTCCCCATTGGGCTGGCGGACCGCCATAGCTGTTTTTTCTGGTCCGCGCATCATAACCCCTTCTATGACAGCCTGCCCTCCTATTGACGTTTTCATTTGCTCCTTTGACATAATATCTTCCCTGCCTTTTCATATGGAATTGCTTTTCACATCCAGATTAAACGGAAGCAGAAACGACCCGTTTAATCCCATTGATATCCTTTGTACTATTCACATTTTTCCACCCATCCCGCCTTAAAATTCCCTCTACCAGCTCATTTTGCCGATAACCTACTTCAAATGCTATGCGCCCCTGGGGTAAAAGGTTCTTTTGATACTTTTTAGAAATACGTTGGTAAAAAAACAAACCGTTTTCCTCAGCCCGCAAGGCAATTTTCGGCTCATAAGTCACTTCCGTCTGTAAACGCTCCATTTCCTCATCTGAAAGATAAGGGGGGTTTGAAAGAATGAGATTGCAGGGAGGAAGCTGTGAATCTGCTTCAAAAATATCCGCCAGCATTGGCTTTACTCCAGGAAACGCCCGGATATTTTTGAGAAGGTAGGAAAAGGAATCCTGGGAAATCTCTACCGCAAATACAACAGCATCGGGCCTTTGGCTGGCAACTGCTGCGGCTATGCACCCGGAACCGCTGCACAAGTCATAAATAACAGGATGGTCTGTCCCCTCCAACAGTTTCAGCCCTGTTTCCACCAACGTTTCCGTATCAGGCCGGGGAATTAATACCCCTTCACCTACCGAGAAAGTAAGGCCATAAAATTCCCATTCCCCTAAAAGATACTGCAAAGGATATTTTTGAGCCCGGCGATCCGTTAATGCCCTTAACTTTTTCCATTGGGCAGGAGATATGTCCTGCTGCCCTTCCAGGGGCATCCTTCCCCGCGAAACGCCTGTGGCCGCTTCTACAAGCTGGGCGGCATCAAATTCCGGAGCCTCAACGCCATAAGCGCGCAGATACCCTACCGCCCCAAGATATGCTTGCCGTATAGTCATGAAAAGTTCCTCCGATTTTTAAATGGGCCTGCTGCAGATAAGCCCCGCCTCCAGTTGAGGATGAATCGTGTCCCACACAGTTGTATTCATTGTAATATTATGGTATTCTAAAAAATATCTTAGAGGGCTTCCAATTTTTCAGAACCCTCTCCAACAGAAAGTTCTCCTTTTACTGCAATCAGGAATTTAATTGGAATTCCCTGTTCTGAAAACATCCGCTCGTGTTCAGTGGCATAGCTTCCAGTGATTCCGCTATGGTGCAGGCTGCGGGTAATCGTTTTTATTTCAAACCCGCAGGACTGGAAATATTCTATGGACTCCTCAAAGAGCGGGCCATCATCGGTTTTAAACCATATTTCTCCGCCTTTTTTTAGAAACTCCCGGTATTTTATAAGCTGCCGCGGATGGGTCAAACGTCTTTTTTTATGTTTCATTTTAGGCCATGGGTTACAAAAATTAATGTAAATCCGGTCAATTTTGTCCTCTGGGGAGAGCATTTGATCAATCTGCTCAATATTCTGCGCCATTAACAGTACGTTTGTTACGCTTTGCCCTTCATATGCAGCTTCTATTGCCCGTTTCGCCAATACCAGCACTTCGCTTTTAATATCTACTGCCAGATAATTATATTCCGGCTCCCTCCGGCATATCTGTGCCATGAATCCCCCCTTGCCGCAGCCCAATTCTATTCTAAGCGGTTTCTGTTCTAAAAATTGTCCGTTCCATTTTCCACGGTACTGTATTGGATTTTCTATATTGAAAGGACACTCCTCCAATTCAGGACGTGCCCACGGCTTATGTCTCAGCCTCATATTTCTCCTCCTTTTTCAGCTCCTAATTACTAGAGTATCACAATTTTTCATCCTGCACAATATCAAACCGAAAACTTTGTAGGATTAATGAATGAAAGGCTGCTTTTATCTATGATATCACATCAAATTCACTCTATTTTCAAAAGCCGGGGTGTCTTCCAATGTGGATTCTGCCCTTTTCCCGATGTACTCCCGCTGTTGGATGTCCGTTCACGTTCACGCATCCCTGAGAACGCTAAAACTGTTATTTTTGCGTTGTTTCCTTATTATATTGGCCCACTCCCTCACCGGAATCTTTCCCGTTATGCTGTTCCCGATGATTACCATAACATTGTTGGGCAGATTCTCCATAGCTGCTGTCAAGCATTAACAGATTGCTTTCCCACTGAACAATTTATTTATTTTGTGGACAATTCCCCCATACGTGAAGTACATGGCGCTTATCTTTCCGGCCTGGGATGGATGGGGAAAAATGGCATGTTAATTAATCCTGTTTTTGGCAGTTACGTTTTTATTGGGGAGATTGTTACAACGCTGCTGATACCGTGCAGCCCTCAGCCGCTGGGCGGATGTCTTGGATGCGGCCTATGTTTACAGCAATGCCCTACAGGGGCGCTGAAAACAACCGGATTAATAGAATCCCTTTGCCGCTCCGCAATTACTCAGAAAAAAGGAGAACTGTCAGACTGGGAAATGGAACAAGTTCAAAAAGGCGGGCTGGTATGGGGATGTGATATCTGCAATGATGTTTGTCCAATGAACAGGCATGTGCTTCCAAGCAATCTCCCACAGTTCTATGAAAATTTTGACAGCCGGGTTACAATGGAAAATCTTCCTGTCCTGCGTAAGAGAAAGGCTTTTTGTTATAGGAGCCGGTCGGTTATGGAGCGTAACCTTAAATTGACAGAATATTTATCATAAATTGACAAAACTAAGGAGATTTGGTATAATATTTTATATTTTAACAATAGATAAGTCTAATGGAATTAGATTTTTAAATTCTAAAGGTTGTTCTGGGCAGCAAACCGTCCTTGAAACATTTAGAGCCTATCCCAAAATGATCCGCCCCATCCAGCTTGCATATTTTCCGCCAAACTGTATTGATTTCCTTTGCCAGACGACAGCCCGCCTGCGGAAAACCACCTTGTTTGGCAAAAAATCTGACTGCGCAGTCTGGGATAGACTCTAAATCTTTTCCCCTTTGTTTTATACCTGCAACTTAAAAACATAGAATTCGCAATAAAAATATGGTATAATTATTTACAGCGTATCAAGTTGTACACCCCAGTAAAAGAAACAGAAGCCTTTGCCATATTAAAAAGGAACTGTTTTCATTTAAATACTATAGAAAGCGGGAGGGGTAAATTAATGAAACTGATACTTGCCATTGTATCCAACGAAGACAGCTCAAAGGTATCTTCCAGTCTGACAAAGGCCAGATTTTCCGTAACAAAGCTTGCAACTACAGGCGGATTTTTGATGTCTGGAAATACAACGTTCCTGATTGGCGTATCGGATGAAAAGGTAGACGACGTTATTAAAATCATAGGAGAACACAGCAAAAAACGGACGCAGATGGTACCGTCTTCCGCTTCCTATGGGGTTGGGATGTACTCCTCTTATCCGATTGAGGTGACAATTGGCGGCGCAACTATCTTTGTTGTCGACGTTGAACGGTTTGAAAAATTGTAAATGAGAATTTGGAGCTGGTTTCTTGTTTGAAAGTTTTGCCGCAAACCGTACATTGAAAGATACGCTGGCTGTTATGATAAACAGCCGGCGTTTATCTCATGCTATCCTTTTGCAGGGGGAACCGGGTACAGGAAAACGCACTTTAGCCCGGTTAATTGCACAGGCCGTTCTTTGCCGCAGCCCAAAAGCGCGGCCCTGCGGCGTATGTTCTTCCTGCCATAAGGCTGAAAAGGGAATACATCCCGATATCATTGAGATAGGGACAGAGGCAGTCCGGCCATTATCCTTCCATATTGAATCAATCCGTGATTTGCGCCAGGGGGCTTTTATTGCCCCAAACGAAAGCGAATCAAAAATATATATTCTGCAGAATGTGCAGAACATGACCAGGCAGGCGCAGAATGCCCTGTTAAAAGTCTTGGAGGAGCCGCCGGAATATGTAATTTTCATCTTGTTGTGTGAAAACCGTTCCACAATGCTGGAGACCATACTGTCAAGGTGTGTGACTTTTACCCTGGAGCCGCCAGACGAACAAACCTGTGCCCAAGTGCTGGCAAGCAAAAAACCAGGGCTGGCAGCGGAACAGTATCAGGCGGCAGCAATTGAGGCAGAAGGAAACATTGGACGCGCACTTTCCCTGTTAGACTCCGAAAGTGAGGATGGCGAGCATGCAAACCGCGCCTGGGATGCTGCACAGTCGCTTTTGTCCGTTATTTGTGCGGGAGATGAATTTACACTATTGTCTGCTGTAAGTAAATATGAAAAACAAAAAGAAAGTTTTGTTCAAATGCTTCCTTATCTGAAACAAATGGTAAAAGAAGCTTCATTAAAAAAATTTACATCCAGCCGTTCGGGACTCAGTTCTCTGCCTGCTGTTAAAGAAGCGGCTTCCAAGCTTTCAGCATTGCAGTCTATTAAAATTCTTGATATAATAGATAATGCAGCCCGCAGAATACGGCAAAATGTAAATTTTAACCTGATTCTTGCCTCCTTCTGCGCTGAAACAGCCAATTCCGGCAGAAAATAAATTTTTGCTTTGAAATAAGCCTAAGAAAAAGAGGTATAACGTGGACGACATACTAAAATCTGCGCCGGCCCCCTCCGACGATGCTGAAGTCATTGGGGTTCGGTTTAAAGAAGTCGGAAAAATTTACTACTTTGATCCTGATGGGATTTCTTTTTCCCTTGGTCAGAGAGTTATTGTTGAAACAATCCGCGGTGTGGAATGCGGCGAAGTTGCCATGGCAAACCGCAAAATTACCAACAATCAAATTGTAAAACCCTTAAAAAAAGTCATACGTCCTGCCAGTGATGCTGACCTTCAGCAGTTGGAAGCCAACAAGCAAAAAGAAAAGCAGGCTTTTTCCGTTTGTCAGAAAAAAATTTCTGAACATCGTCTGGATATGAAGCTGGTAGATGTGGAGTATACTTTTGACAACAATAAAATCCTTTTTTACTTTACTGCAGATGGGCGGGTCGATTTCCGCGAACTGGTAAAGGATTTAGCTTCTATTTTCAGAACACGCATTGAATTAAGGCAAATCGGCGTTCGGGATGAGGCTAAAATGCTGGGCGGTTTGGGAGTTTGCGGCAGGTCTTTCTGCTGTTCCTCCTTTTTAGGAGAGTTCCAGCCTGTTTCCATTAAAATGGCTAAGGAACAGAGCCTTTCTTTGAATCCCACTAAAATTTCCGGTATTTGCGGAAGATTGATGTGCTGCCTAAAATATGAACAGGATTCTTATGAAAAACTGCTGAAAATGACTCCTAAAGTTGGGGCTTTGGTATCTACGCCTGAAGGAAGGGGAATTGTTCAGGATGCAAATCCCTTGACAGGGGCTTTAAAAATTGCTTTGGATAAAAATCCAGATGTGCCAAAGGCCTTTCAAAGGGAACAGGTACGCGTTGTTAGAGGGGAACGTGGGGAAAATTTCCGGAATCCTTCTAATGAGCAGGATGAATAAATTTTAAAAAACCGCATTGCTTCTCCAATGCGGTTTTTCTGTTTGCCAAAAGGGATTTCACGCCTGCAGGCGCGACCGGTGGCTCTTCCCCATGGACCCCCGCCACTTTCGAGAAAGCGGCCAAAGCTTTTGATATGGGTTTGGTTTGTGACTGTCTTGGCTTTGTGCCCGCGCCGGGGCTTTCCTGATTCTTTTTTGCAATGATTCTGAAAATTGATTTCCGTGGGTTAAAAAGGATTTGGGGACAGGGTACGGCGTTATGCGCAATGCCTCCCTCAAAGGTTCGACCGCCAGGGTTTGATAAACATGGCAGTTACCCGTTTGTGTTGATGGCATCCCTAAAACACCAAACTATAGTTTTTCATCAAATTCATATTAAGAGCCTATTCCAGAATGAGACGCACCCAGACTGCGCAGTCAGATTTTTTGCCAAACAAGGCGGTTTTCCGCAGGCGGGCTGCCGCCCGGCAAGGGAAATCAACGCGGTTTGGCGGAAAATATGCAGGCTGGATGGGGGCGGATCATTTTGGGACAGGCTCTAAGAAAGGACATCAAATGAAAACATTATTCATTTCCGATCTGGACGGGACACTTCTAAACCGGGATTCTACCCTGTCTGCATATACCTGCCGAACTCTGGAGCGTTTAGCAGAACAGGGAATGCTGTTTACTTATGCTACTGCCCGCTCAATCCACTCTGCATCCATTGTGGCGCAGGGGTTTACGCCTAAAATTCCTGCTGTCTACCATAATGGGGTTATCCTGGCAGAACCTTCCACCGGGAAAACCATCTTTTCCAATGCCTTTTCAGAGGGACAGCGCCAGGAACTGGTGGAGCTTCTGGAAGGATATCCGCCCGCGCCTCTGGTTTTTTCCTCTATCAATGGGGAGGAACGTGTATCATGGGATACTACCAAAGAAAATGAGGGAATACAATATTATCTCCAACACCGGAAAGGAGACAAGCGGCTGCGGCCAATAAACGGAAAACAGGGGCTGTTTGACGGTGAAGTTTTTACAGTGACATATATCGAAAGCCGCGAAAACCTGGAGGGACTGCACCGGGAATTTTTAAAAAGAGGGTATACCTCTATTGTGTTTCAGCAGGAGCTTTACCGTGAGGAATACTGGCTTGAGATTATGCCTGACGGCACGTCAAAAGCAAAGGGGATCCAGCATCTGAAAACCCTGCTGCAATGCAATAGGGTAATATCCTTTGGGGATGCTTTAAACGATATCCCCATGTTTCAGGTATCTGATCAATGTTATGCTGTAGAGAATGCGGCCCAGGCTTTAAAAGAAATTGCCACTGGGATAATAGACAGCAACCAGCAGGACGGTGTAGCCAGATGGCTTGAAAACCATTGGAAAGGGTATAAACTTTCAGAAAATTAAAAGACAGGATGATTAAAGATGAATGTATTAGTAATTGATTCCCAGGGCGGCGGAATAGGAAAACAGGTAATTATGGCAATAAAGCAGAAATTCCCGGATATCCCCATAACAGCAGTTGGAACAAACAGCGCAGCAACTTCAGCTATGTTGAAAGCTGGTGCTGACCATGCTGCAACTGGGGAAAATGCCGTTATCGTTGGATGCCGGAAAGCAGATGTGATTATAGGGCCAATAGGAATTGTAATTGCTGATGCCATGTATGGGGAAATTACACCGAATATGGCTGTTGCAGTTGGCCAGAGCAATGCAAAACGCCTGTTAATACCAGTAAACCATTGTGACAATATCATTATAGGCGCGCCTAACCTTTCCCTGGGGCGGCTTGTGGAACAGGCTTTGGAACAAATTCAGGAGATTTCTTTAAAGTGACAGCCTTCCCCCTGTTCACAGTCCAACGCATAGATTGCAACAATTTGTATTATTTCCAGAAAATAAAGTTCCTGGTATTGCAGGAAACGGCGAAAAATGCTATAATAAACCCGAAACAGGAAGTCATCAGACATATCTGTTGTACGCATACAACAGTTGCCATATCTCATAAAAAGGCATAAAAAAGCTGCCTTTAGCAGCAGAATGGAGAAAAGATCATGGAAAAGAAAAATCTGGATTGGGCGAATATAGGCTTCAGCTATATACAAACTGATAAGCGGTATGTATCAAATTATAAAAACGGCGCGTGGGATGAAGGAACCCTTACCTCCGATGCAGCAATAATGCTTAGTGAATGTGCAGGTGTTCTGCAATACGCCCAAACATGTTTCGAAGGGTTAAAAGCCTACACAACAGAAGATGGACGTATTGTTACTTTCCGCCCAGACCAAAACGCCAAACGGATGATGAACTCTGCACGGGGCCTGGAAATGCCGGAATTTCCAGAGGAACGCTTTCTTGATGCGGTAGAAAAAACTGTGGCGGCAAATGCAGCGTATGTACCTCCTTATGGTTCTGGGGCAACCTTGTACATCCGTCCATATATGTTTGGCTCCAGCCCCGTCATTGGCGTAAAACCTGCCGCTGAATACCAGTTCCGTATGTTTGCCACCCCAGTCGGCCCATATTTTAAGGGCGGGGTACGTCCCCTAACAATACGCGTCAGCGACTTTGACCGTGCTGCTCCTAATGGAACCGGGCATATTAAGGCTGGACTTAACTATGCAATGAGCCTTCATGCAATTGTCAGCGCACACGAGGAAGGCTATGACGAAAATATGTACCTTGACCCTAAAACACGTACTAAGGTAGAAGAAACCGGCGGAGCTAATTTCCTTTTTGTTACAAAGGATCATAAAATCGTAACCCCAAAATCCTCCAGTATTTTACCGTCAATTACCCGCCGTTCCCTTGTCCATGTTGCTAAGGAATACTTGGGAATGGAGGTTGAAGAAAGGGAAGTCCTGCTCAGTGAGGTTCAGGAATTTGCCGAATGTGGTTTATGTGGGACTGCCGCTGTTATTTCTCCAGTTGGAAAGATTGTGGATCACGGAAAGGAAATCTGTTTCCCCAGCGGGATGGAAAAAATTGGACCTGTTACACAAAAACTATACGATACTTTGACTGGAATACAAATGGGAAGGATTGAAGCTCCTGAGGGCTGGCTTCGTGAAATTCCTATAAAATAATAGAATATAAAGGCTGTACATTCAGGCTGTCCGCCATGTACAGCCTTTATGATTAGCATTTACAAATATCTGATTTATTTTTGCCTGGCAAGGGAAAATATCGTTTTGGGGCCGGCAAAGATATTAGGTCCGTCTAAAACTTTTCTCAGGTTTCAAAATAATGGTAATTAGTTTTTTTACCCCTTTTGATTCGTTGAATTTTATAAATATTTTAATACAAAAAAGAAATATTAGTATAATATGTACATTGTTTTTATATTAATGATGTTTGTTCATATTATAAACGGCTTTTTATATATTCCTCTATTTATGACCTAAAATTCAATTTAAGATTTTTTTCTTAATCTTGCGTTTCTTTCGCTTACCGTGATATAATAGAAATAAAGTGAATTTTAAATCTTTTCTTTTGCTTTAAATATAATTTTATTAAGTATCGCTTATGATTTTAATTCATAATTTGAATTTTGGTATTTGGAGGATTGAAACAATGTATACCGTTATGATTGTCAGTAACGATAAGATCAGCAACGCTATTTGTAAGGCGTACCTGACTCCGGTTTATGAAGGGATTGAAATGTATTCCGGTGTTCAGGCATTGGGTTTTTTGAAATCAAATCCTCTCCCGGATTTGATCCTTATGGATCTGCATATGGCTGGTATGGATGGGACAGAGGTTTTAAAGGTTCTTAAACAGGATGAACGTACAAAGGATATTCCTGTGATTTTTACATTGACCGAACATAGCGATATGGACATTGTTCATAAATTGTATATGCAGGGCGCTACTGAGATTATCACAAAGCCCGTTACCGAAATTCAGCTTTTGAAACGGATTGAATACCAATTTGAGATAAAACGCCTTCGCGAAGAAAACATTCATATGAAAAATATGCTGGAACAGGTCAGACTTGATATTGAAGAAAAATTTGCTTAACCATTTGTCTGAAAACCTCCTTTCGGGATGCAGCTATGCTAACCGAAAGGAGGTTTTTCTGAATAGACAGAAAAATTTATAAAAAAGTATTGACAATTATATTGAACCATTTTATAATAGATTGCGCACTGATGGTAATAACAGTGTGAAACAAGGGCATAAGGGAATGTTCAAAGAATAAACCGGAAAAATTCTTGACATTGTTAAAGGTATATGCTATAATATCTCTTGGAATTTTTCGGAAAATTATATGCGGGTGTAGTTCAGTGGTAGAATCCCAGCCTTCCAAGCTGGTTGTGTGGGTTCGATTCCCATCACCCGCTCCAAATTTCCCTTTAAACCCATTGGGCGTCCGGTTGGGAAAGTTATGCGCCAGTAGCTCAGCTGGATAGAGCAACCGCCTTCTAAGCGGTAGGTCGGGGGTTCGAGTCCCTCCTGGCGCGTTTTAATGGTTATCCCGTATTACTCGGTGGGTATGGCGTAGTTGGTTAACGCGTCAGTTTGTGGCACTGAAGACCGTGGGTTCGAATCCCACTATCCACCCTTCAAATCGGAAAAGCCTGTTCTAATATTGTTTGGACGGGCTTTTATTCTTCTTTATATTGGGCCGTCGCCAAGGGGTAAGGCACAGGACTTTGACTCCTGCATTCCGCTGGTTCAAATCCAGCCGGCCCAGCTTTAACACTTGCAGAAAATCGTATTGTAATGCGTTTTTTGCAAGTGTTTCTTTTTGGATTCATGTATTTTCTGGGATTGACGATATTTTTTGTCTATGTTATACTGGAAGCATTGAACTGAAAACCAGTTTGCATACGTTTTTCCCTTCCGTTAATATGGATTTTTGCGTTTCCTATTTACCAGTCACAGCAATTTGTTTCAATAACGACTGACGGCGAGCGGCATCCTTCCCCTGCTTAAAGAGTCAAGGGAGGGATGCCGCTAATAATATAGAAAAGGGGCCTTTTAAATGGTAGACGGTATTTTATTTGATTTGGACGGCACTCTATGGAATTCCATCCGCGCTATCCTCCCCGCATGGCAGAGGGTTGCCTGGGAAGCGGCCCGTATCCGTTTACAGTATGACGACCTCGCCTCCATTATGGGGCTTACCCCGCGGGAAATCGGCGCCCGTTTTTTTCCCGGCTTCCCGCCGGAGGAACAAGAACGGCTTGCTATACGCGGATGCCGGGAGGAATGTTTCGGCCTTTCAGAAACCGGAGGCGACTTATATCCAGGTGTTGAGGAAGTTCTGCGGTCTTTAAGCAGTAAGCATCCCCTTATGATTGTCAGTAACTGTATGGATGGTTACATTCAGGCTTTTCTAAAGGCGCACCGGCTGGGCGCCTGTTTTGTAGATTATGAATACCCGGAGCGTTCCGGTTTGCTGAAGGACGGCAATATCCGCATGGTTGTAGAACGGAATCACCTTTCCCACCCTGTTTATATAGGCGATACCCAAAAAGATGCTGACGCAGCAGCAACAGCGGGAGCTCCCTTTTTATTTGCCTCCTATGGCTTTGGAATTGTCAAAAAAGAAGATTACTTGTTCTCTTTCAATGATTTCCGCCAGCTTCCAGAGATACTCTCCAGAATTTAACCCTGTATAAAGAAAATATGTTCTCAAAATTTGTGTAAAACGGTTGATTTTAGATGCAAGCTATTATATAATGGTACTATTGAAAACAACTTATGTAAACAGGAGGCAGAAAAATGGCGACAGATAAGGAAAAAAGCAGTTCCAAAGATAAAGATAAACCCTTAGATAAGGAAAAAGCTATCCAAAATGCTATTGCACAAATTGAAAAGCAGTTTGGCAAAGGTTCCATTATGCGCTTGGGCGAAGCTGTGCAGATGAACGTTGCCTGTATTTCTACAGGCTCCTTAACGCTGGATGTGGCGTTAGGAATTGGCGGGCTGCCAAGAGGGCGTATTGTAGAGATTTACGGACCAGAATCTTCCGGTAAAACAACGGTTGCACTCCATGTTGTCGCAGAAGCACAGAAAGCCGGCGGAAAAGCTGCTTTCATTGATGTGGAACATGCCCTTGATCCTGTTTATGCCAAGGCGCTGGGAGTAGATATTGACAATCTGCTGGTTTCCCAGCCAGATACTGGTGAACAGGCTATGGAAATTACAGAGGCCCTTGTACGTACACAGGCTATCGACGTAGTTGTAGTTGACTCAGTGGCGGCTATGGTTCCGAAAGCGGAAATTGAAGGTGAAATGGGAGATACCCATGTTGGACTTCAGGCCCGCCTCATGTCCCAGGCGCTTAGAAAACTGACAAGCTGTATTGGCAGATCTAATTGTATTGCTATCTTTATTAACCAGCTTCGTGAAAAAGTTGGTGTAGTATACGGCAACCCGGAAGTTACCCCCGGCGGGCGCGCTTTGAAGTTCTATTCGTCGGTGCGTTTGGACGTTCGCCGTACTGACAGCCTTAAAAATGGTACAGACATTATCGGAAACCGTACAAAGGTTAAGGTTGTCAAAAATAAGGTTGCCCCACCCTTCCGCGAGGCTGAATTTGATATTATTTACGGCAAGGGAATTTCACGCGTTGGAGAAATTTTGGATACAGCTGTTATGCTGAATATTATCCAGAAAAGCGGCGCATGGTTTAATTGCGGGGAACTGCGTTTGGGCCAGGGCCGGGATAATGTGAAAGAATATATGCTGCGCAATCCTGAATTTACAGAGGGCATTGCCGCCCAGGTTATGCAGAACGCGGATAAGCTCGCCCAAATTCCCAAATCTTCTAAAAAGAAGAAAAAGGGCAAACGAGGACAGGATGAGGATGATGATTCTATAGAATCAGTGGATTTGGATGTTGACGTTGTGCCGGAAGATGAGGCAGGTTCTGAAACAGATTCAGGCGATGCTTCAGAAGAACGTATCTTTTTGGACTCCCCAGACACAATTCCCATGGAGGATAATGTCGAGCCTGTCCCCATGGCTGAAGGCCCTGAAGCATAACCGCTATGAAAATATCCGCCTTGAAACAGGGCAGGGGCAATAAGTGCCACGTCTTTATTGACGGTGTTTACCGGTTGACAATCCATGTTCAGGAGGCCGCAAAGTATAACCTTTCCAAAGGGCGGGAAGCTTCAAAGGAAGACATGGAATTGTGGCTTTCCGAATCCCAGGTTCTATTTGCAAAGGACTATGCAATGGAAATTTTGTCCCGCCGCAATATATCAGAAAAGGAGCTTTTTGATAAGGTTGCGCAAAAGCACCATAGCGACAGTGTCTCCCAGGAGGACTGGGAAGAAGCTGTCGGGGCTGCGGTAGAACGTATGGTGGAATTGGGGCTTGTAGATGATGAAGATTATGCCGGAAAATTAGCCCGGGACATGGCAAATCTTCGCAAAATGGGACCGATTCGGATTCAAAGGGAACTGGTTCACAAAGGCATTGACCGGGAATTGGCAGCAGAAACTGTAGATGAATTGGAATTTGACCCGGAAAGTGCCATTTTGGCTCTGCTGGAAGGGAAATTCTCGAAAATTGCAGAAGCCGCTGCCGAAAACGACGACTTGAAGGAAAAGAACCGCCTGATTGGAAGGCTGACGCGCCTGGGGTACTCCTATGCTGATATCCGCCGGGCTTGGGAAACCTATTTGGAAGAATACGAATAACACGGTGAGAAAGTTAGGGGATTGAAAAAATGGCGATCAAAGTTGGAATGGTTTCTTTAGGATGTTCAAAAAACCAGGTGGATTCGGAAATTATGCTTTCCAAAATCCAGAAACGGGGTTTTGAACTGTGTACAGATGCAGGTTCCTGCGATGTAGTGATTGTGAACACCTGCGGCTTTATTGAGGACGCGAAACGGGAATCAATTGAAAACATTCTGGAATTCTGTACTCTGAAAAAAGAAGGCAGGATCAAAGCAGTTGTTGTCACAGGATGCCTTGCGGAACGATATCAGAAGGAGATCGCCAAAGAAATCCCCGAAGCCGATGTTATTTTAGGGCTTGGCTCTATGGAGAAAATTGTTGAATCCATTGAGGAAGCGCTGTTGGGCAGAAAAGTTATTTCCTTTGGGGAAAAATGCAGCCTTCCCTTAGAAGGAGACCGTATTATCAGTAATCTTCCCTTTTTCGCCTATTTAAAGATCGCCGAAGGATGCGATAATTACTGTTCTTTCTGCGCGATTCCTATGATTCGCGGAAGGTACCGCAGCCGGAAGATGGAAAATATTATAGCAGAAGCCCGTAAATTTGCTGAAAACGGGGTCAAAGAATTGAACCTTGTGGCACAGGATACCACAAAATACGGGGTGGATTTATATGGAAAACAAATGCTCCCGGAACTTCTGGAAAAATTATGCGGTATTGAAGGGCTGGAATGGATCCGCGTGCTGTACTGTTATCCTGAACGTATTGATGACGCGCTTTTGGACACAATGGCAAGAGAGCCTAAAATTGTAAAATATATGGATATTCCTTTGCAGCACGCCAGCAAAGAACTTTTGCGGCGCATGAATCGTCATGGAAGCGGTGAGGAGTATCTGGGCTTGATTCATAAAATCCGCGAAAAGGTTCCGGGGATTACTCTGCGCACTACTCTGATTGCAGGGTTCCCAGGTGAAACTGAGGAAGATTTTGAAACTCTGTGCCATTTTGTATCTGAAGCCAAATTTGAAAGGCTGGGTTGTTTTGCATATTCACAGGAGGAAGGAACCAAAGCCGGAGAAATGGAAGGGCAGATTGACGAAAAGGTAAAGCAAAACCGTGTTGATGCGTTGATGGACATCCAATATGGCATTATGCAGCTGAAAAACGAGGACATGTTAGGGAAAACTTTATCGGTTTTAGTGGAAGGTTATGACCGCTATGCCTCCAGCTACTTTGGAAGAAGCTGTATGGACGCCCCCGATATAGATACAAAAATTTTCTTTACAAGCCCTAAACCTGTTCGGGCTGGAAGTTTTGTTTCCGTAAAGGTTCAGGATATGATTGATTACGATCTCTTGGGGTCTATCGTTGAATAAGGAGGCGGTCTTTTATGAACCTGCCGAATAAACTTACCATGCTCCGCATGGCTTTGATTCCCCTTTTCCTGGTATTTATGTTTATTTCTATTCCTTTTCATTATCTTTGGGCTTTGGCTGTTTTTGCGGCCGCCTCTTTTACCGACTTACTGGATGGGAAAATTGCCAGAAAATATGGACTGATTACTGATTTTGGGAAACTAATGGATCCGCTGGCAGATAAACTTTTAGTTATGTCTGCTATGGTGGCTTTTGTGGAATTAAGATGGACTCCTGCCGTAGTGGTGATAGTGATTTTAGCGCGGGAATTTCTGGTAACATCTATCCGGCTGATTGCCGCCGGAAAAGGAACTGTCCTCGCCGCTGATAAATGGGGAAAGTTTAAAACAGTCAGCCAGATGATCTGGATTTGCTTTATGTTGTTAACAAAATGGCTGTTAGAATCTTTTGCGATACCTGATTTTTATGTTGTCCTGTTTAATGGAACCCAATGGGCGCTTACTGCTGCCGTAGTCTATTTAACCCTTTATTCCGGCGTAAATTATATGCGTAAAAACTGGGATTTATTCCGAGATGCATAATATGTTAGGCTGAAATTGAAAAAACACAGAGGAGGCAACATTTTGTCTCCTCTGTGTTTTTGTGTGGCAGCTTATATTAATGTGAGTTCGGGAAAAATCCCGCCATATATTCTCCCACGGAGACAGAGCCAAACCTGCCGCCTGCTGCTCCCACTAAAGAAAATGGCGGGATTATTTCAAGATTTTAGATATCTGCCTCTTAGGTATAGTTTATGCTGGTTTTTAGCAGGCTGGGGTATTTCGCCCTCTGCGGAGGGCGACCAGAGGAACTTTCCGACGAATCTCTGATTCGTCGGAAAGTTCCTCTGGACTCTTCAAACCTTTTTAATTCGCCCCAGTCTGTACTTATCTTAGGTTACTCCCGCAATTTTCTTTATCGAACTCACGTTATATTAATGGCAATATTTGATATCTGCCAGCTTGTTGATCTCATCAAACCTCCAGCATTGCAGGACATGGTCGTTTATTAATCCGCATGCCTGTAAATGAGAATAGATTGTTACAGGGCCTACAAATTGGAACCCACGGGACTTTAAATCCCGGCTGATTTCCTCCGATAAGCTGTTTTTGGCGCAGCCTTCCCCTGCCATATGGCTGCAATAAATGATTGTCCGTCCGTCAGTATATCTCCAGAGATATTCGTTGAAGCTTCCAAATTTTTCTATAATCCCTATATACCGCTGTGCGTTATTAATAACAGCCTCTACTTTTCGGCGGGAACGTATCATACCTTCAGTTTCCAGAATTTTTTCTATTCTTTCCTGCCCATATTCAGCTATTTTCTTATAGTCAAATCCATCAAAACATTTTCGGAAAATATCCCGTTTCTTTAACATCATCAGCCAATTTAGGCCGCACTGCATATTCTCCATCATAAGGTGTTCATATAACTTTTGATCGTTGTGTTCTGGTACGCCCCATTCTTCATCGTGGTATTTTCGATAAATTTCTTCTCTTTCACACCAACTGCATCTTACCTTTTCATCCATTTTCTCTATCCCCTCTTATAGAATAACCGTTCTTTTAATTATAGCATACAGAGCACAAAATGCACAATACCTTTGTATTCATTTAATGGTTGAAAATTTTTTAGGTCAATTAATTCTCGATTAGAGATTTTATCTATTGACATTCTCAAATTATGTGATAAAATAAGAACAAACGTTTATTATGAAAGGAGCTGCACAATGTCAATAGAAGGAACCATTTATTTGGAAGCAGAAGGGGGACAATTATCTCTAAAACAGGGAGGATTCCTTACAGAAGGAACTGCTGGTTATTGGCAGATACAATTTTCCTTTTTTGGAAAGGCGTGGAACAGCCTGTCAAAGACTGCTGTTATTACCTGGAGCCAGAGCGGGGAACCTAAAACACAGCATTTTCTTTTGGGCCATTCGGACAATTTCACTATTCCGGCGGGACTGTTGGCAGAACCGGGGGCAATCTACATTGGTGTTTTTGGGATTGGAGGGAAAGCAATTCGGCTGTCAACAAATTTTGTCCGATTGGATGTAAGGCCTGGGAGCTGGGCTGGACAGCAGCCGCCAGAACCGCTTCCCGACATTTACCAACAGATTATTGCCCGGCTTCAGGAGGTTACTGCAGAAGCCCAAACTGTTCTGTTACAAGCGGAGGACTTGGCAAAAATGGCAAATTCCCGAATTGACCAAGCTTTGACAGCTTCCCCTGTACCAAATCTTTCCGAACTAGCTGATCTACGTCTTGGAACAGACGGGACGCGCTACGGTGCTGCGGGTGAAGCAGTCCGCAAACAGCTCACACTCTTAAGTGAAGACAAGCTGGATAAAAATGCAGCAGGTTCTATTAGCTACGGGATGTTATCCCAGGAAGTAAGGGAAATTCTAAGCAGTGGAAATACTGCCGTTGTGGGTAAAGACGCCGTTTTAGCGGAAAATCTGGCAGATAAGGCTGTTACTCCCGAAAAAACGACCTTTTTCCGTAAAACCCGCGGAGCAATAGACCCTTCCAAAAACCTTTTTAATGGGGACTATCTGCGTATTTATATGACTGGGACAACCGGCAAACTGGCGCTTTCCCAAAACGAAAACGGCAAACTGGCTATTTTGGAAATCCGGCCAAACACATCCTATTCTATTACTGTCAACATTCACACTACCCTGAAGGTGGGGTCATCCCCCAGGCTGCTTTCAGCAGGAGATACCATTGATGGCGGTATAAATATATCTATGGGGACAGATGCTTACCAGACGGTCCGTACTACTGGCCCTAATGACCGATACCTTTATGTCTCCGTTACAAATCCCGCCACTGACCATCTGGAGGACAGCGAGGTTTACTTAAAAGTTATTGCATCGGACAAAGCTGTTCTTCCAGAGGAAAATGAAATATACAGCGCTGTTCGGTATACGCCTAATGGCATTGACGTTTACAACCGCAGTCAAGTAGACAGTATGTTTAACGCTGTATTGGATGCCCAATCCCTGAGGGTTCGGAAAAACGGCCAGGATTTCTATATTTACCTGCCCTGCTCGAAAAACGGGGTTTTCCTCCGGTATGCTTACCGCCGGGTGGATTCCGACACAATCAATATGCACCAATGGCGTATACTAACCACCGATTTTGTAAACCAGCAGGACAATGTACTGTTTTCCCTTGACACCCAGACTGAATGGGAGGGTGCTGTACTTGAGATGGATGCTCCAGACTTTATAGGCGGGTATCATGGGAACGAAACGAACCAGAAGTTTTCCCTCTTTTTAGACGGCAGACCTCTTTCTATTGACGGTGCAGACTTTTTCCTCACAGGGCGGGAGGTTAGAATTTTTAGCCAATCCCTTTTAAACCGCTCTGGGGATTTGGATACTTCCCTTTTCCTGCGCTGGAAAGCTCAGGTTTGGAATGCTGCTGAGAGAACCTTTATAAATGAAAACCGATGGAAAGCTTTACAACAGGTTGAAATCAGCCAGGCAAAGCTCTGTATGGTTTCCTGTAGGTATCAAGACCCTTACGGGAATCCTCTTGCACAATATGCACGGAAAAATGACGACTTTTCCTCTATTGGGCTTGGACAGCCATTTTCTGGGTTTGGCGGAAAGAATATTTCAAGGTTTGATATCTGGGGGAAAAATAATGACGGCGCGGTTTCCTTGGCAATTGAGGAGATGCAGACAGAACCGTATACTAATAGGAGCCAGTTTCTCAGCGATTTCAGGGAACAGAGAAGATGTAAGGTTTATTTTGATATTACTGGAAGGTACACAATGCAGCAGGATGAAACACTTGCTTCCAAAGCAAAAATTCAGGTTGATTTTGCACCGGTAACTGAAAAACATAATGTTATGGGCATAAACCTAAGTTGAGTATCACCAAACCTTTTTAATCCGCCTTAACTGGTACCCGTCTGAGGCAGTTCCCCCGCATATTAGCTTTTTCGAACTCAAGTTATTTTAAAATATATACTTGCAATCTCTCCATCATTGTGCTACAATCTACACTATAAACGCGATGATGGAGAGAGTAAGAAGCAGCGTTTACATTTCAGAGAGGGTATACAGTGGATTTCCACAGCTGAAAGTATACCTATTGCGGACAGCTTCCGAAGTTCACTCCTGAGCGGTTCTGCTGAAGGCATCAGCTGGGTAGGCAGAAACGGTGACGCGCCGTTATTGCTGCGGGGAGTGTTGGCTCTCTTTTGATGCACAAAAAGGGTGGTATAGCGGAAGCAGCGGCTTTCGTCCCAATGTGGGGACGGGAGCTTTTTTATTTATCCATATACCCCATAATACATCGAAGCTCTCCGTCAAGGAAAAAAGAAAACGTATATGGAGGAATCACGTATGAAAGAAGCGTTAGAGTCCATTCGTTCAGTCGTTCGTCAGCAGTTGGAAAGCGTCAAGGATTTAAAAGAGCTGGACAATATCCGTGTCAAATATCTAGGTAAAAAAGGGGAATTGACCGCAATTCTTAAGCAAATGGGCAAATTATCAGCAGAAGACCGCCCTGTCATTGGCCAATTAGCCAATGAAGTCCGTTCAGATCTGGAACATTTTCTGGAAAACACCTCAGAAAAGATAAAGTCCCAGCTTCAGGATGCAAAACTTGCAGCAGAAACAATTGATGTAACTATTCCAGGCAAAACCGCCCCTATGGGTTATAAACATCCTTTGTCTATTGTATTGGATGAAGTAAAGGATATCTTTTTGGGGATGGGCTTTTCAGTAGTCACTGGCCCGGAAGTAGAAAAAGATTATTATAACTTTGAGGCTTTAAACCTTCCCAAAGACCACCCTGCCCGCGATACCCAGGATACGTTTTATATTTCAGATGATATCGTTTTGCGTACTCAAACTTCTTCAGTTCAAGTGCGTGTAATGGAAAACCAGAAACCTCCAATCCGGGTCATTTCCCCTGGACGGGTCTATCGTTCGGATGCATTGGACGCAACTCATTCACCGCTGTTCCATCAGGTTGAAGGGCTGGTTGTAGATAAAGGCGTTACTATGGCTGACCTAAAAGGCACCCTTGAAACTATGGTAAAACGCCTTTATGGGGAAGACGCCCAAATCCGGCTGCGCCCTCACCATTTCCCATTTACAGAACCTTCTGCAGAAGTGGATGTAATGTGCTTCCATTGCCATGGGGAAGGCTGCCGCCTATGCAAAGGGGAAGGCTGGATTGAACTACTGGGCGCGGGGATGGTTCATCCTTGGGTACTTCAGAACTGCGGTATTGATCCAGAGGTATACAGCGGGTTTGCTTTCGGGGTAGGGTTGGACAGGCTCGCCATGCGCCGCTTTAATATTGACGATATCCGTTTGTTGCTTGATAATGATATGAGATTTTTACAGCAGTTTTAAATTGATATAAAAGGAGGTATACTTCAATGATTTTATCTATGAGATGGCTTTCGGAATTTGTTGATTTGGATCCCAAAATGCCCATTCGGGAGTTTACCGAGGCAATGACCATGACCGGTTCCAAGGTAGAAGGTTTTGAAATAGAAGGCAGTGAAATAAAGAATGTTGTAGTCGGAAAAGTTACTGCTATGGAACGTCATCCTGACTCGGATCATATGTTTATTTGTATGGTTGACGTTGGAGAGGCAGAGCCTTTGCAGATTGTAACTGGAGCGCAGAATGTAACGGTTGGTTCCTGGGTTCCTGCTGCCAAACATAAATCAACCCTTCCCGGTGGTGTGGAAATTAAAAAGGGTAAACTGAGGGGAGTTGCCAGCAACGGCATGCTGTGTTCCCTCAAAGAGCTTGGTTTGACTGTCAATGACTTTCCCTATGCTATTGAAGATGGTATTTTCCTATTGGAAGAAGATGGGCTTTTCCCTGGACAGGATATCCATGAAGCGATTGGGTTAAACGATACCTGTGTAGAGTTTGAAATTACTTCTAACCGCCCTGACTGTTTATCTGTTATGGGGTTGGCGCGGGAAGCTTCAGCAACCTTTGGAACTCCCCTGAAACAGCCCCATCCCCAAGTAAAAGGTTCCGGCGATTCTATTGAGAATTATTTGAAAGTCACAGTAAGCAATTCAGATATTTGCCAAAGGTATATGGCGCGGGTAGTAAAGAACGTTAAAATTGGCCCATCCCCCAGATGGATGCGCGAAAGGCTTCGCGCCAGCGGGGTTCGTCCTATTAACAATCTGGTGGATATTACAAACTATGTAATGCTGGAATACGGCCAGCCTATGCACGCCTTTGATTTACGGTATGTAAAGGATAACCATATCCAAATACGCAATGCCGCCGAAGGAGAGACTATCACTACTTTGGATGGAGCGGAACGGAAGCTGTCCGCCGATATGCTGGTAATTGCCGACGGTGAAAAACCAACTGCTGTTGCAGGCGTAATGGGCGGGGAATACAGCGGTATCCATGATGGAACTTCTGCTGTTGTGTTTGAGTCTGCCTGCTTCCAGGGAACATCTGTAAGGGTAACATCCAAAAAGCTGGGGATGCGTACAGAAGCTTCTTCCCGCTATGAAAAGGGGCTTGATCCCAACACCTGCTCCCTGGCTTTGGAAAGGGCCTGCGAACTTGTGGAAATGTTGGGTGCAGGCGAGGTTGTAGACGGTGTGATTGACTGCAATAATGACAACCGGCAGCAAATCCGCCTCCCTCTGGACAGCGATAAAATCAACCGTTTCCTTGGAATTGATATTTCTGCTGACCAGATGAAGGAAATCTTAAAAAACCTGGAATTTACTATAGACGGCAGCGAT
This sequence comes from uncultured Oscillospiraceae bacterium, assembly GCA_910589145.1. Classification (GTDB taxonomy): domain Bacteria; phylum Bacillota; class Clostridia; order Oscillospirales; family Ruminococcaceae; genus UBA1405. The sequence continues at coordinate 59,456 of CAJUSD010000012.1, forward strand.
GTTATTGCCCCTTCCTTCCGGGGGGATATCCAGTACCGCGCCGACGTTGCAGAGGAAATCGCCCGCATCTATGGATATAACAACATCCCAACAACTAAACTGCACGGGGCGGCTGAAGCTAAAATCACCCCTTACCAAGCCTTTGAAAAAAGGGTTAATACGGTTCTGCTTGCCCAGGGGTTAAGCGAGATTTCCACGTATTCCTTTATCAGCCCAAAGTATTATGACAAAATACGTCTTCCTGTTGACAGCCCCCTCCGCCGTTCTGTTACCATTACCAACCCTCTTGGAGAGGATACCAGCGTAATGCGCACTACTACAATCCCATCAGTATTAGAAGTACTTTCCCGCAACTTCAACAACCGCAATGAATCCGCCTGGATGTATGAAGTTGCCAATGAATATATCCCCACCACCGACGGGGAACTCCCAATAGAAAAACAGGCTGTTACGATTGGTATGTATGGGAACAAGGTGGACTTTTACCGCCTGAAAGGGATTGTGGAAACGCTTCTTGACGCGCTGAATATTACCGGCTGGGAAATCCGCCCGGAAAAGAACCTTTCCACATATCATCCAGGACGCTGCGGGGTTCTTTCCATAGACGGGGAGGATATTGGGGTAATTGCACAGGCTCATCCCAAGGTTGCCGAAAATTATGGCATTGAAGCGGAAGTTTATCTTGCTGTCCTGGAAATGACCCCCATGTTTGCACACCGTGCAGCAGACAGGCAGTACCGCCCGCTCCCGAAATTCCCAGCAATCACCCGCGATTTAGCCCTATTGTGTGACGAGGAACTTCCTGTCATTGAAATTGAAAAGTGTATCCGTAAAGGCTGCGGGAACCATTTGGAGAAAGTAGAATTGTTTGATGTATACCGCGGTTCACAGATTAAGGAAGGTAAAAAAAGCGTTGCATATACTGTAACACTGCGCAGTTCAGACCATACCCTGACTGACCAGGATGCGGATTCTGCAATGAACAAGTCCCTGAAGGCTTTAAATGATATTGGCGTTGTTCTTCGGACATAATGTTTCATATCCAATAGGCATTAAAAATGGCTGACGGTATTCCCGCCAGCCATTTTTAGATATGATGTGAGCTCGATGAGCCCTTTCTTAAATTTTAAGGTTTACGGTTTTAGGGACGCCATCTCAGCAGCCGTTGGCTGTTCCGCTGGCTGCAAGCGATGGCCTTTAGCTGGAAATCCCGTCATATTTCTCCCCGGAAGCTATTTTAAACTCTTTGCCCTCTGCTCCCACAAAAGAAGATGGCGGGATTTTTTATACCTTTAAGTATCTACCTCTTTCGTTTTACTGGTGCTGTTTTTAAGCAAGCTGGGGTATTTCGCGCCCGCAGGCGCGACCAGGGTGCTTTTCAGGAAAGCACCCTGGACCCGAAACCTTTTTAATTGGCTTTAGGTTGTACTTGTTTGAGGTTTTCCCCGCAACTTAGCCTTACCAAACTTACATTAGATATAAAGGTTACTTCTTTTCAAGGGTTTTAGCAAAACTATCCTTTAAAGTGACAATTCGGTTAAACACGCCGGGGTGTCTGCTGTCTGCACAGAAATATCCCATCCGTACGAACTGGAACCTCTCCCCAGGGGGGACGTCCTTTAAAGATTCTTCCAGTTTGGCATTTTTCAGACAAGTAAGGGAGTTAGGGTTGAGGAAATCCTTATAGGTCTTTCCTTCTGGAATATCTGAAACATCCTCCAAAGTAAACAGGTTTTCATAAAGCCTGACTTCTGCATCTACAGCATGGGCAGCGGATACCCAGTGAATGGTTCCGCGTACCTTTCTGCCATCTGCCGGCATACCGTTTTTGGTTTCCAGGTCGCAGGTACAATGCAGTTCCACAGGCCCGCCGTTTTCATCGGTAATTATTTCATCACACCGAATAAGATATGCACCCATCAGGCGGACTTCTCCGCCGGGTTTCAATCTCTGGAATTTAGGCGGCGGGACCTGGGCAAAATCGCCCTTTTCAATCCAAACCTCCCGCGTAAATGCAACTTTCCGCGTTCCAGCAGATGGATCCTCGGGATTATTCCCTACTTCAAAATATTCGGTCTGACCAGCAGGATAATTGGTGATAACAACCTTTAATGGGTCTGTAACTGCCATACGCCGCTGAACTGTTGGGCCAAGTTCAGTTCTGATACAATATTCTAACAGGCGGCTGTCTACAATACTATAGGTTTTCGCTACCCCTGCTTTGCGTACAAATTCAAAAATTGAGGTTGGAGTATACCCCCTGCGGCGCAAGCCGCACAGGGTCGGCATACGGGGATCGTCCCAGCCGTCTACCAACTCTGTTTCAACCAATTCCCGCAGGTAGCGCTTGCTCATAACGGTATTGGTGACATTCAGGCGGGCAAATTCATACTGATGGGGTTTCTTTTCAAATCCAATATTATTTACCACCCAATCATACAGAGGGCGGTGGTTTTCAAATTCCAGGGAACACATGGAATGAGTAATTCCTTCAATTGCATCCTGAATTGGATGGGCATAGTCATAAAGGGGATAAATACACCACTTGTTCCCCTGGCGGTGATGCTCTGCACGTACAATCCGATAAATTGCAGGATCGCGCATATTCATATTTGGCGAGGCCATATCAATTTTTGCCCGCAGGGTCCGGCTTCCATCGGGGAATTCCCCTGCCCGCATCCGGCGGAACAAATCCAGGTTTTCCTCTGGGGTACGGTTGCGCCACGGGCTTTCCTTTCCCGGTTCGGTCAGGGTTCCGCGGTATTCCCGCATCTGGTCCGCTGTCAGGTCGCAGACATAGGCTTTTCCTTCTTTAATCAGCTTTTCTGCGTATTCATAACACTTTTCAAAATAATCGGAACCATAATAGATTCCTCCATCGGGAACTGCTCCCAACCAGCGTAAATCTTCCTCAATGGAACGGACAAATTCCTCACCCTCCCGGACTGGGTTAGTATCATCAAAGCGAAGATTGAATTTACCGCCGTAGGCATTGGCGATACTCCAGTTGATATATATGGCTTTTGCGCTCCCAATGTGCAGATAACCGTTAGGCTCCGGCGGGAATCTGGTATGGATTTGCTGGACCTTCCCCTCCGCGAGATCGGATTCAACGATTTCTGTTAAAAAGTTGCTCATTTTTTCTTCCATGTTCTCACTCCATTCTTTTTTTGGGGATCAGGCCTTTTGGCAAACCCGCCCATGAATTAATATTTTACCCTTTCTTTGGTATTTTTTCAATAGTTTGTGATAAAAATATGGAATTTTTGAAAGTAATAGTTTAAACCAATTTAAAAAGGTTTGAAGAGTCCAGAGGAACTTTCCGACGAATCTCTGATTCGTGAAGAAGTTCCTTTGGTCGCGCCTGCAGGCGCGAAATACCCCAGCTTGCTGAAAGATAGATTAAACCTTACCTAAGAATCTGATAACTAACCGTTTCGTCAGTATTTAAAATCAAAAGCCCACTGGAATTGCTTCGAGGGTGGGATGAGATTGGGATTGGTACCAGCTTAGGGCGGGCAGCCCCATTAGGCGGGCTTTCTTCCTCTGTGTCAAACTCCGCAGAGTTTGACGAAGCTAAAGGTTTTCTCTTGCAGCCATCGTGGCAAACCAACGGTATGCCACGATGGCGTACCTAAAACCGGAAACAATAAAATTAAGAAGGTGTCTCTAATCCAAAAATAATAGGAAACGACCTAACCTAAATTAGATCGTTTCCCAAAATGATGATATACCCATTAACTTCACTTCTGCACAAAAAAGCAGTAGCCCAAAATCACACAGTTATTTTCGTCTGGAGTGATAAACCGGGGGCATTGATATCGTTCCATAGACCACCAAACGCCATCTCTGCCCACCTTTGGGCAAAAGTTCCCCTTACACAGTCCTTTCCCCCTTATTTCGCCCAACGTTTCAGCTTGGGGAAATATTTCATCATGTCGGCTTTAGCGGCTTCCATATCGGGGTATACGCCTTCTTTTACACAAATAGGAGCACAAAAATCAATCATTTGCTCCATTGTAGAATTCCCCAAAAAGGCCCCGTCCTTGTAGCAGTAAATGCAGTAGTCCTCATTTTTACTTCCATCCTGGTTGGTTCCAAACATTTTCTTATCGGTTAAAGGCATTGCACAGCTTTGGCAGATTTTAGTTGTCATTGAGTGATTCATAGTATTACATTCCTTTCATTGCCCGTCTGGGACTTTTTGGTTTTTGACATCATCATATTACCACAAGTAATCTGCCAACTGTGTGTCATATTTTATACCTTGTTTTTATAATTCTCCAACATTTTTTGAAGCATTTCCTCTATTTTATCTCTTAATTCCGGCGGGTCAAGAACTTTACCATGCACTCCATAAGACAAAATAGACCCATAAAACCAATCATCAACTGGATATACTGCTTCTATAATAAAACTGCCATCCTCTAAACGTGTAATTTCTTCTTCCTCAGCATTGTCATATACACGGTATGCCTGGCTTGCATCAACCCACATGGTAAAATGTTTAACAGATACTGGAGACAGATGTTCCTTTTCCTCTCTGGGAGGCTTCGGGGTAAATACTTCCTCTAAAACCTGCAGCCGCTTTATTCGGGACATTTTAAAGGTTCTTATAGCGTTCCGCTGCTGACAATAGGCTTTAAGATACCACGCACTGCTTTTAAACCAAAGTTGAAGCGGCTCCACCTTGCGGGAAGTCAAGCAGCCGTTTGTTCCATAATAATCAAAAGCTATCACCTTATGGTGTACAATAGATTCTTTTATCAGCTCATAATCCCGCTGATGGCGGTTTCCCCAATCGGATAAATCTATTTTCAGCCAAGCAGGTTCTATACTGCCGAAAAAGGCAGAGAGCTTTTGCAGGGCTTTTTCCGGGCCTTCGCTAAATCCAATTGCACTTAATCCTTGCAGGGAAGCTAATATTTCTTTTTGGTCTTCACCGGTTAAAAGGGACTTATTTAGTACAAATCCCTCAGATAAACAAATTCCGCCTCCCTTCCCTTTGGCGGCAAAGACAGGGATTCCTGCCTGGGAGAGAACCTCAATATCCCTATATATCGTTCGAGCGGAAACCTCCAACCGCTCTGCCAATTCACTGGCTGTTATTTTTTTTCGATCCATCAAATAGTATATTATTTGGAACAAACGTCTTATCTGCATATATTTCCCCTTTATAAAATAACATGGATTCAATGAAAAAATTTCCCGTTTTAGCCATCCAGCAAACTGAAAGTTTGCTGGATGGCTAAAAGAGAAAACTATGGGGTTTATCATACTCTAACGGGCTGAGTTCAGCAAGACCCCCAGTTCAGCAAAGCTGAACTGGGGACCATGGGCTTTTGAGGGGTGCAGCTTTTGCACATAGCTTTGCTGCACATAGCCTTATTTCAAAAGATATTTATCAAAGAAGGGGATTACCCCTTTTCCAACCCACTGATGGCCGCCCTCATGGATAGAATGGACAATTCTATCCGGCGCCCCCAAAAGTGTATACGCGCTTCTGGCAATTTCAACCTGCGGATAGACGTTATCCAATCCTGGCTCCCCCTCCAAATGATCCTGCCTGCCGCTTTCCACAAACAGAGGCCGGGGGGCAATCATTGCGCCCAAATCCCCCATATCCAACAGCTTCCACAGGTTGGGGGCAAAGTTGCAGGAGCAATTCCCCGGCAGCCGTACCAGCGATTCCTTAAAGCCATAGAAATACCCGCTTGTCACTGCGCATTTAATTCTCTCATCCATTGCGGAAAAGTAAATTGTCTGCTGGCCGCCGCCTGACATCCCCGCACAGCCCACACTGTCACGGTTGATCTCAGGGTAAGTTTCCAAAAGGTAATCCAGCAGCCGCATCAAATCCCAGACCATCATACCGATCATGGACATGCCAAAGCCCACTGCCATCTGGTTGATTTCCCTATGGGAGTTGGAGCGCCATTTTTCCGCTTCGTCCCCCTGCTCCCATTTCTCCCGGCGTTCACCTGCACCCCTTGCGTCAGGGCAGGCTACATAATATCCGGCAGCTGCCAGTTCCTCCGCAAAGGAAACCTTCTTCCCGAATTTTTTCTGCATCTCCTGAACCCAGGGATTTTCCGGATCCGCAACGTTGTTTTCCTTGCCGCCGCCGTGACCATGGGGATTCATGATAAGCCCCCCATTGTGCTGCCCCTTGGGTTTTAACAGAAAAAAGGGCATCTCCACAAGGGGTTCTGTTTGAATGATCCAGTGCTCGCGGGTGTAATTCTCAAATTCTTTCACATCCAGCAGCCTGGGATTGGCGGGGGCGGGTTCGCACAAATCCAGACCGACAGTATCCCGCAGGCGGCGGTTCATGTCCAGCTTCCAGGCTTCGTAGGCTTCTTTGCTGGACACATCAACGCCGTGCTGACGGCCGACCTTGTCGTAAAGGCGGGAAAAGTAATCCAGGGTGGTGTAGTATTGCATAATATGACCTCCTTAAATTGAATGAGACCTTTTATATTTTTAAAGCAGCACAGACGGCGGTTTTAACCATAAATTTATTTTACCACATCTGCGCCGGTTTTTCAAAATGGCACAGAAATCAATTTACAGATTCATTGCAAAAAAGAAGCAGCCCCCCCCTCGGCGCAGGCACAAAGCCAAGACAGCCACAAACCAAACCCGTATCAAAAGCTTTGGCCGCTTTCCCGAAAGCGGCAGGGATCCAAGGTTGAGCAGCGGAGCTGCTCAGAGCCACCGGCCGCCAGTTCAGCTTTGCTGAACTGAACCCGCAAGGCGCGAAATTCCTTTTGGCAAGAGCATTTTTCTTTCCTTCTTTCTTTTTTGTGATAGAAAAAGAAAGAAGAAGCCCTCCTTTTTCTCCGCCTTCCCTGACAAACACCCCGGTGGGGTGTTTGTCAATATCAGCCGCAAAGTCTCCACTAAATTGATTTTCCCGTGAAAGTGGGGGAATCGCTTGACACAGCAATTCGGTTTAATTATAATTAAGGCAGATTCGCTGATACTCCGCAGCGGATCAATGATTCCCCAGGGAGGTAAGGTTCCATATGAAAATATTTGGAGTTTTGATGATTAACGAAGGCATCTCCCCTCTGTACAAGGTCCAGTGATGGGACGAATCCTGTACAGAGGGCATTTCGGAAAACGCCGGTAACAGCAAGGCCGCGCTTTTTCCGTATTCGTCCCCATTGGATTTTGTACTTTTATAGAGATTTCTAAAATCTATAAAAGGGAGAAAATTCAATGAAACAACCAAGCTTTAAAAGGTATATCGCCTTCTGGCTGAGCCAGTCGGTTTCCCAGCTGGGCAGCTCCATGACCAGCTTTGCCCTGATCCTGTGGGCATACGAGAAGACCGGTTCCGCCATGTCGGTTTCCCTGATGTCCTTCTGCCGGTATCTGCCCTACATTCTGGTAAGCCTGTTCGCCGGGGCGTTTGTGGATTCCCACAGAAAGAAATCCATCATGCTGGTTTCTGACGCCATTGCCGCCGCAGGTTCCTTTGCTGTCTTTCTTTCCGGCATTGCGGGGGTTTTGGATATCTGGCAGATTTATGTGGTAAACCTTGTCATCGGGTTTATGAATTCCGTTCAGAACCCTGCTATGTCCGTAGCCATCGGCAGGATGGTTCCCAAGGAGCGCCTAAGCCAGGTCAGCGGCATGAATTCCTTTTCCAACAACCTGATTACCATCTTTTCCCCGGCTGTTGCTTCGGCAGCATATGCCTTTGGGGGACTCAATGCCGTCATTCTGGCGGATCTATGCAGCTTCCTGTTTGCGTTCCTGGTGCTTCTCCTGTTCATCTGTGTGCCGGAGGAGAGCGGGATACAGAAAAAACGGATATCCCCTTTACAGGGCTGTGCCGATGGATTTGGCTTTCTGCGTGTTCACCGGGGGCTGTGGACAATCGTTGTCACCATGTGCGCGATCAATTTCCTTTCCCGGCTCACCTATGAAAATATCCTCTCCCCTATGCTGATTGCCAGAAGCGGCGGCACCGCCGCGGTGGGCATTGTCAACGCAGTTTTGGGGGTAGGCGGCGTTGTGGGCGGACTGCTGGTTTCCACCGGAAAGATGCCCAAAGATAACGTTAAACTGATCTATTTTTCCGCGGCCTTTTCTTTCCTGATGGGGGATATGCTTATGGCCCTGGGACAGAACAGCTTTGTCTGGGCGCTGGCCGGTGCTGCCGCAAGTGTCCCCATCCCGTTTATCAACGCGGGACAAAATGTGATCCTATACCAAAAGATTCCCTCCGAAATGCAGGGAAGGGTTTTCGCTGTCCGCAATGCTTTACAGTACAGCTTTATTCCCGTCGGCATCCTTCTGGGCGGCTTTTTAGCAGACTCCGTTTTTGAGCCGTTTATGGCGTCCGGTTCTGCCTTTGCGGGGCTTCTCCATCGACTGGTAGGATATGGGAATGGCAGCGGTATGGCGGTTATGTTCCTATGTACCAGCATATGCGGGACGCTGTTCAGCCTCCTTTGCTACCGCAGCAAGGGGGTGGATGAACTGAGAACCCCCCGTTGAAAAAATAGGAATTTATTTCATTGTTATCTATAGATTATAAGGGAGACGTACAGTATTGGAGTATTGTACGTCTCCTTTCAATATTTGGGAGAAATACGTCAAAACCAGTTTACCGCCTGATTTCTTCCCGTTTGACCATCAAATGCCCCTTTTAAATTATTTTGCAGAAGGAAACAACCCTTTGAGAATCATTTCTGCACATTCAGCGGAGCTATAGATGCTTGTATCAACGGTGATACGATAGTCAATATTCCCTGCCATCCATTTGTGCTGTTCTTCCGACTGTGTTTCAAACCGGTTTCCGCGAATCAGATTTCTTTGCCTGCAAATTTCCAATGGGCAGTACACTTCTACAATGTCGAGGGGATTGTCCTTCAGAATTTCCATCATCTGCTGATAATGAGGAGCAATCTCCTCACGTTCGACCAGTATTCCATCAATCAGGACGTTTTTTCCCATATCCGAGAACAGCTTGGCTGTGTGGTACATCATGACAATTACTTCACTGAGATATTTCCAGTAATTCTGCCGCAGGAATTTCTCTCCTACCATCTCCTGAAACAGATCGTTTGCCACTACATAAAAGAAAATATCGTCCTGCTCCTGAAGGGCTTCAACAATAGAGGTTTTTCCTGAACTGGTGACGCCGTTTAAAAAGATAATCCGTCCCTTTTCCACTGCCGAACCTCCTTATTTTTCCGCTTAAAACAATTCAGTCCGAAGTCCCACCGGCCCAATCAGCCCGCTGGCTGGAATGGGCTGAAAGACTGAAAGCCTGTCGTGCTGCTCGTATACAAGGGTGTTGGTAACGTCAATCACCAGCCTGTTTTCCCCCTTCTGAACCTTCCCGTCAACAGAAACCCGATAAGGGAAGCTGATGCACGTCCCCATATCTTCGCCGTTGAGCCAGATATGAGCAGTTTCTCCAACCACACCCAAATCAAGCTGCACAGGCCCGCCTCTGGAAAAAGCGTCCCCGTTAAAAACAGCTTCATAACGGATCGTACCGGAAAAGCGGGGAAGCATCCCGGAAGTGTTGAGGTTTTTCAGTTCTTCCAGAGTGCAGTAAGGGGTGAAGCTGGGATAGCCCTCTGCACTGGCTGTGGAAAGGCTCCATTTTCCGCCTATGGGCTGAATTGGGTGGAATTCCGGAAGGGCATCCCGCCACGCAGGAATATTCCCGCTTTCAGAAAGGGATTTGTTTTCTCCGTCCAATGTAATGACCATCCCTTCATAGGGAGCAAGCTTAACGGGAATCAAAAGGTTTTCTTCATTTGTGCAGGTAAACGGAATGGAATACAATTTGTTTTCGTAAGCATCATACCGAAGGGGGATGAGGCTGTCGCAAAGCTTCAGCTCTGTCTCCTGAGTATAGACGACGGATTCATTAAACAGCAGGTAGTGGTCGCTCTCCCCTTGGCGGTAGTGGTAAATCCGCAGATCGGGAACAGAGCAGGTAACAGTAAGGTCATATATCCCCAGAGTGCGCAGCTTTGCCGCAAGCTGCCCCAGGGGGATAACTTCACACCCGGAAAGCAGACTTTCCATATCTTCGCTTCCGTCAGCGCTCTTATCGGTCAGCTGTTTGGGAAGCCCGTTGACAAAGAAAACCGGCAGCCCCTGTCCTGCCAGTTCCCTTAAAGCGGATACCAAGGACATGGGAATCGCTTCCATATAGGGCAGAATCAGCGCGCCATAGGTTTCATTGCCCACAGACAGCTGTTTTTTATCATTCAGCTTTGTATGGCTGAGTATTGTATCAACGGGGAGGATGTCACAGTCAATCTGATCCTCTGCCAGAACACGAACCGGTGTTTGGGATTTCATATATTCGCTGCCGGACCATTCCCCCTCAGCATGGTAAAGCACCGCCGCAGACGCCACATGGGTTCCGCCGCTTATCAGGGAAGAAACCCGGTTCATATAGTCCATCAGGCGAAAGAAATCCCGATACTGGGGATTCTTCCCCCGTGCGTAGAAATGAGGCGGACAGTCGGGATCTGGAAATTCCTTTGGGGTAAAGGCATGGGGCACATAGCAGTTGATCCCCCGCACCAGCATAAAGTCAGTGAGCCATTTCATCTGGCGGAGCCCTTCCACCCAGCCGTAAGCGCCAAAAATTTCACACATGGCGCGGCCCTTCTTTTTGGGGTCAATGTGGGCCAGGGAAGAACAGAGTTTGGCCAGGCCGTAATAGAAAAATTCGTCATCGGCTTCAAAGTCGCGGGAAGTCCAGGCGTGGGAGCTGCCCTTGATTCCGGGAATAATTTCATGGAGAACCACGTCAATCCCCGCCATATCCTGTCCCCACAGGGAGCGGAAATAATGCCCTGTCCCATTCCCAAGGCGGCCATGGCAGTTGTTTTCCTCAATCACATGGCCTATGTATTCCACCCCGTGAGCCCGGCACCAGTCCCCGATGCGGGTACAGAAATTTTTATCGTATAAACGGGTCATGGCGTCCATATAGGCATAGCGGACCTTCCAGGTGTTTTCCCCAATCTCATACCATAGGCCCGGCAGGAGGGAGGACATTTCCTCTCCAAGGGATTGTTTCAGCATGGTTTCCAGCTCATCGCACCAAGGCATAGACATATAGGGCACCCGCCCAATGGAGGCATGATAGCCGTAGGCATTGCCCATTTGGGGTTCATCGGAGAAAAAGCCCTTGAAGGTTTTGCCGAATTCATCGCCGTAATGCTGATAATGGGCTTCATAAACCGTGTCAATTAAAACCTGGGTTCCCTCAGCTGTCAGGGGGTTCAGATATTCATCCAGCCGGACAGAATGTCCGCTGACCCTGGACAGGGTCATGTAAAAAATACGCCAGTAGCCCTCTGGGACTTCCCAATAAATTTGATCGTCGGCAATACAGCCGGTAAGGTCGATAAAGCTGCCTGATACATGGTCGTTCTCACCAGTTCGGGGGCTGGCCACAACGCGGTAAAGGATATCGCCAGCCGGGACTTTCAGCAAAAAGGAGGTTCCGCTGGCGGGGCCGATTACGTCAATATGGGTTTCTTTCAGAAACCATTTGCGGTGTTCCGGGAAATCCCGCACCACCCGCCCGGCAGCATATCCGGTGGGGAATTTGGCGTCGTCCAGAATCCACACAGCCACATCCCTTTTTTTACATTCGTCCATAATGATGTCCATATCCCGCCACCAGGACTCCCCTAAAAAGTCTGGATGGGGGCGGGATTCCACGCAGACAGCCCCAATATGGGCCCCGTGGATTTTAGCGACCATTTCGCGCAGGATGGATTCGCTTTCGCCGTGCTGCCAGAAAAAGGGGAGAATATGGTTTTCCGTTTTTCCCTCCAGCATAGAGCGAATGACCTTTTGCATATAAAGACCTCCTTTTTATAATCAGGCACTTATTTTTTGTATTTTGCCTGAAGCTTTTTGGAGAGTTTAGGCGGAGCTTTCTGCTTTTTCTTAATGGAATTTCTTCGCTTTTCCGCCATAAAGACATAGTAACCGTCTATTTCACGAACCTGTACACCCCCAAAGACTGAAATCAGCTTATTCTTATACCAATCCAGCCTTTTTGTCACCATAATGAGCTTTCCGCCCAGCTCCAGCTTTTGAAAGCTTCCTTCAATAAAGTGTTTTGGGACAGAAAAATCTGTGTGGTAGGGAGGGTTTGACAGGATTAAGGTAAACGTTTTATCCTGAATTTGTTCAAAGCCGTCGCTGAGTCGGATGTCAATATCGGGGACATGGTTGAGGACAGCGTTTTGCCGGGCACAGTCTATTGCCTGCTGGGAAACATCACACATGACAACGTTTTCCGCTCCGATTATTTTGGCAGCTAAAATTCCCACAATGCCATACCCACATCCCAAATCCAGCACCTTATCTGTTGGAAGAATCTCTGTAATGGACAGCATTGCCAGGGTGCCGCTGTCTGCTGAGCGGGGGGAAAAAACAGATGGGGATGCTTCAAATATTAAGGGAATATCTTTTAAAGTTATAGTAATCATAATGATAGGGGCCTCCCTGAAAGGTTGGAAGTAAGTTCTATACCCAGTATAAAAGGTCTTTCCGGTTTGTCAAAGGGTTTTTACAAGTAGATGTAGAGATTATAAGAAATTCCAGAATAATTTAACGTGGGTTCAATAAAAATTGGCTCTGTTGATAGGCAGAATATTAATATTGCATTATACAAATAAAAAAGAGGATGGACTATTTCATTGCCCACCCTCTTAAATCTATCTGCCAATACAAATATTCTTCAAAAGCCTTTCCTGTTAAAATAATATCAGCCATGCTCCGTCATTTCCAATTCTTTGTGAGTCTTTGAACCATTTTTTCTCTGTTTCATTCATTCCAAACAAACTCAAATTCCCGCTCTAAGGCATCGCCCATTTTAACGTTTACAATAGTTTGTAACATGAAGGAGCCTCTCCTATTCCCTTGTTAAAAAAGGACAGACATCTCTGCCTGTCCTTTTTATGCCTCTAAAATAACCTAATTAACCAAAATATCTGTTCAGTAAGCCTCTGAACGCCTTGCCATGCCGGGCTTCATCACGGGCCATTTCATGAACTGTGTCATGAATAGCATCCAGGTTCTGAGCCTTCGCCATCTTAGCCAGTTCAACTTTGCCAGAAGTAGCGCCGTTCTCAGCAGCTACACGCAGTTCAAGGTTTTTCTTAGTGGAATCAGTAACAACTTCTCCCAGCAGTTCAGCAAACTTGGCGGCATGCTCGGCTTCTTCATAGGCGGCCTTTTCATAATACATGCCAACTTCAGGATAACCTTCACGATAAGCAACTCTAGCCATAGCCAGATACATACCAACTTCTGTGCATTCGCCGTTAAAGTTCTGACGGAGACCCTCCACGATAGCAGGATCAACACCAGCTGCAACACCGACTACATGTTCAGCAGCCCAAGCCATATCATTGGAAGCCTGTTCAGTAAATTTAGAAGCAGGAGCCTTGCACTGAGGGCACTGAGCGGGAGCAGCGTCACCTTCATAAACATAACCACAAACAGAGCAAACAAATTTTTTCATTGTAAATTCCTCCCATTTTATACAAAATAATGCAATCAGAACATCATTCTAATTAAGATTTGTTCTGAATAAAGAGTACCACAGAAACTTGAAACTTGCAAGAGGATTTTCGGGAAAAAATATAAGTTTTTGAAAATTTCAAATTTTATTTACAGAAATGGACGAGTTTGGAAAGGGACAGTGAATAAGAGATAAAGAGACGGACATACTAAAATCGGCGGCGCTCACAAGGAGCCCCCCAGATTTCAGAGGGCTTATGCAAAAATGCGGCCCTTTCAGGAGGTTTTAAAATGAACAACCAGAACAACCAAAACCAGAATAACCAGTCTCAGAACCAGAACCGCCAGAATCAGTCCCAGAATCGCAACAATCAAAACCAATCCCAGAACCAGAGCCAGAACCGCAGCAGCAAATAAGCAGTCCGCCTTATAGGGCAGGGGCAGGAAATCAGCCTTTGCTTGTATAACGGATAATGCCTATATCTTATAACATATAGGATATAGAAAAGCGGAAAGGCCCCGGATCTCCCAATTCAGGTTGGGGGAGCCGGAGCCTTTTTATGATTTTAACAGTCTGTGGAAACTGAAAAAACTCCTTATTTTTTGATGGAATTCAATAAACCGTTTGCAGCAATAATTTTTTTCATAAAATCAGGGAAAGGCTGCGCTTGATAGGTTTCGTTTTTTGTAAGATTGGAGATTACTCCAGTATCAAAGTCTACCTCGATTTCATCGCCGGATTCAATCCGTTCGCTTGCTTCGGTACATTCGAGAATGGGAAAGCCTATATTGATAGAATTACGGTAAAAGATACGGGCGTATGTTTTGGCGATGACGCAGGAAATGCCGCTTGCTTTAATCGCAATAGGGGCATGTTCACGGGAGGAGCCGCATCCAAAATTGCTTCCCCCGATCATGATATCTCCCGGCTTCACTTTATGGATAAATTCCTTATCAATATCCTCCATACAGTGGGAAGCCAGTTCCTTATGGTCAATGGTATTGAGATACCGAGCTGGAATAATAACATCTGTGTCAATATTGTCCCCATATTTATGGGCAATCCCTTTTGCATGTTTCATAGGTTGGAAAACCTCCTGTTTTTGATAATAGAATGTGTGTTTGCCGATAGGGTCGAACCCCTTGGGTTTTTATGCTGTACTGAGCTGGGCGGCAGCGTCCGCGAATTAGAATTCGCTGGGTGAAAAAGCCCTTTTATTTTCCCTTACAATGTTTTACGGAGACTGGACTTATCCCCCCATATAAACATTTTGCTTTTGCAAATGGGCTTTTTATTTCCTTTTTTCTCGTTTTTACTTTTTAGAACCTGTATTCATAACTGAGGGATGCTGGATGGACGAGGATTTTTCCCGTCAGACAAGGAGATTTTCCGCAGCCATACTGACGTATGGCGGGAAAAAGACAAGCCAGACGGCGTGCAGCGGTTGTGAATATAGGTTCTTAGAGTCTATCCCAAAATTAGATATGCCCAGACTGCGCAGTCAGATTTTTTCCAAACAAGGCGGGCTGCCGCCCAGCAAGGGAAGACTCTTATATACCGGGGGTTTCGCGCCTGCGGGCGCGACCAGGGAACTTTTTAGGAAAGTCCCCTGGTCCCGAAACCTTTTTTATCCGCTTTAGGTGGTTCTCATCTTAGGTTGTGCCCGCCAATTTGCTTTTGCACTGAACTCAAATGGCGTTTAGACATGGGCTGGAGAAACAATTTTCCCTGCAATGGCGGAGGCTGCGGCTACTGCGGGGGAACACAGATAAACTTCAGAAGACGGATGCCCCATCCTCCCAACAAAATTCCGGTTCGTGGTAGCCAGCGCCCTTTCTCCTGCTGCCAAAATCCCCATATGCCCGCCCAGGCAGGGGCCGCAGGTAGGAGTAGATACACTGCAGCCAGCTTCAATAAAGGTGGTCAAATAACCTGCTTTCAAAGCGTCCAAATAAATCTGCTGTGTGGCAGGAATAATGATTGTACGGCAGGTCTTTGCAACATGGCGGCCTTTCAGTATCTCTGCCGCAGCCTTTAAATCCTCCAAACGCCCATTTGTACAGGAACCAATAATGACCTGATTGATTTCAACATTACATTCTTCAGCCTGAGAAATGGTTTTTGTATTTTCCGGGAGATGTGGAAAGGCAACCGTAGGTTCCAGCTTAGACAGGTCAATGTCATAAACATGGTCATATTCCGCGTCAGGATCTGGGGCAACAGCTTCAAAGGGACGGTTTACACGGCCTTTTACATATTCAAGGGTAATATCGTCCACTATAAAGATTCCATTTTTTCCGCCTGCTTCTATTGCCATGTTCGCCATGGAGAAACGGTCATCCATCGAAAGATATTTCAGCCCATCTCCAAAAAATTCCATGGACTTATACAGAGCCCCATCTACTCCAATCATTCCGATAATATGGAGAATAATGTCTTTTCCGCTGACATAGGGGGCGGGTTTGCCTGTCAGGTTGAATTTAAGCGCAGATGGAACTTTGAACCAGATTTCCCCGGTGGCCATGGCCGCAGCCATATCTGTAGAACCAAACCCAGTGGAAAACGCCCCCAATGCACCATAAGTACAAGTATGGGAATCTGCCCCAACGCATAATTCCCCTGGGGCTATAAGCCCTTTTTCTGGAAGCAGGGCATGTTCTATTCCCATTTCTCCTACATCAAAAAAATTGACAATCCCCTGATCCCATGCAAAATTGCGGGAAATCAAACATTGTTGGGCGGCTTTAATATCCTTATTAGGGGTAAAATGATCCAGTACAATAGAGACTTTGTTCTTGTCAAATACGGGCCCAAACCCAGCCTTTTCATACTCTGTAACCGCTACCGGGGTGGTAACGTCGTTTCCCAGAACCATGTCAACCTTTGCGTTAATTAACTGGCCAGGTTCCACCTTTTCCAAACCTGCCTTTTTAGCAAGGATTTTCTGCGTCATTGTCATTCCCATTCGTTTTCCTCCTGCTCTTATTATGATATTAGTTTGAATTGCCCTAATATGGGGAAGGGTAAAAAAATGCCCTCGTCCCTCTTGTTCAGAGAGACGAAGGCAAAATTAACCTGCTTCCGCGTTACCACTCCCGTTGTTCCTGTCTGCACAGGAACCACCTTAACCCGTACTTTTTAATACGGCTCCTGATAACGGTGGAGAATCCGCCTTTCCTTAACAGGGGAATGCCTTTCGGGAAAGGGGCTTTGGGATGAGTTATAGGACGTTTCCGACTGCCTTCCAGCAAATTGGCAGCTCTCTGTAACAGAAATACAGTCCCTTTGATTCCCTTCAACGCCTTTGGGCTTTGGAATTTATGGTACAACTTTTTTCATGAATTGTCAACTGGATTTGTATGGGTTCTATCACTTTATAAAATTGATTTGTTCATTAAATAGTCACTGTATCGTAAAGAAGTCAAAAATGAGTACATAAATTACGTGTTTATGACGTTGTGATTTGTGAAAATACCTATATAATATTAACATAAAGTTTTAAATTCGTCTGAAATACATCATAACTGAAATTTATAAGAAAAGGGAAAGAGGTGGGTCGGTTTGCCAAGTAAAACAGCTTTAACCCAGCCCAAAGGGGGAGTTTATAAATCCAAATGGCAGCTCTTTTTAAAACGTTTTTCCAAGCAAAAATATATTTTTATGCTGGTTATCCCTGGTGTAATTTGGTTTATCCTTTTTAAATATTATCCTCTGCGGTTTATTATGAACGCCTTTACAAACTATGGAACTGTAGCAAAGCCCCGTTTTACTGGTCTGGCAAACTTCCAAAGGCTGTTCCTATCACCTAATTTCTGGCGGGCATTTCGTAATACCCTGATCCTTAGTTTTTATAACTTGGTGTTTTATTTCCCTGTCCCCATCCTTCTGGCCCTCAGTTTAAACGAACTGAAAAACCAATTTGCTAAAAAGGCCGCCCAGTTTGTGATTTATATTCCCCATTTTCTTTCCTGGGTGGTAGTCGGCGGCCTGTTCAATATGATGCTTGCACCCAGCGATGGGATTATCAATAAAGTACTGGTTTCTATGGGGATTATCTCTGAACCGATTTACTTTATGGCTTCTGTGAAATGGTTCCGAACCGTTCTGGTTGGCACTGAAATCTGGAAAAGTGCAGGTTATGGAGCGGTTATCTACATTGCTGCCATTTCGTCTATTGATACCCAGCTTTATGATGCGGCAGCAGTTGACGGGGCTGGATACTGGGCGCGGACTTGGCATGTCACACTTCCCGGAATCCGCAATACAATCGCCACTGTTCTTCTTTTGACCCTTTCACGTGTAATGCAGATGTTTGAACAGATCTTGGTTATGTATAATTCCGCTGTTATGGATGTATCCGATGTTCTCCGCACCTTCTCCTATGTCGAAGGTCTGAACCGGGGGAATGTCGGTTATGCTACCGCTATCGGGCTGTTTACCTCTATTGTTAGTGTACTGCTGATTCTTGGATGCAACTTGTTCAGCAAAAAGGTTCTTGACGAAGAAATCATTTAGGAAGGAGGAACCTCTTTGAAAGTCAGTAAATCCCGTAAGCTGTTTCTTATTTTGAATGTGCTGTTTATGCTTTTGGTCTGCCTTGCAATAGCTGTACCTATGTGGATGGTTGTTATTACGTCTTTTTCAACAAACGAAGTTGCTGCTGCGGAAGGCTTTGTCTTTATTCCAAAGGGTTTTGACCTGAGCAGTTATCAGGCAGTATTTTCCAGCAGCGGTTATATGGGGGCATTCCTCCGTTCCATTGGCGTCACCATTTCTGCAACCGCACTTTCCATGGTGCTGACTACCACTATGGCGTATGCCCTGGCCCAAAAGGACTTGGTATTCCGAAATTTCTTTATGAATGCGGTTTTGCTGACTATGGTTGTAGACGGAGGGATTATTCCTTTTTACATGGTTATCCGGCAAATGGGCATGATTGATACATATGCAGCTCTGATTATCCCAATGGCAATTACTACCTATAATCTTATTTTAATGCGCAACTTTTTCGCCTCCCTGCCGGAAAGCCTTATGGAATCCGCCCGGCTGGATGGCTGCAGCGAGTTAGGAATCTTATGCCGCATTGTTCTTCCTATCTCTGTACCAATCCTGGCTGCTATTCTCCTATTTTATGCAGTAGGACACTGGAACCGTTACTTTGAAGTAATTATGTTTATAAATTCGTCTAAAAAATACACCCTCCAGGTTTTATTACGGCAATTAATTTTTCAAAGCGAGGGGGAGGGAACCTTCAGCGTTCAGGTCAACAATTTCAAGATGGCTGTAATGGTAATTACCATGCTTCCCATTTTGGCACTCTATCCCTTTATTCAAAAGTACTTTATTTCCGGCCTGATGCTGGGGTCAGTTAAGGGTTGATATAAAGAACCTGTATTGGTATCTGCAGCCGGACAGCTGTTGATATATCACTGTTTTTTCTGAAACACGTAATGAAAGGAATGAACCTTATGATGAAAAGGATTTTAGCATCTATACTGGCTGTAGCGGCCTGTACTGCGGCATTAACGGGCTGTTCTTCCAGCAGTCCCAGCAATTCTGTCAGCACTCCCACTCCTTCCTCTGGCGGAAATACCTCAGCCGGTACTTCCAATTCCGCTCAACCGCCGTCCTCGTCTGCTGTGTCCACATCAGAACCTGTAGAATTATCCCTGTGCATGAGCCAAATTCGCTGGGGTGTGAGTGTAGACGATGGGCATATGCAAAAATTTACTGAACAATTAGAAAAATCCACCAACACAAAAATTGAAATGATTGCCCCAACCCACAACGACTATATGGAAAAGCTGAACGTTCTCCTTGCTTCTGGGGATTACCCCGACATATTTATACCTCAACAGGCGTGGGATTATGTAGGGCAGTTTGCGAATCGCGGCTATTTAATCCCTCTGACCAAATATATCAATGATGATGCAAGGTTTGCAGCAGCTAAGACCACTGATCTTACCATGTACCAGTCTGGTGATGATATATATGGGCTTCCTTTGGGAAAGGGCAATACAAAAATTTTCTGGTTCCGTAAAGACATGGTTGACAAATACAGTATGAACATCAAGGATTCCATGACTACCGATGAATTTATTGCCGAGCTGTCAAAGGTAGACAAATCAGAAACCATTCCCTTCTCCTTCCCGAAACATATCATTAACTTCCAGATATTTTATAATGCCTTTGGTGCATATGGCGGTATTTTAACTGATGCAAACGGCGTTTATTATGATGGTATCCAAACCCAAGAAATGAAAGACGCTTTTGCCTTTATTAAATCTCTGTACGACCAGGGCCTGATGGATTCCGAGTTTATCACCAACGAAAACTCTAATATGCGCGAAAAAATTTATACTGGTAAAACCGCTTCTGATGTTGATTATTATGGGCGGTATCTGAACTACTGCCAATCCTCCGAGTCAGTAGAAAAGGCGACAGACTTCATCCCCTGCTTTACTCTGGTTGGCCCTAATGGGACTTCCGGCAACCTGAACGAATCTGGCAACGAGGCTGCCTGCATTTCTGTCAAATGCAAAAACCCTGATGCTGCTATGGATGTTCTTTATTGTCTATTCTTTACAGAAGAAGGCCGTATGTTGTATACCACTGGTGTAGAAGGCGTCCATTATGATATTAAGGATGGCGTTTTGACCCCCAGGGAAGATGCCGCTGCTGCTGGTTATACAGTCAATGTCAGCGATGTAAGCGCCGGCTGGCCTAATATTGATGTAGCTGCCCTCCCCTTTAGTTTTGAAGGCGTTACCCCTGAGACTTTGAAAAAGAACAATGATTACATCAATAAGGCCCTTTCTCCGGAATATGTAGGCCCAATTGTGAAGATCCCAATGGGAAAATCCACACTGTATGATGAAAATGTCGCTACTTATACCTCTAATCTGTATGAAATGGCTACAAAAATTGTCCTTGGTTCCCAGACCATTGATGAAGCCTATTCAGATTATGAAAAATTTTGGAAAAGCATCCAGGGCGACAAAATGCTTGATGAACTCAATGGGAAATAAATCCATATAATAGCTGTCCCTGGAAAATAGACTGTAAAAATGATAAAATAGATAGATGGTCATATATTTACAGTTTGATTAAGCGTGCTTGGCAGACAGTTGAAAGCCTACCCCGGAATGGTCGAAGCAAAACCTGCATGGATCATTTTGGGATAGGCTGTCAGCATAGAAGGATTTCAAACTTCAGAATTGCCTTTTCCTGAATGAATGGAGGAAACGCTTATGTTAAAATTCAGGGCTCCTTTACATTTTCCGCGCTGTACTACAGGGCTGCAAAGGCTGATGGCGCTTCTTGCAGCAGTGGCTGTCCTTTTGTCGCTCTTTTTCGGTGCAGTATTTGCCTATCTGAACCGCCAGGATATTTATCAAACCGTGGGAATGGAAATGGAATACGATGTTCAGAGGGTAAGCAGCAATATGGATGCACAGTTGGACAACATCCAAAGCATTTTTGACGAACTCCTTAATGACGATTTTTTGCAGCGTTATGCCTCGAACATATTCGATACCAGCCCCTTTCAGCTTATGGATTTTAATAAACGGCTTCAATCAATGGCAAACCGCAACCATTTTATTGATACAATTGACGTTTTCATTGACCGGCAGGGGGTATTGTTCACCAGTGACAGCGGTCCTACGGAGCACTTAGATCCTCGTACAAAAGAGTACCTTCGCCAGAGCATGGAAAACTCCAAGGGACTTTCCATTACCAGGGATTACCGCCTGAATCTTTATTATTGGCTGTTCAGGCCACAAAGCCATATAACGTTTACCTTTCCTGTTTATAAGCTTTATGGCGGAAAGGGGGAAACCGTCGGCTTGGTCGCAATAAGCGTAAGGGAATCGTCCCTTTTAAAGCTGATGGGAAATGAGGATGGCAGATACCGCCTGCTTTTAAATCAGAAAGGGGAGGTTTTTCTGACCAACGGGGTAGAGGGGGATTGTTTTCCTGACCAGGGTGAAAGTTTTGCAGTGGAACTTTCCCAGGATAAACGGGTTTTCCAGGCTAAGGCATATGGGGAAAAACAACTTTTGGCATACTCCTTCATTTCTTATGCTGATTGGACGCTGGTTGTGATGACTCCCCTTTCCCATTTAACCGGGAATGCAGGTTCTTTAAGCCGCTATGCCTTTTTTCTGGTTCTGCTTAATGCGCTTTTGCTGTTAGCAGGGGAAATTCTGATTATGCGGCATATTTCCAACCGAATACAGCCCCTTGTGCAGATGATGGAAAATGTAGAGCATGGCAGCGGTCAGACGGAACCGGTAGAAAAAATACAGGATGAGTTTTCCTATCTGTTTGATTCCTTCCATGTTATGCAGCAAAGAATCAAACAGCAATTTAATGAAATATACCATTTGAGCCTGCTTCAAAAAGAAGCCAATCTCAATTTAATGCACGAACAAGTTAAACCCCACTTTATCTATAACATTTTCTATAATATGAATTGGATGCTCCAGCTAAAAAAATATGATAAGTTGGAGGACATGGTTGAAGCGGTAGCGGATTTCTTTAAAAAGTCCCTGAATAATGGAAAGCCGCTTATTTCTATCAAGGACGAAGCGCATATGCTGGAAAGCTATATTACAATTCAGCATATGAGGTTTGGCGACCGGTTCCAGACAAAGTTAGAAATTCAGCCGGAACTAATGGAAATTCATATTTTAGGCCATTTAATCCAGCCATTGGTGGAAAATGCTATCCATTATGGGGTCGAACCGCTTACCTGTCAGGGGCTTGTAATTATAAGGGGATATCTTTCCGGGGAACGGTTAATTTTTGAAGTGGAGGACAATGGGGTAGGAATAGAACCTGATATGCTTCTGGACATCAGACGCACCCTTTCCAAAGCGCAGACTGACACAGGAAGGTACTTTGCTTTAAATAATGTACATCAAAGAATACAAATACTTTACGGAGAGGCTTACGGGCTGGAAGTAGAAAGCGAGGTGGGAAAGGGTACTCTTGTGCGAATCAGACTTCCCAAAACGCCGCCGAAAAATGGAATATCCTCCGGCATTGGATTGGAGGGAAAATAAGTGTATAAACTGATGATTGCAGACGACGAACCAATCGTAGTAGAAGGGATCCGAGATGGAATCGACTGGAAACAATATGGAATAGAAGTTGTTGGATGCGCTTATAACGGTGCAGAGGCAGAAGAACTATGCAGGAAAAAAATTCCCGACATCATTATAACAGATATCAAAATGCCGGGGATAGATGGGCTGGACTTCCTTTCCAGTGTGCGGCATATTGTTCCACACGCCCGCTTTATTATCGTCAGCGCTTTTGAATTGTTTTCCTACGCACAGACTGCCATTGAATTGAACGTACAGGCATATCTGGTGAAACCAGTTCGGAGTTCAGTCATTGTTAATACGGTTTTGCAGGCTGTGCAGAGCATCCAAAACGACCGGAACCATCCCAATTTTCAACTGCCTGCCG
Organism: uncultured Oscillospiraceae bacterium; assembly: GCA_910589145.1. Classification (GTDB taxonomy): domain Bacteria; phylum Bacillota; class Clostridia; order Oscillospirales; family Ruminococcaceae; genus UBA1405. The sequence goes on from CAJUSD010000012.1 coordinate 82,467, forward strand.
AACAGGAGGAGGCTGCTGGATATGATATGGTGGAAAGGGCCAAGGGCTACATTGACGTGCATATTTATCAGGATATTTCTTTGGGGGATGTTGCAGAATACGTAAATCTCAGCCCTTCCTATTTCAGCAGGCTTTTTAAAAAGGAAACAGGCATACCCTTTGTAGATTATGTAAAGGTATGCAAAACCCAAAAGGCAAAGATACTCCTCACTACTACCAATAAAAAGGTATATGAGATTGCACGGGATTTAGGATATCAAAGTATCCGGTATTTTATTGCAATCTTTAAAGCCTGTCAAGGGGAAACACCCCAGACATATAGAATCAGGCATCTGAAAAAGGCAAAGGAAACAGACAGCTAGGGATTATGTTTATGAACGGTCCCGCAATAACATTTTAGGAGGATGCACCATGAAGGAAGAAATGAAACGCCCGGAAAAAATCATCTGCAATTATATGATGCAGGAGCCAAAGGATATGCAGGAATTTGAACAGGCGGCTGTCCGTGCCAGATCAATTGGCGCAACCCATGTAATTGTAAGCCGCCTGACCCGCAGCCGCTGGATATGGGAGCAGGATAAAACTGATCCATATCCCAACTGGCTGATGGCCCATTCTCCTTTGTTTAAGCTGGTCTGCCCGCCTGCCCTGGAAAAATACCTTCCTGTCAATTATATCGACGAATGTTTTTCCCTGCTCTGCGCCCGCTGTGAAGTATTGAAAAAGTATGGGTTAAAAGGGGCACTGTTTAGCAACGAACCATTCTGGCTGCCAGAAGCAGTATTCCGGGATCACCCTTCCTGGCGCGGAACACGTCTGGATCATCCGCGCCGGGCAAAGGCTCCCTATTACAGCCCTTGTGTAGACAATCCAGAAGTATTGGCGCTGTACAAATACGCTATGAAGGAGTTATGCGCTAAGACTGGAATCGACTTTTTCCTCTTTAAATCTAATGATGCAGGCGGCGGCCTTTGCTGGAGCAGCGGGACATATGTAGGCCCTAACGGGCCGGAAAGCTGCCGGGAACGTTCCATGAGCGAACGGGTTTGTGGTTTTGTGGAGACTTTCGCACAAGGAGCACGTGAGGGCGGAGTTGACCCTGTTATTCACTTTAGTACAAAGATTGGTTTTAAGGCAGAGGAAACAGAAGTCAGCGTTGCATGGCATGAGCTGCGCGATCCTTCGCTGATTATTAACGACAGGGATAAAAATGGGGAAATGCCAATGATCTCCGGGGAGATGGACGTTCACCCCAGCATTAAAGGAATCCCCCATATTTTCCGTACAGCACGTTTCCTTGAAAAAGCGGCGTCCTCTGGCAAGAAAATCATGGTAGTGGATATTACAAAGACAGATTTGGATGAAAAACTCGCCTATTTAAAGCGCGCCTTGGTTGCTCCTACTCGCAGCATTCTGCAGCAGTTCCAGCTTGCTGCAGAAGCAGCGGCAGAATTGGTAGGAAAGGAATATGCGGAAAAGTTGGTAGACGCTTGGCAGTATATCCACGAGGGAGAGGAACATTTTTCACACAGCGGGCTGGATATCTTGATGTATGGATGCATCCATCAGCGCTGGATTAACCGTCCTTTTGTGCTGTTCCCGGAAGAACTGACCGAAGAGGAAAGGGCATATTACCGGCCTTTCCAATTCCAGGCACTGGATGAAAAACACGCCAATGATTTGCTGGATATGCAGAATATTGAATGTGTACGCGGTTTTTCTGCATCTTTCCTGTTGTCGGAAACTGTCCGCCAAGCTTCGTCTTCTTTCCGAAAAGCGATTGCAGTGTTAGAGGAAATACGCAGGGAAGTTGAGGGGCAAATTTCTGAAAAACTTTCAATGGTTGTACGCCGTCTGGAAGTATATATCTGCCTGATGACTACCTGTGTAAATGCCTCCAGGTTCCAAACTTTGGCGGACAGTATTGATTTTGAAGCAATTCCCGCTTTGAACTGCCAATGGCCTACCCGAAATGATCCCCGCATAGAGCAGTACCAAAACATCACCAGAAGTGAGATAGACAACGCCTATCGTTTGGCTGATTTGATAGAAGGCCACGAAAAAGAATTGCTTCAGGTTACAGAACCAGAAGAAGAGGATGTCTTTGTTCTCAGCCGGAATATTGCCGAACAGGTTCGCAGGAAAGCGGAAATTATGCTGGATCATCAGTTAGACGGCAACCGTGTATTTGAACGCCATAATATTTGATGTAAAGCAGAATTGGATGTTTTACTTATCCGGTAAAGAATTTAGCCCAGAGATATAAAACAGCAGCAGTGCTTTTCCCTAATATGGATCAGCACTGCTGCTGTTTTACTGTAGTTCCTGTTCCAAAGGCGCGTTGGAAAATTCTAATATAAAAATCCCTAATCCATCACATAACTTTTTGACTGTTAAAACAGATAAATCTTTCTGTGTATCGTCCATCATACTGTATACAGTTGATGGGGCTACATCTGATACTCATTATATATAATTGTTGAGATTGCTGTATGACTGCCTGTTTAATGCGAATAATTGTTTCGCGTTTGTTCAAAATGATTTCCAATAAACATATGCCCCACACAATCATTTATCTGTTTATACGTGTGAAATCAATACAACCGTCTCCACATGTGTCGTCACTATGATGGGAACACGTCGTTTCCGCCTTGTCGGTAGGATGGGAACACAAACCGGCAGCCTGCTTTGCGGTCTTGCTGTTCTTGCGCGGCGGCTTAAAGGTTGTTCCATCCATGTGACTTTGGAAACCTGTCTTGTAAATGAATGTCAGCTTGGCCGGGTCTTTGCGGCCTTCTTCATCATACCCCCCAACGATCACTTT
>CAJUSD010000013.1 GCA_910589145.1 uncultured Oscillospiraceae bacterium
GCGGCGGGTGGTGGATTTGATGATTACCACCATTGCCGCCACAAGCGACAGCTTGAACATCACATGGAAAATCTGACGGGCGGCACGCCTCCCGTCAGATACCTACCCTGTGTAGTCCCTTGTAAACTGACCTTAGTTAAATGTACTACATCTGGATTTTTAACAGGCTTTGGAGGATTTATTACCATGCCTGTAACTATTCCAGCAAATGTTAGTAGTGTTATCTATGTACAAATGCGCATGATTGCTTGTGTTGCATATATGGCAGGATACCCATTAAATAGTGATCAAACACAAACATTTGTTTATGGTTGTTTGGCTGGGGTTGCAGTTAATAACTTACTAAAACAGGCAGGAATAAAAATTGGTATTAAAATTGCAAATGGAGCTATAAAGAAGATTCCCGGTAAGATATTGACTAAAATAAATCAAAAAGTTGGATTTAGGTTTATTACTAAATTTGGAACAAAGGGAATTATAAATTTGGGAAGATGTATTCCAGGTGTAGGTGCTGTAATCGGTGGCGGCTTCGATTTAGTGGAGACAAAAATTATTGCTTCTCGTGCTTATAGATGGTTCTTTGAAGGAAACTTTTCTTCAGAAAATGAGAAAAAGGAAGATTTAGAGATAAAAACAGATGATTGAAATAACAGATTTTTTAGATGAATTAGCACAAATTGACTGGTTTAAGAACAGCGGCACCCCAAATGAAAAATACCATATGATCTTTTCCCTTTTCGAGGCATACGACACTTGGGGGCAGCAAACGCTGTCCATATGGGAACCCCATAGTTACTCACTGGAAGAAAACGACGATATTGACGACAACGAAATAGATGAAGTATTCGCTGCTGTTTCCGCTGCCATCGGCGACACGGTTTGGAATAAGCTGGGCGAATTTTTAACCAGGCGGAATTTATGGGAAGAAGCCGGAGTTCTTCCTGAGATGTTAGACACGGTAAAGAGGAATATTTCATGGGCGTGCATTGAAAGAATTTTAAATATAGACAGCTTATTTACAACTCTGCTGAATATTTATAAAGAGGGATATTTCCCTTGTTCCTGGATCGGGGAATATCCCTCAGGGCAGGCTGTTGTGATGTGACATCTATAAATACTTCCTCATATATCCCGGTTCAAATTCCACATATCCATGCTTAGGGTAAAAACAGCGGGATTCAACATAAGCGTCGCCTCCCAAATGTACCAGCACTGATGTTTTTCCTGCCATACGCAGATAGGATTCAGCCGTTTCCAGCAATTTAGAGCCAATTCCCTGCCGCTTTCGGTTGTATTTGATATAAAACCGGTGGAGCCGTACCTCATCGGTTTTATCAAGTGTATTATATCCTATTGAGCCTATCACTCTGCCTTCCTCTATCATCAGCCAGAACATATCCCCTTTTTCCAAATAGTTCTTGTCGATGTCCAGCAGGTCCTCATTTAGCCGCGGAATCACTCCCAATGCGTTTTTAGCTTCCAATATCATAAAAATAAGGTCATCCCGGTATTTTTTCTCAAATGGAATAATTGTCATGTTTTCCGAATATCCTTTCATTTCAGATCATGGCATAAACATGGTTTATCTGGAAAGCGTTTTTTACTTTCTCGAAACAGCAAGCAAATGTCCCGACAAGCCGATAATTTCCTCGTGAGTATCCAGCATACGGACTGTTTTCAGAAGGACATTTCTCGTTTCTTCCTTTTCCAGCAGCTCGTTGAGGTTGGGGGCGAGCCAAGCGCCGCCCATCACTCCATGGACCGTGGATAGCGAAAATCCCCCGCAGCGCAATTCCTCCCTCAACGCTTTGGCGGTATGGAGATGTGAACTGCCCAATCCACTTGCTGTCTTTTTCTCCGGGTTGATATAGCATCCATCTGTTAAGGCGCGTTCTATGATTTTGATCACAGCGGGGTCATCTAGTTCGTCCTTCTTTTTGGCGTTGTCCTTATGATATATCGCAATACGGGGAATCAGGACGCTGTACGGTGTCAGGGCCGCGGAAAACAGCACCCCATCATCCTTCAACAGACGACAGCTTTCCCTGACTGCCAGAATCCGTTCGTCATATTCAGTGATGGAGTACAGAGGTCCCATAAGCAAAATGGCGTCTGCGCTCTTATCCGGGCGGGGAACCGAGCGTGCATCGCATACCATTGCCGATTTCAAACGGACATTGGGGTATTCCTCAGCCAATTCCCCGCTCATTTTGATGTTCGTTTCAGCTAGATCGAACAAGTGGACCTCATATCCAAGGGAGGAAAGCCACCATGCGTATTCCCCATACCCTCCGCCAATATCATAAATGACAGCGGGCGGCTTGGGGAGTTCCTCAAAGAGGATTTCCTTTGTCCTTTCAAACTCAATGAGCCCGATTCCTGCCCTTAAACGGTTGCGCTCAGTTCCGGCGTTGTACCCTGCCAGAACGGTTGTATCGATTGTTTTCATAAGCTTCTCCTCCCGATTCTCTGTGGTATGTTTGTTGGTCAGGGTCAGTGTTTTCCTGGCGGTGCTACTAATCACCGATAAATTATAGATAAAAAATCGGCTCAAAAATCCCATATACGCAAGCCTTTTCGGGCCAATTTTTTGTACAATTTTCATCAGTGATTAGTAGGACTGTTCCGGCATGATACCCCCTCCCCTCTCAAAATATAAAAACGGTGCAGCTCGAAATAACATCCGACCTGCACCGTCATTTTCCTAATATCTTATAATCCCGTGTGGACTATACCGAAATTGGAGTGCGGCAATACAAGCCAGGCGAAGTCTGTACAAATCCGCCTTGCTGCTGAACAGTAACCATATTCAGTTCAAAAATAGATACTGTCATTGCCGTGTTCCTTTCAGAAAGATTTATGTTTCCTAAGTATACTATTCCTTCGTGTATGTGTCAATAGGGTTTTTGAAATAAAACTGTGACATAGGGATAAAGCAGTCATAGGATTTAATACAGTGACCACCAGTAATCAAACAGCCGGCGATAGCCGTTCCCTTTCTTTGGAAGCTCCTCACAGGCATATCTGCGGACACTTTTCGCCGCAGTACGCTTGAGCCATTTTTGAATCTTGCTGTTTTTGGGATATTTGATATAAAATCCAGAGTGCAGCAGGGTTCTGCCCTCAAATCGTCGGTCAATATAGCCGGCATGAGGAATATATCGGCCTAAAACGATGCCCATTAAACGGTCATTTTTTTTAACAAATTGACGGCGGCGGTATTCCCGGCCGGTTTTTCTCTTTGTGTCCTCCACAGACACCGCAAGGGACTGTTCTGTATCCAGATTGGACAGTGCTTTGTTTAAATCAGTTTCATTCATAAAAGCCACCCCTAAATACACAGCCGCTTTTGCTGTTCTCTGCTTTCTGAGGATAATTATACCAGCGAGAAAAAGGCACTTAAATCTATGAATCATAATTGTATAACGATTTTTATCCCATAACCTTATTTCCTACCGCATCAGTCAGATTCTTAAACTGCGCCTGATATAGTCCAAAGTAGATACCCTTCTTCTCCATCAGTTCCTCATGGGTTCCCCTTTCCTGTACCCCTTCCCTGGTCAGGACAATAATTTCATCTGCGTTTTTGATGGTGGAAAGTCTGTGAGCCACAATCATAGAGGTACGTCCATGAGCCAGTTCCTCCAAAGCATTCTGAATCATCACCTCGGTGGCGTTGTCCAAAGCCGAGGTTGCTTCGTCGAGAATCAGGATTTGAGGGTTTTTCAGGAATACCCTTGCAATGGAAATCCTCTGTTTCTGTCCGCCGGACAGCTTTACGCCCCGCTCCCCTATGTAGGTGTCGTATCCCTCTGGAAGGGTTGTCACATAGTCGTGAATGTTGGCCCGCTTTGCCGCTTCAATAATTTCCTCGTCGGTGGCGTCCAGGCGGCCGTAGGCGATATTCTCCTTGATGGTTCCGGTAAACAGGAATACATCCTGCTGGACAATGCCGATATTGCGCCGCAGGCTGGAAAAGGAGACATCCTTCACATCAACACCATCCAGAAGAATCCGTCCGCCGGTCAGTTCGTAGAAGCGGGGAACCAGGTGGCAGAGAGTGGTTTTTCCGCCGCCGGAGGGTCCCACCAGAGCGACCGTTTTTCCCGGCTCAATGGTGATGTTGATATCGTTCAGAACTGCGCCGTCCTCGCTTTCCTGGTCATAGGCAAAGCTGACGTTTTCAAATTGGATTTTACCCTTGACATTTTCCAAATCAGTTCCCTTTTCCGAGTCGTGTTCGGGTTCTGCGTGAATCAGCTCATGGAACCGCTTAAAGCCGGTCATCCCCTGCTGGAGCTGCTCCACAAAGGATATCAGTTTGCGGATGGGATTGAGGAACATACTGATAAAGAGCATATAAGCCACAAAATCCCCCAGGGAAATAATGCCCTGGAAGGTAAACAGCCCGCCCAGTACTAGGACAACCACATTCAGAAGGTCAATAATAAAGGTAGTACCGGAGGAGAATTCCGCCATTGCTTTGTAGGCGTGGCTGCGGGCTGTAACAAATTTCCGGTTGCTGTCCTGGAATTTTTCCACCTCATAGACTCCGTTGTCAAAAGCTTTGGAGACGCGGACTCCAGAAATACTGTTTTCCAGGGTGGCGTTGACCTCTGCCACCTGAACGCGGGTCTCAGTAAATGCTTTGGACATTTTGATCCGCTTTTTCATGGAAAACCAGATCAAAAAGGGCAGGAAGGCAAAGACCAGAACCGTCAGCAGTACGTTAATGGTACATAGATAGGCAAAGGAACCAATCAACATAATGGCGGAGATAAACAAATCCTCCGGGCCGTGGTGGGCCAGCTCGGAAACATCCATCAAGTCGTTGATGATACGGGACATAATGCTGCCGGTTTTGTGTTCGTCAAAAAAGGAATAGGGCAGCTTTTGCAGGTGCCGGAATACATCCCGGCGCATATCCGCCTGCATCCCAACTCCTACCAGATGTCCGTAGTACTGCATAAAGTAGTTCATTCCCATTTTCACCAGGTACAGGATCAGCAGTACTGCTGTACTGGTCAGCAGGGCGTTCAGCATCTGGTTGGGAATGTACACATTGAGCATATTGCGGGTTACTACCGGATAAACAAGATCAATCACAGCCACCAGAAAGGCAGCCATCAGGTCCTGGATAAAAACCTTTTTGTGGGGCTTGTAGTATTGGATAAACTCTCGAAACATCTTTATATGCTTCCTCCTTTTTCACATAACAACACTCTTTGGAAATATAAATGCCTATCCATTATACCCTTTCCCCCAGAAAAAGACAATCCTCTTAAAGCTTTCTTTAAAAAGATATGAACGTTTTACGAAAGATTATATAAGAAAGCCTTACAAATACCGCCATTTTAAGGTTTCCGCAATTACATAGGAAGTTATCGGCTCCTCTATGAGCTGCCTTCCCACATTCTTTGGGGAAAAGCTGGCTGAATCTGCCCAGACAATGAGCGGGGCATCCCTGCCGGGAATCAAATCCGTATAAAACCGAAGACAGCAGTCCAATATTTCACAAAAGTAATTCTCCTGCCATCCGGCAATGCACAGCTTCCTAACCCCGCCAAAGCAAAGTTCCAAAGGACGCTTTGTCCATTGGCTGTGAAAAGTCATGGAAAGCTCTTTTTCTTCCGGCGTCCCATTTGCCATACCGCCTTTTTCATCTACATAGGAGCCAGTGGTGTATTCCAGCTTTACAAGACAGGTATCGTGAAAGCCGCCATATTCTTGTTGAAGGTTGTCAATCCCTTTCTGGTCACTGACAATATTCCACTCTGAAAACAGCTTGTCCATTCTCTCCCGGTCATAGTCCAGCAGCCAGGAATGAAACTTATGATAAATGGGCAGCAGTATTTCTTTGTCTGCGGATATCAGGTCGGCTCCTCTGTCGTCGTAAAGATGGAACAGGTACTTCCCTTCTGTACTCATCCAGAATACTGAGGAGGTCAACAGATTATTTCCTCCGATATCTGCCAGAATGATCTCCCGGAATAGGGCTTTGGCTGTATCCTTTGGCAGCTTTGAACAGTCCCAGTAAAAAGAGGTCTGCGTCCCGTCCTGCTCTTCTATCCCTTCATCAAAATCCGGCAGAGGAATCTCTGAAAGGCTTTTCTCTGCTGTCCCATAATCCCCACAAACAGTAATCTGCAAAATGTCCGGGACAGACGGCAGTTCTTTATAAATTGTCCAAGCCCTGTCAAGAGCATGCCGAATGTATTTAGGATTTGCAGAATTGTTTTGATAGACTTTCCCCTCCCCGCCAATCTCAAACCGAAGGCCAACAGGCGCATGATAAAAGATCGGCTGTTCCAGTTGGGACAAGCCGATTTCTTTTAGAGTTTTCATAAACTTTTCTGCCAGCATAAACATATGTCCAATATCCCCCATTGCTTCTGATTTGATTTTCAAGACTGCATCCCAATTATATTCCCTTTCTGTGGAATGGTCAAGATTTTAAGCAGTTTCCAAGGCATAGGACAAATTTTCAGTGACATATAGTTTAAATATCTTGAAAATGGGGTGATTATCTATGCTGACCTTGTCCCTCCTCCTCGAAGTAATCGGGAACTTATTCTTTGTAGCGCTGCATGTTTCTCCCGGAAGCCGTTTCCCCAAGCCCCTTTCCCAAAAGGAGGAGCAGCAGTGCTTTCAGCGGATGGAAGCGGGGGATCCAACTGCCAGAGCAGAGCTGATCGAGCGCAATCTGCGCTTAGTGGCTCATGTTATCAAAAAATACTACACTACCGCCGATGACCCGGAGGATTTAATTTCCATTGGTTCTATTGGCTTAATAAAGGCTGTTTCGACCTTTGACTATAAAAAGGGGGCGAAATTTGCCACCTATGCCTCCCGGTGTATTGACAATGAAATTCTGATGCACTTCCGCAGCCGCAAAAAGAGCGCCCAGGAGATTTTTATCGATGATCCCATCGACACCGACAAGGACGGCAATGTTCTGACCCTGATGGACATTGTTGCCGACGAAGGGGACTTTGTGGAAGACTTAGAGCAGGAAGCCAGGGCAAAAGAGGTGCGGCAGGCCCTGGAACAGCTGGAAGGGAGAGAAAGAGAAATCCTGATCCTGCGCTATGGAATTTATGGCGGAAAGCCTTTGACCCAGCGGGAAATAGCGTCAAAGCTGAACATCTCCCGCTCCTATGTCAGCCGGATAGAAAAGAAAGCGGTGGAACGGCTGAAAGAGGAGTTTGACACTCATTATTGACAAACTTAACTGTTATTTCAGTCAAAACCAAAAAACGAAAATCAATACAGAGGCTGCTTCATAAAGGTATTAGGACAAATGCCTTTATGAAGCAGCCTCCTGTTTTTTCAAAAAAGTCTTGACAAATATCTACTTCAAATGTAGTATATAAGAAAACGACTACATTTGAAGTAAGAAGGGATGAGGAAAATGAAGCCGCTTCAAAAACGCCTGCCGGACACAGAATTGGAAGTTATGCTGGCGATCTGGTCCACGGAGGGAGCAGTTTCCCGCGCATGGCTGGAAGAAAAGCTATGTGACAAGGGTTGGAACCGCAATACCTTCAATACATACCTGACACGTCTGCTGGAAAAGGGGGTTATTGCCTGTGAAAAGCGTGGCAAGTCAAACTACTATACACCTCTTTTGAGTCAAAAGGAATACCTGGACTTTGAAAACAGGACCTTCCTGGGGAAGCTGTACAACCACTCTGTCACCCAATTTTTCGCAGCATTATGCCGCGGGGAAGGGATTTCAAGCCAAGAACTTGACGACCTCCAAAAGTTTCTGGACGAGAAGAAAGGAACATCCAAATGAGTACATTTTTTGACTGTATAGTAAATATCTTTACACGCATAGGATCCCTTAGCGTGAGCATGGCAGTGGATATTGGACTCCTTTTATTGGCAATGCTGCTGCCCCCTCTCCGAAAAAGGTACTCTGCCGGGTGGAAATGCTGGATATGGGGAATTTTGGCAGTCCGTTTGCTGATACCCTTTGCACTGCGTGTGCAGCTATATCCCGCCCTAGACTATGACCCAATTACCCGGTCAGAGCTTGTTTATGCCAACAGCGTTTATGATATTCCCGAATCTGAACCGGAAGCTTCCTATACCGTCGAGCCCAACCGCGCACTCTCCCCTCTCCTGTCTGCCGGAGAGGAAAAAAAGGCTTTCCCCTGGAAGGAAACAGCGGCTGCTGTATGGTTAGTTGGTGTGGCTGGAATCTGTGCTTTCCGTCTGTACACTTACCTTTCTTTTAGGCACAGAATGAAACGGTGGTCAACCCCTGTCACGGATACTAGCATTTTAAAGATATACGAAACCGCCTATCAGGGCGCAATTCTCGGCGTGGTCTCGGCGGATTCCTTAAAAGGCCAGTTTTCGGCAACAGTTATTCCTGATATAAGCCCCAGATGGGGATGGCAAACTCCTAACCTAATCTTTCACGAAGGTGGAAAGCCGCAGGATGATCCCTATAATCCCACAAGATTTTGTCCAGGTATCAATAAAATTCCTGACTTGTGCCTGAACCCTGACATATCCTCCCCCATGACGGCGGGGATTTTCCATCCTGTTGTCCTGCTGCCGCAGAGGAATTATCCGCCGGAGGACCTTTATCATATTTTAAGGCACGAGCTGATCCACTGCAAACGGCATGATGTCCTCTATAAACAACTGTTCGCCCTGGTGCAGACTGTCCATTGGTTTAATCCGGTTGTATGGCTCCTTTCCCGTGTTGCCTGCCGGGATATGGAAATCGCCTGTGACGATACAGCCGTCAAAAACTGGGACGATGGGCAGCGCAAAAAATACGCCCAAACCATCCTCAACTGTGTTCGGGAACAGATTGGCGGAAAAAAGAAGGAGCTGTTCCCCTCCTGCACCACATGGTTTTCCGGCGGGGCGGCACAGCTCAAAACGCGCATCGACTGCTTGTTTGACAACAGTAAAAAACGCTGGGGATGGGTCATCCTGGTATTTGTCCTTCTGATTTTCCTCAATGGACTGCTGGTATTTACAACTTTTTCCCCATCTATTGAAACTCTGATGTTGAGCGCACAAGAAACGGGAACCGAAAATATCTGGCTCATCTACACCGACGACTTTGACCGCGACCACCGCCCGGAAAGCTTCGCCTTTGTGGGAAAGGATGAAACGAACACATCCCTTTACTATGCGGATGAAAACGGGGTACACTTCCTGCTACACGGCATAAATGCTGCCGCCAGCTCCCCTATCACTGTGATGACCCATGATCAAAACCTCTGGGTGCAGGTGGAACACTTTGGCGGTTCCAGTACACGAAGCTATGTCTTTTACATGAAAGACGGTTTCCCTGTTTTGGATGAACATCTCAATGTAATGCAGATTACAGGCTATGATACTGCATGGGAATCCGGTTTTTTTGGACTGCAAAACGATTACAGCCAGCCGCCTGAAATCGGCGGACATGGTTTTTTGTATTATTGGTACTTTTGGGACAAAACCGAAGAATGTTTCCGGGAATTTGGAGCAATCCCCATTACAAGGGAACAGCTTCTGGAATTTGACGGCGCGGCGGCAATCCTTTCTATGATTGAACAACAGGAAAACGGGCAGATTACGGAAATTCTATACCGGTCAAATCATTTTATCAACATTAACTATAATACTGTATTGGAAGACGGAATTGCAGCCCGCCACACCTATACTCTGCAATATGACGACAGCTCTGTCGATATCCGTCTGGAATGCAGCGGAACATATTTTAACGAGCAGCTCATTAACGGAGGTACCTATAAAGAGGCAAGTATTCCAGCGATTGCGGTTTATCCAGACCGGTTCATATCCCCAAAAAAGCCATGAAACTCAATAGCACTGTAAAACCAGCCAAACCCGATCAAAGCGGCGGGCCTTTAAGTCTTCTGTGCGGATATAAAAATAGATGCTGCCGCAGTCGCCAAAATCCAGGGAGAAATCCCCTTCCCCAAAGGAATCAAGCTGGACCAGCAGACGCCAGCCCTCAGTGGAAGTATCTCTCGCTGCCTGCTGATCCTCTTCTGGAATTTTATCCCATCCACCGCCGCAGTAATGACCCCGGCTCACCAGCTCGCATTGCTGGGTCATGTTGCTTTGGATGATGTTGGGCCAGCCCAGCAGCTTATGGAAGGGCTCGTCTTCCCCTTCCCCGGCTAATTTGGCAAATACTTTCTCATATTCCTCGTAGTTGTCGGGGTTTTCAGGATCGTAGCCATTGGGAAATGCGTCGTTGTAATCAGGATAACTGATCTGCTTGCTCCCCCTGATCGGAAAGGCTGGAAAACGATCATAATCCTGCAAATCCTCCGGAAAGGAGGCCGGCGCCAAAACAGACTTATCCGGGAACCAATATACTTTGGCGCAGCCTGCATTTTTGGGATCAAATCCCCAGCACTGGGATTCCATCTCGTAAAAGAAAGACAGTATCCCTTCATGGGGCAGAAGGCCCTCTGTGTCCATATTTGCCAAGACGGCGCAGTCAAACTGTGCCAGAAAGCTAAGAGGATGAGGTTTTACCTCTTTGTCCTCGTAAGTATCCGTTTCAAAATATGGCCAGACAAAGCCTGGCGGCACATCTGGCTGTCCGCCAAAGCGTCCTATTTCTGAACCGCCTTCCCCGGGGATAGAAAGTTTTATGGCATTCCGGCTCATGGAGCAGAGAAGATGCTCTATGTCTATCATACTATTTAAACCTCCTGTTTCTGGATATAAACTTGACAGGAACCACCCTTTTTTGCGGTGGTTCCTGTTTTTTGTTTACTTATAAGATGCTTCCAGAATTTTCAGTGCGTCTGCATTGGACAAAGGCGCGGCATCAACCTGGAACAATCCCCCCATGGTATCTCTTGCGTTTTCCACATACTTGGGCAGTTCTTCCCGTTTCATTCCATAGGTGCTCATCTGGATATTATCCACGCCGCAGGCTTTTTGAAGTGCAGCCAGGGCATCTACAAAGTCCATAGGTTTATCCGCGTCAGTCTTCCCCAAAGCTTTCGCCATATCAATCATCCGCTGGTCACAAGCACCGCAGTTGGCGAAATAAGTGTAGTAAGCCGCACTGATGGAGATAAGCGCTGCTCCGTGTTCAAAATTGGGATGGTATGCACTGATGGCATGGGCGAGGCTGTGTTCCGAAGTACAGCCGGATGTAGATTCCACCATTCCCGCTAGGGTGTTGGCAAGGGCTACATTAGAGCGGGCTTCCATATCGTCGCCGTTTGCAACTGCGGCAGCAAGGCTCTTTCCAATCAGTTCAATGGCTTTCAAAGCATACATATCGCTCATCACATAGGAAGTATTATTCAAATATCCCTCTGTGCTGTGGAACAGTGCATCAAATCCCTGATATGCTGTTAAATTCTTGGGGACAGTGCGCATCAGCTCCGGGTCTACAACCGCCAGCACAGGATAGGTTTTGTCATAGCCAAAGCCGATTTTTTCGTTGGTTTCGGTTTTGGTGGTGACAGTCCAGGGGTCAGCCTCAGTTCCGGTTCCCGCTGTGGTGGTGATGGCGATAACAGGCAGAGGATCGTTGGGGACAGGCAGTCCCTTACCGCTTCCGCCGCTGATGTAGTCCCAATAGTCACCCTCATTGGCAGCCATGACCGCAATGGCCTTTGCCGCGTCAATACTGCTGCCTCCGCCCAGGCCGACAACCATATCAATCCCCTGTTCCTTGCACAGTGCCGCACCTTCCATCACATGGTCTTTAATAGGATTGGGGAGGATCTTGTCAAAAAGGATATGGGATACTCCTGCCAAATCCAATTCTTTCTCTACTTTGGCCAGGTATCCATATTTCTTAACAGATTGTCCGCCTGTGGTGACGATGAGGGCCTTTTTTCCGGGAAGCTCCTGTTGGTGCAGCTCTCCCAGCTTTCCAGCCCCAAACAGGATCTTTGTTGGAATGTAATAATTGAAATTCATAGCAATCCGCCTCCAATTTGTATTTTCTTATAGTATAGCAGACAACCCAGTCCCTTCGTCAATAGAAAAAGCTTTTTTCTCTTTTATTTGGATATTTTAACGAAAACGCTTATAGAATATTAGCTAAAATTCCAGTTTTTTCTTTTTGGCTTTTGAATTTCAGATATTATCTTTAATATTTATTATAATATTAAAGATTGATTTTTTATTAGTTTTAACAAAAATATATTTATTTTAATATTACTATTGATATCTATAAAAATATATATTATAATATCTTTGAAAATAAGCTAGAAAGGAGAACAGCGATGGCTTACTTTCAGTTTGGAGCGGGAAACCGCGCTCAGGCCCTTGCCCATTTAGTGGAGGAATACAACAAACCGGTAGCCCTGCACACCCAGCAGTCGGAAGCAGGCGAATCCTATACCCGCAAGGTGGAAGCCCCCTGCCTGGTAATCACCCGCGAGATGATTAAGCAGGCGTATTTTCACGGAGCGCCGGAATTTGACAGTTCCCTTGACAAGTGGATGGACTTCTATTCCCTGACCAGTGCTTCTGGGAAACTGGTACGCAACGACCGGGAAAAAATCATCCTCTGCGACGACGACGGCGATAAAGCCATGTCCCTGCGGTACAAAGCCTACCATCAGGCGGAGATCGCCCGGTACAGCGAACGCCTGGGAATCAGCCGGAACGATTTTGTTGTAAAGGCAATCGAACATTACATCGACTATCTAAGCAGCCTGAACACATTGGATACAGAAGAATAAGGAGGTGGATATACAATGACCTATGCAATCGCCGGGAACCAAGACGCGGGCGGGACCAACCTGGCCCAGCGGCTGACCAGATTATTTCCCGACCATACATTTACCCGGCTTGTTTATGAATCCAACGAGGAAAAACCAGAAGAACTTTCCGCTTGCGATGGGGTACTGATTGCGGTCAGTCTTTTAGAGGGGCCGATGCCTGGCACCAAGGCGGCGGTATCCGACTGCCGGAGAGCGGGAAAGGATATTATCGGGTTTGTCCTCACCCACGAGGATGATTTCGACAATCAAAAGAAAGTACCAGCCCACTTTAAGGAGCTGGTAGAAATTGACGCTCGGGAGCTTTCGTCTATATACGGTTTTACAGATGATCTGATTCCCTCCTGCCGGCTGGCGCTGGTTCCAGGATGCGACTCTGAACTTTCCGATTTCTTTGAGCGGGCAGAACGTTACAGAGCAAATATAATTTGACCAATATTAGGTTATAGATAAAAATTGCAAAAAAGCTAAGTGGCGAGAGGTCTATAAAGCCCTGCACCACTTAGCTTTTCTTTGCATGATTCCTGGATTATAATTGAAATGATATTATACAACAAAGATAAAGTTCTTTACCCTACTACCTATTTTTTGGCGATTTACCAGTTCAGCTCGTCATAGCAGAAAATCATTTTCCACATCTCCTAAATTTAGACAATAAATTGTGTAACAATACTTGCAATCCCTACTAAAAAGAAGATTACCCCTCCAAATCTTGTACTGAACAGATACAGCCTGGAAGGCTCGCCGGAAAGATTATTTTTCCAGCTTTCAACCAGAGAATAAATTATCTGCGGTTTCAAAAGCATCAGCAAACCAATACATGCGAATATAATGCCAATTACAAAGTACATTTTTCTCCCCCTATACCAGATACCAGTCAAATTTTCTTAGCATTTTGGTATACCTCGGCTGTCGCCTTCTCATCTTTACAGATGCAAGCAACTTTTTCTTTATCGTTCTGTTTTTCAATAGATATCCAAGCCGCACATTGAGTAAAACCCCTTTATACAAGGATCTTTATACTCTATATACTTTTCAATATTATTGGGAAACATTCTAGCCGCTGTTTCCTTAATTTCGCTGTACTTCTTTACTGCTTCGGGATGGCTTCTCAGAAAATCCCTGAATGTTATATGCCGGAACAGTTCCTTGGAATTCCGGGGGCAGACATACAAGTGATGAGCTTGCAAATGGGTCTTGCCGGAATACTTGAAGGCTTCCCTTTCCTTTATTCCAAGATCGCCCTCATAGGTATAGCCAATATCGGAAAGCCTGCCGGCAACATCATCAAAAACTGAATAATCCTGAATTACAATGTCAATATCAATAATAGGCTTTGCAGATAACCCCTCGACAGATGTACTGCCCACATGCTCCACAGATACAATCAGGCCTCCAACTGCATCCATAATCTCCCTTTTAACAGCTTCAAAGTCCATTTTCCATTTTGGGTCATACGGCAGAACAACAACCTTTTTCGTTTTCATAATCAATCCCTGTTTCCCTGGGTTTGAAGATGCTTCATGGAGCCATACAGATTTTCCAGCCTGGAAAATTCTTCTTCATCATAAAATTTACATTCTCCCCTGCCAAAAGCCTTTGCCGTTTCCAGCATAAACCGGGCAGCCTCCTCCACATCGGAGAAATGGCTTGCCCCCGTCGCACATCCGGGAACCATTGTTTCCGCTGTAATTGCCACTCCCACAACCGGCGCACTAGTGGCGGTGGATGGCTGCAAAATACTGTTCATATGGTAAAGCTGATTTCCATAAGGTGTTATATCCTGTGTTGTAAGGGCGAAAACCTGGGGCAGCTTTCCGGTGGTAATCTGCATAATGTCCAGCAAATCCTCCGAAACCCTTAAAATATACCCATCCTTTACCGTTGGAGAAATAGCGAACCCCCGCTTGTTGATAATTCGATTTCCCTTAGTGGTGTCCACCGAAAGAACCGCGTCCAGCTCCGGGGAAACTTCTTCCTGGTTGACCTGTGCCATATTGACCGGAGATCCCATAAAAGGCACCGGCTTATGGGGCGCGGTAGGGGCGTTGGGGCAGATATGGGTGGAGATAAAAACATCACCCTCTAAAAAGTCGCCTTTTTTCTGCATATCCAGCAGCTTTGCCGCCAATACAACAGCAGCCAGAGCGCCGTCACCGTCAGAGACAAAGCCCACCCGCTCCGGCCTTGCTCCAATTCCTCCCAGTCTTCCCAGCAGGCCGATGGTAGGCGCATCCCCTCCCCTGGATTTCCCGCGGGAACCGGGGATTTTGACCTTTACCATATCGGTGGATTTCCCCGACTTTTCGCCGGTTCCCTCCAACCGATAGGTATAGGCGTCTGCGTCCGGGCAGATGGATTTTAAATAGGAAACAACATCTGCACCTGAAACTGTACTGGAATCGAGAATGTCGAACGCTTCTATTACTTGTTTAATCAGCATGAGGTTCTCCTTTGTTATAGAAACTGTTACTTTGGATATCGTTAGCCAGCCTGCAAAACAAGGATTTTTTCTAAGTACAGGCCCATTGAGCCAAAACTTGGGAGAAATCCCGGTTCTTCAAGTCCTGTGCTCGAATGATGAAATTGATCGGTCCGCCATTGAGGTTTAGAGCCATATCGTCAATATCCTCTTGGGGGTAGTCATAGGTATCGTCATACAGTTGGAGCAGAAGGGTATCACATTCAGCCAAGCCTTCTCCCTCATCGTACAGCCGGGGATCGTCTTGGAGATAATTGGGGTAGCCGCCCATCTTACATCCGCCGTTTTTAATCTGCTCATAAATCTTTTGCAGGGCTTCCCTTTCCTCGGGGGTATCATGCCGAAGACAATAGGGCATAAACTCCTCTGGGTCGGCATCAGGCAGACGTGCTTTCAGTGCATCGGCAAAAAGTGTGTCAAAGCGGAAATCTTCATGATTGACGCTTTCCTGTTCCACATCCTGGAAACTGACTTTCAGCGGAACCTCCGGGCAGCGCCATAAGTAGTCGTGTCCCTGCTCAATGTCCTGTAAATCAAATTTATTGGCTGGACGGGGCATCCTGCTGCGTTTGGCTTCTTCCCAAGGCACCGTCATCTTAGCCAGACATTCCTCCATGGTGACAGTCTCGTCGATATCGGGATAATAAACTGCTTTCCAGTAATTCTGCTCTGTTCCAGGACCTTCTTCCAAGCCGAAATCACCGAAATGCCAGTCTTCCAGAAAAATTTGCAGCAGACCAGATTCCGGGAAGCTGTCCATATGGGGCATCTGTGCAAAATTAATCTGGGCGCACAGCCAAAGCTGGTTCCCATTGATGTCAGTGGGAATCTGTCCAGTGTGGGGCACATAGGGAACTCCGCCCAAGTGGCTGTCAGCAATAGTAAAGGTTTCCTGACTAAGCCGGAGGCGGCACACAGGCCGCTTGCTCTCCGCTTGAATCTGGTTTACAATCTCCTGACACAGTTGTATTTTTTCTATGTTGGTCATAGATTTCTCCTTTTATAATTGGTTGAAGGGTTTCAGTTAAAGTATTTAATTACTCACATTATTACACTAAGGAAAAATGTTTTTCGTTTATGGGTATCGCGTTTTGCAGATACAGTTCAGCAGAGCTGTTACTGTACCCAGGCTTTTTTAGTTGTGTCTGAAATAAATCTTTTCCGCTGTATCGTGGAACACAAGCTGTTTTTCCTCACTGGTAAACACATCGGAATCCATTGCAAAATCAATCAAATGGCGGTAGGTATCCCGGCAGACAGTGGACGGCACATCGGAACCAAACATTAAGCGATCCGCACCTAAAATCTCCTTTGCAATTTTCAGATACTTAACCGCAGTGGGATACGGGAACGGCTCCGGCCGTTGGTTGGCGGCAAGGGCGGCGAAATCAAACCAGACATTGGGCAAAGCCAGGCGGCTTAACCCGTATTTCAGTTCATCTTCCTGTCCCGGCTGAGGAGCTAGGATATGACAGACAACAAAAGTCATATTGGGATGGGCGAGAATGGCCTTCCGAAGGGATTCAATCTGCCAGCTGATGTCGTTTTTCCGCCCGATATCCACCACAAAGATATGTCCCCGCTCATCAGAATAGCTGTAAACTTCCTGCATCTCCGGGCTAAACAGGTCGATATAGCCATGATAGCTCATCAGCCCAGAGCCTGGACTGACCTCAAACTTGACGATTTTAAACTTGTGGTCGTCAAAGAGCCGGGAGCGCACCTTGTCCCGCTGTAAGCAAAAGGGATCATAGGTCGCCGCACCGACAAAGCGGTCAGGATATTTTCCCACAGCCTCCCAGGTGTATTCGTTCTGGAATCCATAGTAGCTCCCCTGCAATAAAACAGCTTTTTCTACATTGTGTTCGTCCATCAGCTTGATGACCGATTCCGGGCTGACATTGTACTCCCCTAAAACGGGCGGGATCATGTTGATGACCTCTCCGGTAGACCACATGGCCTTCCCGCCGCCGCAGGCCCGAAGCTCCCCCTGAGAACCCCAGCCAGCCAAAGTATGGATCAGGTGGATATGTACATCAATTATTTTCATAGTATCCTTCTCCTTTTTGTCGGTTTATCTTTTTTCAGTATAAACAGCAGTCACAGATTGCCTCTCCCCTTTTGAATCCACAGAGGAATTTTATAAGCCAGCCAAGCTAATATAACCCCCAGCATACAGCAGATGCCGAACCCATAAAGCAGTACAACAGAAAAACGCTCCCAGCCGGTAACTGCCCAGACCATACACTCCCCCACGATCAGCCCCGCCAGCAAAAGGCTGGGGAAGGCACCTTTTACAAACAGCGTTTGGGCTTTTTTCAGCAGTATATACTGGATAAGGAATCCAATCAGTATGAAAATCCATTCGATTAAACTGAGCCAGATATTGCCCCCAAAATGAAAAAGACACATAAAAAAGCCGATTTCAAAAAGCTCCTTCACCTTATAGGTTCCTTCCTCTTTGTCTTGTGATTTCATACATCAGTATGGACGCGGCACAGCTTACATTAAAGGATGTTGCATAGGATTTTTCAGACATTGGGATTGTACAGAGCAGGTCGCAGTATTCCTTAAATTCCTTGTTTAATCCCATTGTCTCATTTCCCATCATCAGCATAAGCGGCAAGGTCAGGTTGGCGGAGTAAATGGGTTTTTCATTGTGCGCCGTAGTTCCTATGGTAATAAAACCGGCATATCTCTTTTTCAGTTCTTCCATATAGGCGAACAGGGTTTTGTTATCGGAAATCCTGATGACAGGCAGATTGAAAAACGACCCCATTGCTGAAACCACCACATCAGTGTCATACAAATCCACCCCATGGCCAGTAATGATAAGCATATCCGCCCCCAGCGCATCACAGGATCGGATCATAGTGCCAAGGTTCCCCTTGTTTGATGGACGGTCAAACAAAACAATAAAGGGATTATCAGAAAGGATAACCTGATCCAGCTTGTCCTCCCGCATTTCAATAATTGCCATCAATTCCGAGGTTTCCTCTTTGCCGCTTAACTCTTTCATCAGATCAGGGGCCAGCCAGAAATTCAAATCTGTTTCTACTCGGTTTATCATATCTTCCGCCCAACCAGAAAGATTGTTTTTATCATATAGAAAGGATTTGATTTTCCAGTGATTCTTTACCGCTTCATTGAGGCTGCGGACCCCTTCAACCAAAAATTCATGGTATCTGTAACGTTTATTTCGGTTTGTTTTCAACACCTCAAATTTTTGAAAGGTGCTGTTTTTAGAGAATATTCTTGTTTCCTTCATTTTTTTCTCCCTTTTCAACTAAATGAACGAACAATTTTTTGAAGATGGGATATCTGCGGTAAAGGTTTTCTGGATGCCATTGAACCGTCCAGATATTGCCGTCCTCTGACTCCATCCCCTCGACAATGCCATCCGAAGCCCATGCAGCAGCCCGCAATCCAGGGGCAATGTCCTTGACTGCCTGATGATGGAAGGAATTCACATGAATTGTTTCTCCCAACAGCTCACCCAATAAAGAACCCTTTTGACAGCGGACGCTGTGGGTCAGCTCGCTGCGAAGTTCATTGGCCTGAACATGGCACACCTTGGAATCGGTCTGTGAAGGGATGTCCTGAATCAGCGTCCCACCCAAGGCGGTGTTGATAATCTGATGTCCCCGACAAATTCCAAAAATGGGTATCCCCTTCTCAACAGCCAGACGAATCAGCTGATACTCAAAAATATCCTTATCATAATTGGAATAATTTACCTGTTGAATTGGATCTGCTCCATAAAGCCTTGGGGAAACATCCTCTCCGCCTGGAACAAGGAGACCGTCTATCATATCTATATAAGAAGCACATCTGCTAACATCTTGGGAAACTGGGATGCCTATTGGTATCCCTCCTGCGTCGAGAATTCCGCTGATATAATCAGACGGGACAGAAAAGATTTTCTGCTCCGAGCGGGGCGGCGGAAATATAATAATACCAATTTTAGGCTGCATCTTTATCACCTTTTTCATTAACAAATATAAAAATCGATTCATCAGCATTTGGTGCAAATAACTCTGGACAGCATACAGCAAAATGAGTCCGTTCCAACAGTGTATCAAAGGCGCCAGAGTCCAGTGCAGGACAAGGGATATCTTTGCTGGCGGCAATCTGCCTCGACTTCACTATCCAATGTAAAAATTACAGTACCCTTTTATATTTTGACTGTATTTTATCGCATATTTATCCATGGCATACTAAAATAATTCTACAATTCAATATCAATCTGATATTCTTTCTCAATCAAAATATATTCTGTACCATATTTTTGGCACTGTTCCAACATTCTGGCATTGTCTCTGCGCACTGCCTCTAATGTACAGTCTTCATCATCTCCACGATTTTCAATGACACTTGCAAACTTCTTGATATTGTCAAAATGATTTACAATATAGCCGTCACTCATAATCAGGCAGTAAAACCTGATTTCATCCAGATATTCCCTTTCAAAATCCTCCGCCCAGTCCAAAGGAATATAACAGCCCTCCACGATGAGGTTTTGACTGTTTTCAACAGCGGTCTTAATCATTTCACGTACAATCGGCCATAAATAGCGCGTCAATTCCCCATCATCGCTTAAAGGGGTAAGCGATGTGTTGCCGCTGCGGATAAGTCCCATTTTCAGATGATCTATGGAAAGATATGGGTAATGATACTTTTCAAGGAGTTTTTGTGCAAGGGCAGTTTTTCCGGTATGGGATTCACCTGTAATTAAAACAATCATTTCTTCCTCCATTCCATATAACAGATGTACCGAGTTTCATTATAGCACATCTGCCCAAAAACAGCCAGAGGTGTGTTAATTTTTGGGAGACATGGAAAGGAGAAATTTCCTCTTTGTCTTTTATCAGGTCGGCTGCCGTGATATGTGGGTTTTGGTATCTGGTCCTGTTGTCGGACATGGCAAGCTTCCTAGTGACGAGATTATACAGCATGACAATCTCTTATCTAAAAAGTATATTAGAGGAGCAATTTATTGTCACTATATAATTAAAACGCAATAAACTCAAATCCATCCTCCGGCTCCCCTACTTCACAGCCAAGAATTTCCGATGCCCTCCTTTTGAACAGGGAAAACCAATCAATCCATTCCTGTTTGGGCATTTTAGCGAAAAATTGCAGTCCACCTGGCTCAACGGAAACACTGATTCGCTTCCCGTCCAGCCCGCCAAACCAAAGCTGCCCTTCTCCCAATTCCCCGTTCCAGCCGGGCATTTCCATATAAAGCTGTTCCAGCTTTTTCCAAACGTATTTGGGGGCAGTATAATGGATGTTCAAGTTGTGGTTATGTGCCTCTAAAATTGAGGTAAAATCAATCTGGTACCTTGTCCCATGGGAGAGGAGGAGGCCGTCTGTCAGGCGGATTCGGAGAATACAGGTGTTGGAATCTTTTTCATTAACGTGGCCGTTGGTGTACCAGGCGGAAAATGCCTTCCGCAGCGTTTCCATGATTTCCCGATTTTTCCTGTCCAAAGGATGCCCAAGGTTTTCCCCTACCCCGTTGGCGGTAAACCAGTCGCCGCAGATGGAAACATAGGGATTCCCCTCTATCTGCCGCATTTTATTGGATTTTCCATGGGTGATTACATAAAAAGAATCCGTCTCGTAATAACTGTTTACCGCCCGCACAGCTGGACGGTTCTTTTCCACTGTGGCCAGGGCGATTAGGGTATCATGTCCAAAGCGTTCCCTCATTATTTCCAGGGCTTTCTCCAATTTTTCTGTTTCCATGATAAAATATCCCCCTTATCTTGTACAAAAATAATTTACAGCAATCTATAAAAACATATTTATTGATAAATTGCCGAAAGCATCTGGAAGCTTCCCACCGTCAACAGAACCGGTAATTCCAGGCTTGTCTTTCAGCACTCAGTACCTTTCGTAATCAACTTTCAAAATCGAAACCGCTCTATAATTTGTTCTGCTGCCTGATCCGGCGACAGGTTGGAATTGTCGATTTTTATATAATTTTTAAAGAGAATCTCCCCCTCATTGCTCACAAGCCGGTAGTTGGAATCCTCCCGCCGGATGCAGCCAGAGGAAAAATCCAGGTTTCGCTTGGAAGCTTTATGATTCAGTCGGTTTTCCGTGGCGTTGCGCTGCAAACGTATCTCCTGGGAAGCCACTAACTCTACCCAGAAAACCTCCCCGCCGGTATCCTCAAACATCTTCGCAATTCCCTGGATGTAATCCCAGTCGGCTTTCTGGTCAAAGGCCCACATATAGGTGAAGATCATTCCTTTATTATCACTTTTCAAAAACTCTTCAAAGATAACCCGCCGCAGACGCTCCACAGCATTTCCAGAAAATGTCCCAAAAATTTCAAGTACTGGTTCAATCATCATATGGTTATGGAACAGACGCAGACCTGTCTTCTTCATAAGGGCCTGCCCTACTGTCATTTTTCCCACAGCCCCGCTCCCAAAAATTACCACCAGATTCATATTGTCACTCCTTCAATTACACGGCTCTCCAAAAATCAAATGACTTAATTGCTGAAAATCTCAAATTTAGGAAAGTTTGAAAAGCCGCTCAGTGTTTTCCCTTGCTTTCTGGATTAGTTCCGATTCCTCCGCTCCCATGTATTTCGCCAGATCCCGCGCCACATAGACGATATTTTCCGGTACATTGGTTCGATCCAATCCGGGCACATTGCGAGGGGTGAGATAAGGAGCGTCTGTTTCAATCAATACTCGATCCAAAGGGAGGATACGGACAGCTTCCCGCAGTTCTTTTGCCCTTCTGTCGTCGCAAATCCAACCGGTAATGCCGATGGAAAAACCCATATCCAGATACTGCTCCAAAGTCTTTTTATCGCCGGTAAAGCAATGAACCACCGATTTTTTACAGATTTCCGGGTGTTTTTTGAATCGGCGGACAAACTCATCTGCCGCAGAACGTTCATGAAGGAAAAGGGGCATGTCCAATTTTTCCGCCAAAACGATATGCTTTTCCAGACAGCGTATCTGATTTTCCCTTGTGGAAAACATTCGGTCAAAGTCCAGTCCGCACTCCCCCACCGCGACAATTCGGCCGTTTCCGGTGAGCAGACTTTCCAGCAGGTCAAAGTCCTCTTTTTTGGCAGAATCGGCATTGTGGGGATGGATTCCCGCTGTTCCATATACATCATGGCTTTTCACAAATGTATCAATGCGCTTGTTTTCCTTCATGTCTGTTCCGGTCAGGATACATCCAACCCCGGCATCTGCCGCTTTTTGGAGAACTGCTTCTGGGTTGGGGAATTGGCGGCAGAACAGGTTTAATCCGATGTCATAGTACTTCACGATCATTTTGCCTTCCTCATTTCCTTTTCAATCTGTTTATTGCACGAAATTTGTATGTCCTTTGGGAGCTGTGGGCTTTTAATTTGCTCTGATTTCTTTCAGCTTTTGCCGAACCCTTTCCAAATTTTCATCGCAAAGAACAGGAAGAAATTCCACAAGCTGCTCCGACTGAAAATTCCACCATTGAATTTCCAGCAATAATTCAATCATCTCTTCATCAAAACGTTTTTTAATCGGCTTTGCCGGATTTCCCCCGGCAACAGTATATGGTTCGATATTTTTGGCAACAACGGAATGAGCGGCTACAATCGCACCGTCTCCGATTTTGACCCCCGGCATAATGGTGCTTTTGCGCCCTATTCACACATCATTTCCAATGACAATATCCCCTTTAAATGGAAGCTGGGAAAGATGAGGCGGAGTATTTTCCGCCCATACTCCCCCAAACACATTAAACGGATAGGTACTAATGCTGCTGATCCTGTGGTTTGCGCTGCCCATGATAAACTGAACCCCACTGGCAATAGAACAGAATTTCCCGATAATCAGCTTATCACCAAATTCAGGCCAGTTGAAAAGAACATTGTTGCGTTCAAAAGCAGTAGGATCAACTGGATCGTCATAATATGTATAATCACCAACAAAGATATTTGGGGCAGTGATTACATTTTTCAGGAAACATGAAGTTTTATATTCATTTGGAAATACAGTGTTGGGATCTGGGATAAAACTCATATTTATTTCTCTCCTTGCTTTTTGCTCTGTAAAACGCTATTTTTATTAAATTACATTTCTAATACAGTTCTGCCAACTGTCTATATATAAAGTCAGGATGATTTTTGACAAAAATATCTTTATCCAGCTTTCCGTCCACCCAATGGAGCAGATTGTATATGTGAAGTTGATAATACCATTCCCCAGTATCGTAGTCTGTGCAGCGCTCATTCCAGACAATGCGTCCATACTGATTTTCTGCCAGCACAAAAGCGGTTTCATTTACACAGTCCTTACCGTAAAACCGGGAATCCAGGTTATTAAAATCCTTGTTGTGTCCCCTGCGAAACGGTCTCCCGCTGCGGTGTTCATCGTAAAAAAATGATACCTCAAATCTGTCGGCCTGGGTACAAACAGCGATATCAGCCAGATTAAGCGATTCTGCCGAGGAAAAGTTCTGGTATTCAAATCTTTTTATCCAGCGGATTCTCTTTTCAATCTCGCTTTGAATCTGTTCCGGTGAAAAGCCAAGCCGAGGCAGACTTTTTTCCAAAGATCTGCGGGAGGTCTGCACAGCATCCAAACATTCCCGCCCATTTTGATAAAAACTAATGTTATGAAGGGTAATATCAGACGAAATAGCTGTCAAATTCACAGGATATGCAGGAGAAAATGCTTGACGGGCTTCCGCGCCTGCGGCCCCGCGATCTTTTTTATACCAGGTGAGATTAACATTCTGGACCAGCAGCATCGAATCCCTCCAATTTGCCTCTAAATCAGATACCTGCTATCTAACGTTTTTTCCTTCGATGCAAAAACCAAACAATCAATATGATGATTGCTAGGATTATCAAAATAAAGGGTAAGAACATGGCAGCTGTCATGCCCAGATAGGGGCTTCTTAGAGTACTGAAAATATTCTGGTACCAGTTTTCGTCAATGGTGATCTGTAAATTCTCATTGGGAAGGGTATCTGAAATATATTGATAAGCACGCGGACCGATCTTTTTAAAATTCAAATTGCTTTTTGAAATTACCGGCATATCCTCATCCAGGTTCAGATTGATGGTCAAACCTCCGAAATCCTTCCACATTGCCGCAGGAGTAAGGTAATACTTTATCTGTCCACATTTCGCGTTAAAGTCAAGGTGGGGGTATCCTCCAAGCTGGTAAGTATAAGAAACAACAACGTCATATTCCTCATTTGGCGCAAAAGACATTTCAAAGCGAATGGCTTCCACCAGCTGATCGTTATAGCTTACGGCTTTATCTTTTGTAAGGACAGCATACTGCCAATCATCTGTTTTGACTTCTGTATCATAGCTTAAAGTATAGCTTTCTCTGGTAAAGGAAACTGCCCTTCCGTTGACAGTAATCTGCACGTTGCTTGTTTCAATATTGGGAGAAAGAAACATAGCTGCCGTGGCAACAGCTTCTTCCATTGTGTTTTTCATTCGATAGGCTGCATTGATGTCTGCCTTTGAACCATGGACAGTAATATCCAGTACCTCTGAAATCACTGAAAGGGCATCGTTTTGCTCAAAGGTAATGGAAGAACCGATATCCGCCTTTTGGGGAGCAGCCATATTCGCATAAACATTCTGAGGAACAGCGAAGACTAAAAGAAAAAGCAGGAACAGACAAATTTTTTTCATGGTGGTCTCTCCCTTCTATTGTCTTTATACAAATCATTTTGGAAATAGGTACCTTTATTATATCATTTTGTATGTCAACGTCAAGCTATGCCTATCTCCCCTGTACCTGTTATTCAGAAAATTTAAAACGACTCTGATAGTATTGATATTTCAGTACAGAGTGGGATATGAGCATTACATATACATTTACACTGATTAAGCGGTGTATCAAAAAAAGGGGTGACAAAGCTTTCGGCTGTCACCCCTTTTCATATATACAATCTTAATGAATTTTGGCATTGGTTGCCTGGCATCCTCGTTAAATGTCCTACTTGTCCTTACTGTTTTTTTGATAAACTGCAATTCATACCTAGCATTTAAAACAACAAAGGTTTTTCTTTCATTATTATGTCCTTTACTTCGTCCACAGTTTTCTCAACTACATCCGCTATTTGTTCCAAAGAGAACCCCTTTTGATACATATTCCGCATGACTTGGGCTTCTCCTTTTTGAATTCCTGTTTGTATTCCCCTGTTTTCAATTCTATCCAGCACATCACACATATTATGAGGTCTCCTTTCTGTATGGTTATCATTGTATGCTTCTTCAAACCTGTGGTCCCCTGTCATCACGCCGAGCAGTTGCAGGGTTTCCTGGATATGTTTCAGCTCCTGGGTATTGGGTATATAGTCCCCGTTCTCACGTTTTTGTACAAGATAGTCTGCCACTACCCGAAAATCACTTTTAAACAGGTTCACCTGCTCTCGGGTCAGATATGCTATCTCAAATACATTGATTTTATAGTCACTCACAAAGGGCCGGAATTTTTCCGGTATGCTCAGCCTTTCCAACAGGCTTGTAGCCCTGCCCCATCTTTTTTCATACCCAAAGTACAATATCAGCGTAACTACTGGGAACCTTTCCCCGGCTTTCCGCTCGTTTAACTGCGCCCTGTACTCAATCCCGTCATATCCCATCACACGAAGGGGCATATCCGAGTCAGGGTCTGTCTGGTTTTCAAAGCCCAAAAGGGCAAGGCGCAGCTTTTGCTTTTTCCACAGCTTCAAAACATCCCTTTCCATTTCCCGAAGTTTACCGTCTGCCTTATAATGGGTTCGGGGAAGCCTGTCTTCCCCTTCTCTGCCATTTTCTGTCCCATGCCTTTCTGATGTATATTTTTATTATACCCCATATCCCTTTTAGAATCAACCGATATATTTTCTCGACACAAAACAGGGGCTATCTGCCAGAGCTAAATTAACTTTATAGCAACAGCGAGTTGCTTTTCATTTTCAAAAATTATGATACAATATATTCGAGGTGGTAAATTATATGGAAACAAAGGATATTATACTTAAACTCCGAACAAAAAGCGGATTATCCCAAGATGAGCTTGCAGAAAAGGTCTATGTTACCCGACAGGCGGTTTCCCGTTGGGAATCCGGTGAAACGGTGCCAAATACAGAGACTTTGAAACTGCTGTCAAAGTTTTTTGACATTTCAATCAATACACTTTTAGGCTCTCCTCGAAAGCTGATCTGTCAATGCTGCGGTATGCCTTTGGATGATTCCTCTATCAGCAAAGAGATTGACGGTACATTCAATGAAGAATACTGTAAGTGGTGCTATACAGACGGAAAATATGTCTACACAAACCTTGAAGAACTGACAGATTTCCTTGTGGGGCATATGTCTAATGACAAATGGCCTCCAGAGCAGGCACGAGCCTTTTTTGAAGCCCAGTTACCAAAGCTCAATTATTGGCGGCAGACGAAAAAATGAGCGACACCTGAAAAAGTGAATATGCAAGGTTAGAGGCAGCATTGGCATCATAAGACTTTTCATACCGCACAGAGAAAACAGAGGCGAAGAAAAATAAATTATCAAACACAGAGCCGGCGGCACATAAAATTAAATGTGTCTGCCGGCTCTTTATATTCTTGATTCAAATCCCGGAAATTGTTATAATGAACGCGGTACAGCAAACACAAAAAGACATATAAAAAACAAAATAATCTGTTTCCAAGCTGCGCTCTGTTTATCCTAATGCTTCCCTGTTATGTTCGGTCTGCTGTCAGGCTGATTAAACAAAACGATGGAAAGAGCAGGCAGTATGATATAAGAGCAAATGCATCTGTATAGATGAATGGTCAGTCCATGTGACAGTAAAGGATGCCGAAAGCGGCGGGGTTATTTCGGAATATGACTTCCCCGCCGGGAATAAATAAGCTGAAACTTTTTTTGGGGGGGGGAACGATTTGAAACAATATATTGTAGATGCGTTTACAGATGAAGTCTTTAAGGGAAATACCGCTGCGGTATGTATCCTTGACGAATGGATAAGCGTCCAAACGATGCAGAATATCGCCAGAGAAAACCAGTTTTCTGAAACAGCCTTTGCTGTGAAGGAAAGGAGCGCGTATCATCTTCGATGGTTTACGCCGGAAAGCGAAATAGACTTTTGCGGCCATGCAACATTGGCGGCTTCTTATGTAATCTCACATTTTATTGAGCCGGGATGCCTGAAAATAAGATTTCAGACTCAATCCGGGCTGCTGACAGCAGAGACCGTTGGAGAGCTGATTGAAATGAACTTCCCAAGATACCAGCTGAATGAGGTGGAAGTTACAGATGCAATGACCTCTGCCATTGGAGTACGGCCCTATGCAGCATACCTTGACAGGGATCTGCTCATGGTCCTTGACAGTGAGGAAGCTGTTGTCAAGCTCCAGCCAAACTATACTGCGATGAAAAAATTGAATGGTTTGAGTATTGCTGTAACGGCAAAGGGCAGGGACTACGACTGTGTTTCCCTCGTGTTTGCGCCGGAACTAAGCGTCCCGGAGGATCCTGTAACCGGTTCCACTCACTGTATGATCGTCCCCTATTGGGCGAAGAAGCTGCACAAAAACAAAATAACAGCTTTTCAGGCTTCAAAAAGAACAGGGGTGTTGTATGCAGAGCTGAAAAATAACAGAGTAAAGATTTCCGGCAAGGCTGTTTTGTTTGGGATTACTGAAATTTTGGGAGGTTTGGTATGAAAGGGAAAGCGGCGTTCTTCGCTTCTCTGTTAGTTTCATCTCTGCTCCTGCTGACTGGCTGTGATATGAACAAACCGCCGCCGGGCGGGAAACTGGCAGAATGGGCGCTTGGAAAAGCGGCTGATGCTTTGGATTCGTTTAGTGACGAGTATGGAGACGACATTATGCAGGCCATCGACGGCCTGCATAATGCGGAACATCATGGCGGCCCCTTTGAAAACAACCTGGACTCCGCGCGGGCCTATCTGCTGGAACAGATGCAGGAAAAATATGGGATGGAATTCATTGTTGCCGGGGATGAAGACCTGGTAAATTATGGCCCCTTCGCCGGAGCCTCCTATACCTGCGATGTTGCCCCAAAAGATGCGCCAGAGCAGGTAACAACCGCCCTTGTATCTCAAACCATGTATCAGGATGTTCGGGACAGCTACGCTGTGTACTATTTCAAGGATGAGGCGGAAGCGCCTGTTTTGGAATTTTGTAAAACAAAGGACTATGTTCTTGACCAGCATGTGTCC
Source organism: uncultured Oscillospiraceae bacterium (assembly GCA_910589145.1). GTDB lineage: Bacteria > Bacillota > Clostridia > Oscillospirales > Ruminococcaceae > UBA1405. Next base: position 28,431 of record CAJUSD010000013.1, read on the forward strand.
CTGGAAATGCCCGAAACTGCACGAACCTGGACAGCCGATGACAGGCTGGAAAAATTTCTTGCAGAAAGCGGCGCATATGTCAAGCTGGTGCTCCGCTTTGAGGATGGTCTGGACACCGAAACCTATGCGGAACAAATCTTAGATTTTATCAATAGTGTTGACCGGCTTAACTGTAACCTGCTGATCCAAGCCAAAGCGAATAAGATGTATATTTTCCATTTAGAGGCCAATCTTTTAGACGGCTTTGATGCCAGCAGCTACACCCTTGAAGACATTGAGAAAAAGGTGGAACTGTATATGCCTCTGACAGTTGCTCTGCCAATTCTGCGGGTAATTCGCGGCGTACCCCATCTAAGCAAGTCAGAAAAGATGCACCTGTTTCCGTATATTGGGAGCCTTTTATCTCGGCGGTTAAGAACGGATAATTCCGGTGATAAAGTGTAAGTGTAAAAGCTGTCATATTTTTATCTTCTGAGGTATGGGGAGACGCGGCTTCGGTGTTCTCAAAATAAAAATCCAACAGCGCAGTGATTAAATCGGTATCTGATAGTTCTATAACATTATCCTCTATTGTCACATCAATGCAGGTATCAGAAACCGTTTCCGCAGACGGCGGCGTCAGCTTTAAGTCCTCCTGGGCAAAGAAATATGTATAATATGGGCCAAAAACAAAATGGTTTGGCAGGACATAAAGGAAGCATTGCTCTTCATCTCCCGTAATCCGGCAAATATCAAAGCCACCGCCTCGCTCCGGGTTATCGCCGCCACATACGCCGACTGCGCTGCCGATCTCACCGGTGAATCTCCAGCATCCAGGTCTATACAAGTGCAGCTGTATCATATCGGTGTCTGAGATATACCTAATACCATCCACAGTCAAAACAGTTTTCTCGCCAACTTCAAGCTGATAAAATGGAAGCGGCTTTTTTATTTTGCACCCAGCCAATAAGAAAAGCAGTAAAAACAGAGGCGGAAATACCTTTTTATGAAAAATCGTCCACATTTTTCCTGTCCCCTCCTAATTGCAGCATTTCAGTTTTCTTGGCACCTGGCAGCCCTTCTTTTACGCCAATGACCTTTGGATATATTTCGGCAGCTTTCCCACCACTGTCCGATAACTGTGTTCTATCATTTCCGCTATCATCTCATCTGGAATTTTTCCGTCCAGGGGAAAGGTATTGAAATAGGGCTGCTGCACTGGCGGACAGTGATATCCCCTCACCACCACGCCGGGATAAAGCTGGCGGTAAAACTCTCCTGTCATCCTCTCACAGTTGAGGGTAACGGCATCCTTCCCCTGGAGCATAAATATCTGGGCGAAAATCCTCCCCGGCTTCTCTGCTGTTTTTCCCACCTTGATAATGGTACAGTCCGGCCCAAAAGGGTAATCCAGATATGCCCCGTTTTTGGAAAGGCAAAGATCAATCACTTGCTGGGCTGTCATAAGCATGCTTCCCTCCGGTCAAGTTCTCATTTCTATTTTTTATCCTTTTTTAGGGTTTTCTCCGATCCATAATTTTCATAAGCTGGAAGTTATCTGTTTTGTACTTTTCTCCATCTTTCCAACTCTTTCTGACATAGTTCCGTATCTGATATGTAGTCGAGCCAGTTTTGAAAAAAATCGCTAAAACTATAAGCTGAAAAACTATAATTGCCTTCATTGTCTGTATCAAATACCTGTCCGCGTCTTTCACCGGATGTAACCAATCCAAAATCCCATTGACATCCATGTGTGCCAAGTGTCAAAAATCCGTCTGTATCACATAGAGATTCTTCGTAAGACTCCCCCATCTCTACAAAATATTTTTCAGGATTTTTCTCATACGCTTTTCTGGAAAAAGCACAGTATTCCAGATCATCCAACGTCATCGGACGCAATAGAAATGGGTTTGCCAGACTGCACCGGTAGGCTTCCCGAAATTTTTCAGCGCCCGGGCTTTCCGCTCTCATGTAAAAATTGCCGAACGGAAATATTCCATAATCCGGGCCTGCACCTCCGTCCCCAACCTCAGTAATAAAATAAACGTAATCCTCTGGAAGCAGGAAATGATATTTTTTCTCTGCTGCACGGACAAATACCTTATTGATAGGCGGGTTCAGCTTATACCGATGCCTGGAAACGCCAAATCTCTCGTAGTTTGGATCCATGCGTTCCGCCTGGGCTAGAATTTTTTCTACTTCTTTTCTCTGAAACATATAGTCTCCCTTCTCTAAAATCAATTTTCAGGAAGCCGCTATGACTATGATATCGTTTTTCATTGTTCCTTTCTCCCAGAGAAAAAACGCCTCCATTGGCGGGCGATTTTTTCCCCAAAGGATGTATCCCTTTTCTCCGCTTTCTCCGCAGGCTGGGCTTGGGGTTGGTAAACCTTCACCTTTTCGGCGTTCTCTATGGCATATTCCATGAATACAGACTGAGCGTCCACACTTGCGCCGCCGGAATTTTCCACCCGGAGATAGCTTCTGTCGCTTTGTAAAAGACGGGCTTTTTCATTGTCCTTCCAGTAAATTTCCAGCATCTGGGAAATCCTCTGCCGTATTTCAGGGCTGTACACCGGACAGGCGATCTCCACCCGCCGGATAGTATTCCGCGTCATCAGGTCTGCGGAGCCAATAAACATTTTCAGATCGTCCCCCTCCCCAAAGCAGAAAATACGGGAATGTTCCAGAAACCGCCCTACAATGCTGCGGATCGTGATGTTGTCGGTTTTCCCTGCTACGCCGGGACGCAGGCAGCAGATTCCCCGGATTAAAAGCTCGATTTTGACCCCCGCCTGGGACGCTTCTGCCAGCTTATCGATCATATCCCTGTCAGTGAGGGAATTCATTTTCATCAAGACGCGGCCGCTGCCTCCGCTTTTGGCCTTTTGGATTTCCCGGTCAATCAAACGGATCAGCCCAGGTTTCAGGCAATGGGGCGACACCAGAAGATGTTCATAATCCTCCTCTAAATTGGAGATGGACATATTGCGGAAGAAAAGTGCAGCGTCCTCCCCTATCCTCTGGTCCATAGTGATTAGGCTGAGGTCTGTGTACAGCCGGGCGGTTTTCTCGTTATAATTCCCGGTTCCGATCTGTGTGATATGCTCCACCCCGCCGGATGCACTTCTTCTGGTGATCAGGCAGATTTTAGAATGGACTTTAAAGTTGTCAAATCCGTAAATAACCTTGCACCCAGCGTTTTCAAAAACCTCTGCCCAGCGGATGTTGTTCTGTTCGTCAAACCGGGCGCGCAGCTCCATCAAAACAGTAACATCCTTGCCATTTTCGGCGGCTTCTACCAGATAATCCGCCATACGGGAACTGCTGGCCAGCCGGTAGATGGTCACACGGATGGAAAGCACCTCCGGGTCAGAGGCGGATTCTTTCAACAGGTTTAAAAAGGGGTCCATCTGCTCATAGGGGAAGCTGAGAAGGATATCCCCCCGCTGCAGCTGCCGGAGCATAGGCTCTCCTTTGACAACAAAGGCACTGGGCTGTGGGGCAAATGGCGGATATGTAATCTTCTGCCGCGCCCCGCTGGATAACACGGAAAACTGTTCCTGAAGCCCGAAAATATAGGACATATTCAAAGGCGCCTTGCTTTCATAGACCTGGTTTTCCTTGATTTGAAGCTGCTCCAAAAGCCGCTGGAACAGCACCGGATGAAGCTGTCCCTGATGCTCCAAACGGACAGGGGCAAGGCGCTTTCTCTTTTTCAGCACCTTTTTCATGTGCTGGCGATAGTCTTCCTCTGTGTCAAACTGGTCTTCGTTTTCATCCAAAGACAGATCGCCGTTGCGGGTGACAGTAATGATGGATTTTCCAATTACAGAGTACTTTTCAAACTCCTTATCTGCAAATTCGGAAACCAGTTTTTCCACCAGGACATAACGAACCGCGCTGCCTGGCAGAGCAACAATTTTAGGAAGGGTATCCGGCACCGGTATCACGGCAATGACTGGTTTTTCCTTCTCCTTTTCCTTCTTTTTGCTTAAAACCAAAAGGACATACAGCTGCATATTCTCAAAGTGGGGAAAAGGATGGTGCCGGTCAATAATTTGAGGGGATAATATGGGCTGTATCTCCTGCTGGTAATATTTTTCCAGGAATTTCTTCTCCGGTTTGGCCAGTTCTTTTATCTCCAAGTTGCAGATGCCGTATTCCCGCAGCATACCCTCTACCCGGCAGAACACTCTGTCTCGTTTTTCGTAAAGGCGGGGCATTTCCCGGAAAATATTCTCCAGCTGCTGAGCAGGGTTTTCCCCGGTTTTATTGTCTATGTCATCTTTGCGCACAAGGGCAAGGTCTCCAATACTCCCCACCCGGATCATAAAGAATTCATCCAGGTTGCTGGTGAAGATGGAGACAAATTTCAGCCGTTCATAGAGCGGAACCATAGGGTCGGCGGCTTCTTCTAAAACTCTTTCGTTAAATTTCAGCCAGGAAAGCTCCCGGTTTTGGGTGTAGGTTACATCAATTCCCTGATATTCAGCCATGAATACCATCCTCCTTAATTTGCTCTTGCTTCCTGGCTAGGCAGGATACGCTCTAAAAGATAGCCTTCCCGCACGCCCCAGGAACTGACCCAAATGGAACGATATTCAAAATAATCTGCTATTGTTTGGAGAATAATCATTCCAGGAATTATTGTATGCACCCGGTTTGGAGCAGCGCGAAGAATGGCGTTTAAAATTTGTTTTTTAGAATTTGAAAGATTCTCCAGTATTTGATCTACCTGTTTGGCTGGAAAAGCTCCATCCTTTAAAGAACTTTCCATTAATTTGGCACAAGCCCGGATGCTTCCTCCTATCCCACAAAGAACATTCCCTCCATCGGCTCTGACAGGAACCGCCAGCATTTTCAATGATTCCTGAACATGATGTTTGATTTCACTATATTCCTTTGCTGTTGGAAGAAGTTCAGACACATATTTGCGGAACATATTCAAAGAACCAAAAGGCATACTGACCGCCTTTGTAATTCGCTTTTCCTGAAACTGTACAAATTCCGTGCTTCCTCCCCCAATATCAACTAATCCTCCGCTGGCCATGGGCATTAGATAAGAAGCGCCAGCAAAGTCCAGCCGTGCTTCTTCCTCCCCGGAAAGAACATCCACCAAAAAACCTGTTTTTTCACAGATTGTATCAACTGCATCCTTAGTATTGGATACATTGCGCAGAGAGGCAGTGGCAAATACAGAAACATTCTGTATCTCTAAACTTTTTAAATTTTTCTCAAAACCGAGCAAAACAGAACAGGCCCTTTCCATTCCCTCATAACTTAAAGTTTGATTGACCACATAATTAGCCAATCCAACAGTTTCCTTTCCGCTGAAAAGCTGTTCTAATTTATACCGTCCCATTGAATTTATTGTACAATGGTATACTACAAGCCGAATGGTATTAGACCCTATATCAATCACACCATAATTCATACCAGAAGCAATCCTTTCCATTATTTATCAGTTTTATAAAGATAGAAGGGAATCCACCTGTTTTATCTTAACCGAAGGGTCGAAAAAAATCCAAATTTATATGTATCAACAGTATATCATATTTCCGTTTAAAATGGAAAGTATTCTCATAATATTTCTGACTAAATTCCACAAAAAAGCAATACAGCAAAAATTATTTTATCAGATTTGCAAAATGGGATTGACGAAACGGAATTTTTAAGATAATATATAACTGTCCTTAGAAAGTATCCAGGGTACAGCGGCAGAAACCGTTCTCCTGGGGGACTGGAATGGAGGTTTTTCCAATGTCTGAAAAAGATTTTGACCAGGGTTTTACGGATGAATCATTGGAGGAAAATGATCTTATGCCGGACCTTATTAGTTTGATAGATGATGACGGCAAAGAGTATGAATTTGAGATTTTAGATTCCTATGAATGTGATGAAGGACATTATATAGCGATTGCGCCTTATACATCAGAGGAAGATCTTGACGAAGGAGATTTGATGATTCTCAAGGCCGTTGACGACGAGGAAGATGAAGGAGAATTCTATTATTCCCCCATTGAGGACGATGCAGAATTTAACCGTATCTCTGAAATTTTTGTCCGTCGTTTGGAAGAATTTTACGATATTGTTGAAGACCCGGAGAACGAATAGCTGCCTGACTGCTGTGTATACTAACTTTCGGTAGATAATAATTCCTGCTGTGTTCGAGTAAACATGGTTTTTTATAATCCAACACCTTTTTTTAGGAAGCTCTGATACTCCCGGACGGATTGCAGACCTCCCGGCTTTTGCCGGACGAAGGGAGCGTGAACACCTGGGGAGGGCATCCACCTGTCAATGACGGGTTTTAAGCGGCTGTGTGACGGCATGGCGGGATATTGAAAATAATAGGTTCTGTTTTGCCTTATGGTAGAGCAGAACCTTTTTATTTGTGAGTAAAGGCCTCCGGCTTTGAGGACACTTTTTACATACAACATAAAGCTTTTTCCATTGAATCCATCGTATAACTTCCCCCAAACCGAGAAAACTAAATGTATCTTTAAGACTGTGGAGGGTTCCATTCCCCATGAATGAAAAACGAAACTATAAATTAAAGAAATATCTTCCCTTAGCAGGCGGATTTTGTACAGGCATTCTAAACGGCCTTTTTGGAGCAGGCGGAGGGATGGTTGCAGTCCCTTTCCTGCGTTCTGGCGGATTAGACGAAAAACAAAGCCACGCTTCTTCTGTTGCGTTGTTGATGGCATTGTCTTTTGTCAGTACAATGCTCTATTTGCGGCGCGGTTCGATGACAGTCCAGGACGCCCTCCCTTATTTGCCAGGTGCGTTGGCCGGAAGTGCAACGGGTGCATTGCTGATGCCTAAAATATCCACCAAATGGTTGAAACGCATCTTCGGCCTTTTGATGATTTACGGTGGGATTCGGATGGTGATGGGCTGATGATTTCCATTATAATTGCTTCATTTTTTTCAGCAGTCTGTGCAGCTTTGGGGCTTGGCGGCGGAACGGTACTAATGTTGTACTTTGCCCTTCTCACAGAAATTCCTCAGCAGCAGGCGCAGGGAATTAATCTGCTTCTTTTCCTGCCAGTAGCAGCTTTATCGTTATGGTTCCATACCAAAAACAAGCTGGTTGCATGGAAACAAATTATATGGGTGATTCTTTGTGGACTTCCTGGTGTTTTTTTAGGGTGCTGGCTGTCCGAATGGCTGGATGTAGAATGGCTGAGAAAAGCTTTTGGAGGTTTTCTTTTACTAATGGGTATACATGAATTTTTGGCAAAAAGTGCAGATAAAAATTCAAAAAAAGATGAACAGGGCAAATCCCCCTCCCCTTCTAAGAAACCAAATATAAATTAAGATTATTTTATTTCGCTAAATATTTATTTAGCGAATATTTTTATGAAATGCAGATATTGCTTTTCTAAAAATATCAACTGTTCAACAAAGTTTGGTTTTTCCGTGCTTGCGAGCACGACAAGGGCCCGTTTCAGGAAAGCCCCGTTGACACCCAACTCTTTTTCATCCAATTTAGGTTGTAATCGTCTTAGGTTATGCCTGCAACTAAAATTTTCTATCAAATTTGTGTTATTCTGGTAATTTCCTTATCAAAGAATTGAACCAACCTGTTTTTTGTGGTAAAATAGGATTAAGGCGAAACAGAGCACTTCGTTTGGCGGAGTGTTCCATTTTTATTCAAAGGAGGTGCTGCGTTGTGTCACACATGCTGCTTAAACGATATCCCAGCCTGTACGACCTGGTATATCTCAGCAGCTATCTATATGAAACAGAAGGCTTTTATAAATGTAAGTATAACTCGGCCATTCCTCCTTGGTCAGTAATGAGCAGGGCTTATATTTCAGCGCAGGACAGCGATTTTATATGGAGACAGGGATTATCTCCAGCCACTCCAAAGACGGCAGACCGTCTGCTAATTACCACATGCTTTTCAGCAGGCCCTAATGATCCTTTGCTTTTATTATGTATACGCAATCGTAAACCAATGTCGAAATCCCCCTGGTATGCAGAACGTTTTATTCCCCGGAGCGAATTCATACGCAATGGGCAGTTTGCAGGAATACCAGAAGGCGAATGGCTGCGTAAGTGGGCAATTATCCGTTTAGGCGAAACGCATGACTATTTTGGAGCACTTGCCGAACTTCAAAAAATGACGCTTAATGACGAACGGTGGTATTTTGGGAAAAAAGAAGATAAACGCTACCCTATCCTTGGAAACTATCTCAGATATGTATTCTACAAATTATGGATGGATCAATATATTTGTTACAGTGCAGATAAGCAGATGGCTGCCTTTAATACCGGGCTTGTAAATAATAAATATGAATATATTTATGCTGTATTTGACCGGATGTCTCCCATTAATGGAAAAGTATGGAATTTAAAGGGGTTTTGTATTGCTGGAGAGCAGGGATTAGGAAAGGAATTTCTTCGGCAGTTTAGTCCCGTTCCACGTCCGGCACGGTTTTTTACCCGGACGGCAGAATTGATATATGAAATTAATTATGAACTTCCCCTGTCTGCCCAGCTCCCCTTTATTGATTATAATCATATTCTTCATGACAATTTGAGCCGTTTTCCCCTCCCGTTTCTTCACAGCATTTGTTTCGGCTATGATAAAATTCAAAAATTGTTGACACAGATTTCTTTGGAAAGCTCGAAAACATCTGGGGCTTTGTTGGATGAGCTATGGGAGAAAATAGACGGTTTGATGGATGATGAATTATATCTTCGCATGAAAGGGCTGATAGAACGGGCGGTTCAAATGGCCATGCGCCGCGTCATGTGGAACTATAAAACGGCGATACCTGTTTATTTTCCTACACGCAATACCATTTCATGGTTATTGCCTCTTGCACTGACTGCTGGAAGCAAAGCCGATGTAGCCCTAGTGGTAGAACGATTCCCCAACGGGAACTTGGAAGGCCATACTGTATTGGATTTAGATATGGCCTATACAGATGCCCGTCTGGTAAGTAAACCGGAAAGCGACTGGCTCTCTCCCGATATCATTCAAATGGGAATAGAGACACGGCAAGTTATTGAAAAAAGCAAAAAGCAGGAACAACTCCCCCTCCATTTCCAACGAACCGCTCCAGCCGCATATACGGAGGATATTCCTGTCAAACCTGTCGTTCCTGCTCCTAAGGAGTCTTTAGATCCCTCAGAATCCTCTCTAGCAGAAAGAAAAAGCCCTTCTCAAGAATCTGTTTCTAAAAATCTTTTTAAAGCCAAAAAGCCAAAACGTCTCTCTACCCAAACAGATCATTTAAAAAAATCTGCTGCTGGAAAAACATTGAAAAAGGGAGCACAGCCTGCACCACATCCCAAAGAAACGCGCAGTGCCTTGGAAATCCTCCATTCCCAAGCTGGGAAAGATATAAAGATTACAGAGGAACTGATAGGGCGGCATATTACACTTTCCAGTGTATCTGCAATCAAAAATCGCAGAGGGCTGCAGGGCATTTATCAGGGAGTGGTTGTCACCATTCCCCAAAAAGCCCTTTCTCAAAATATGTCCTTTTATACCGGAAAGCCTATGAATGTGGTTATCACTGGGACAAATACCCAAAAAACGCAGTATACTGCTGCCCCGGTGCATGGAAATGCGTCTTCTTTTAAACAGGAGAAAACGACATGATTCTTATTTTATCCCCGGCAAAAAATATGATAGATGCGGCAGATGTACCTGATTGGAACATTCGTCCTTTATCCCGGCCTGCATTCCTACAGGAAGCGTCATTTTTATCCAAAGAGCTGAAGCAGTTCAGTCCCTGGCAGCTAGAAACAATTTTAGGCGTTAATCCTTCCCTTGCCTTGAAAGCATTTGGACAGTATCAAAGGTTTCACGCCGAAAATGGAAATGTTCCTGCTCTGCTTTCTTATCAGGGGCTGCAATACCAGCATCTTTCCTCTATTGATTTTTCTCCCTTGGATTGGGATGCAGCCCAGGATAGGCTTCGGGTTATCAGTGCCCTATATGGCGTACTTCGTCCCTTGGACGCAGTTCTCCCCTACCGTTTGGAAATGCTTTGCCGACATTCTTTTGCCGGAAAACGGCTTTACCGCTTTTGGGGAGATCGGATATGGAAAAATCTTTCCCAAATGCATTCTGATGAACCGATTATAAATCTCGCTTCTCAGGAATATGCAAAGACGGTTATTCCTTATGCAGCCGGAAAAATGATAACCTGTGATTTTCTCATTTCCAAACATGGGCGTTTTGTTTGTATTGCAACCATTGCAAAAATGGCGCGGGGCCAAATGGCACGTATGGTTGTAAAAAAACGTCTAAACCATCCAGAAGAATTACAGGCTTTTCAATGGGGAGGTTTTGCCTTTCAGCCGCGTCTTTCCTCGGAATGTCATTATACCTTTATAGCGGATAAACGACAGGCTTTATAGGTTTTCTGGAAGGAGTTTAAATGACTATGGATATTATTGAAAAAATAAATAAAGCGAATGCTGTTGACATCCTCTCCGCAGAAGGTAAACTTAGAATCATTCAGGAAATTGTCCCCGGCAAACAAATTACTATGGCTCATATTATTGCGGGGCCAGATGGATGTATTTATCAAAAATTGGGCCTGAATCCCAAAATTGACTATGCTAAGGCTGCAATCGGGATAGTTACCCTCAGCCCCAGCGAATCCGCAATTATAGCAGGAGATATTGCCATTAAAACCTCTGGCGTGGATCTGGGGTTTATTGACCGATTCAGTGGCTCATTGATTGTAACTGGAAATTTTTCGCAGGTGGATGCTGCCATGAAAGCAATACTTTCTTATTTTCGTGAAACAATGGGCTTTGCAGTCTGTGAAGTTACCAGAACCTGATACCAGCTAATTTGCGGGTACGGCCCGAGACGAGTACCCGCCAGACGCAAAACATCCTTGTACAAATAAAAAGGGAATAACAATATTTTTAAAAAGAAAAAAGCCTGTTTGCGGAGGCAGAAACATTGTAGCGGAAAGCTAAAAATTTTTTGACTTAGTGAATACCAATTCGTGGATACTAATTTTCGGTTAAGTGGAATGTAAAAGTCGGGAGTTCAATTTCGCGGATCTCATTGAAGATAAGCCTTTCAGATGGTCTTCTTCCGCCAGCCCTCTTGTACCCTTTACAAACCAGAAAGAAGCCGCCAAAATGAAAAAAATCATCCTAATTGGCCGCAGTGAGTGCGGCAAAACAACCCTGACACAAGCCTTGAAGGGCGATACCATTCATTATCATAAAACTCAATATGTCAATCATTATGATGTTATTATTGATACACCAGGAGAATATATTCAAACCAAAAACCTAGGTGGAGCAATCGCAATGTACTCTTTTGAAGCAGACGTAGTAGGTCTATTGCTCAGTGCTACAGAACCCTTTTCCCTCTATCCTCCCTGTGTCACTGCACAAGCCAACCGCGAGGTAATTGGGATTGTTACACAGATAGACCATCCCGGCGCAGACCCGGAACAGGCGGAGCGCTGGCTTCGCCTAGCAGGCTGTGAAACCGTCTTTCACGTAAGCTCCTATACTGGGGAAGGAATCTGGAAAATTTTAGAATATCTCAGGGAGGATGGGGAATTTCTTCCCTGGGAGATTTAAGGAGCTATAAAGCAACATAAAGGAGGGATCTGGTTATGAACCAGCTTTTATGGGAAAAAATTCAGGAAAGCCGTTATATTGTATTTTTCGGAGGAGCGGGCGTGTCTACAGAAAGCGGTGTTCCTGACTTCCGAAGTGCAGATGGTCTCTATCACCAAAAATACGCCTACCCTCCAGAAGTCATACTCAGCCATAGTTTTTTCAATCATAATACAGAAGAGTTCTACCGTTTTTACCGCGATAAAATGCTTTATACAGAGGCAGAACCCAACCCAGCCCATAAAGCTTTGGCAAAATTGGAGGAAATGGGAAAATTAAAAGCGGTTATTACTCAAAATATTGATGGTCTGCATCAAAAAGCAGGGAGCAAATGTGTTTTGGAACTTCATGGTTCCGTTCATCGCAATCATTGCCAAAGCTGTGGAAAATTTTATGGTTTAGACAACATTCTTGCGTCGGTAGGAGTTCCAAGATGTACCTGTGGAGGGATCATAAAACCGGATGTTGTACTGTATGAAGAACCTTTGGACGATAAAGTTGTCCATCAGGCGGTACGCTACATTCAAAAGGCTGACTTGCTGGTTGTCGGCGGAACGTCTTTAAGCGTCTACCCTGCCGCTGGATTCATTCAATATCTGCGAAATGGAAAGATGGCAGTTATCAACAGGGACCCAACTCCTGCTGACAGCCGTGCGGATTTAGTTCTGCGGGAACCTATTGGACAGGTTCTTTCCATAGATGAACAAATATAAAGGAGGAACGCATTATGTCTATTGGTCTAAATACACGTCATATTGCCCATCGTTTTCTTAAAGAGCACGTTCAGCCGGGCGCTTTTTGCATTGACGCCACTGCCGGGCGAGGGAGAGATACCCTCCTTCTCTGCCAATTGGCCGGTGAAAAAGGAAAGGTATTGGCTTTTGACATCCAATTGGAAGCAGTCGCCAGCACCAGGAAGCTTTTAGAAGAAAACAGCATGTCCAATTGGGCTTATGTATTTTTGGAAAGCCATACCAATATAGATTTATACGCTGAACCAAAAACCGCAGACGCTATTGTCTTTAATTTTGGTTGGCTGCCCGGTGGAGATCATACGCTCCATACTGAAACCAAAACCAGCCTGGATGCTATTCAAAAGGGATTAAAGCTGCTGAAACCCGGTGGAATTATGAGTTTGTGTTTATATTATGGAAAGGAAACCGGGTTTGCAGAAACAGACGCTATCCTGAAGTATCTGGAAACAGTTGATAATCAGGAATACACAGTTGTTGTCAGTTCATTTGCTAACCGTCCCAACTGCCCCCCTATTGCAGTGTGTATTCTTCGGGATGATATTAAGTCTGGAGAGGAGAATTCTATTTGAATCCATCTTTTGCTCAGGATGATGCCTCAGGCCGGCTTTTATCATATATTCTGCGGCATCATCCAGAGGCTGCGGGTGTACAGCTTGATTCCCATGGCTGGGTAGATGTGGATGCGCTGCTTCACGGAATTCGTGTTATGGGCCGAAATCTCTCCCGTACTGATCTGGAACGGATTGTCCGGGAAAATAAAAAACGCCGGTATTCTTTTAGCCCGGATGGGAAACGGATACGAGCAAATCAGGGACATTCTATCCCGGTAGATTTGGAACTACTCCCAGAAATCCCTCCCGATCCCCTTTATCATGGAACTGCTTCCCGTTTCTGGGAAAGCATCCAGCTGCAAGGGCTTTTGAAGCAATCCAGGCAGTATGTCCATCTTTCCTCTGACCGCAAAACAGCTTTGGATGTTGGAAAAAGGCATGGCGTTCCTATTATTTTGCGAATACATACAGGAGAAATGCTTAAAAACGGCTTTTCTTTTTACCTTTCAGAAAACGGCGTGTGGCTTTGTGAGTCTGTTCCAGCCATATATTTGGAAAAGGAAAAAGATTTTTAGGGCAAAAGGGCGAAAATTCTATTTCTTTCCCTTGTAATTCCACCGGAAAAGCTGTATACTGGATTATGTAATGCTAATATCAAATCGGGGGTATTTCATGTCAGGTGAAAAAAATGTGGTGATGATTTCGTTTGTAGGAGTTCTCGCCGTTCTTTTGGTTATAACCATTATCAGCATTTTTATTTTAGGACACCAGGCCAATGAATTTCAAAATGAAATTTCATCTGCCGTTTTACTTCGGGAAGAGCTTCAGGGCCAGCTCAACGATATAGAGGGAGCTATGCCGGATACAGACCAGATAGAAGCTGCTGCACAGCTCTCTGAACTTCAGCAGCAACTGGACGTGCTTCAACAAGAGGTAGACCAGCGCCGTCAGGAACGGATTGAGGCTGAGGGGAAAGTAACTGACGCCCAACACCAATTAACCGAATTGCGCGGACATTAAAAAATTATTTGTTTTTGGATTCTATTGTTGCTTCTATTTCTATCCATAGGTTGATGGTGTTTTAAAAACTGATGAACTCCCAGACAGGAAAAATACTGAAGGAGGTTTTGCTTTGAAAAAATATATTTGGATCGCATTAGCAGCAGCTTTGGCGGCAGGTATGAGTATTTCCACCATTACCGTATTTGCTAAATACGAAGAGCGCAACCGTGTTAGTGAACAATATGGATATATTGAAAATGAACTTGCTGCACTTCACCGGCAGATTGAAATGGCTATTGTGGAAAATACAGATGTTTCTACAGAAGCGCTTTCCAACAATTTACAAAATCAAATTATTGATGTTCAAAACCAGATGGATAATCTGCTTGTAGAGTTGGATACAGAAGAAAACCTTATTATTGCAGCTCAAAACGATTTGGAAGAGGTGAACGTCTCTATTAATCAAGCCCAGTTGGATCGGCTTCGTCAAGCTCAGGCAGATGAGCTGGCCCGTGAAGAGGAATACCGTCGCCAAGCTGAATCCTCACAGCGTGCAGCTGCATCAGCTGCCGCTGCCAGAAACAGTAGTTCTTCTTCTGTAAGGAGCAGCAGTTCCAAAGCTTCTTCTTCCAAAGCTTCTGCTCCTGCAAGTTCTTCTCAGAAAGCTTCTTCCTCATCCTCTGTCAAAGTAGTTACAGTTGGAAGTTCCAGCGGTTCCTCTAAGACAAGTCAGACTCCTTCCAGTTCCGCGCGGACTTCATCAACCGCTTCCACTTCTTCCAGCCCTAAAAATACTTCAAACACTTCATCTAATTCTACTGTTGTGAAGAAGATTTCAAGTTCAAGCTCTAGCAAACCATCCGGTGCGATTGTAATTAAGAAGGGCGATAGTTCCTCTGAATCCAGCGATTAATTTGTTATACATAATGCTGTTCCCTCCAGTTGGAGGGAACAGCACTTTTTTATTCTTATCTTTGATGTGAGTTCTGAGTTTGATGAAAAGACTTTTAATTTTAAGGGGTTTCTATTTTAGGGACGCCGTCTCAGCAGCCATTGGCTGTTCGCTGGCTGCAAGCGGAAGAAACCCGCCAAAGAGGCTGCTCCCTATAAACTGGTTCTATTCACCTTATCCCGCCCCCTAAGCAATTTCATACGGGCTAATTCTAAATACCGGCGGAATTATGGAGGCATCTGTCTCTTCGTTTGGCTTGGTTTCTTTGATTGATCTGGGGTATTTCGCGCTTGCGAGCGCGACCAGAGGAACTTTTTAGGAAAGTTCCTCTGGACTCTTCAAACCTTTTTTATTTGTTTTAGGCAGTGCTTATCTTAGTGGGTCCAATTTCGGCTTTTACATTGTCCCTTGAGGAATTTACTTTTCTTCCTTTTCGTCTTTATACATAAGGCGCTGGACAAAAGACTTTTTCGGTTTCTCTTGCTGTTCCTGTTCTTTACTATCCTTTTTCATATAAACCAGCTTTTCCGAAAGGGAAATCCTTGCATAGCCAAGTCTATAGCCAAGAGCGCAGAAAAGAGGCACATAAAGATACAGCAGCATAGTAAGGAAGATTTGTAGGAATCCAAAGGAATTTGTATCCACTGTAGGTACAAAAAGATTAATTAAAATATTAATTTGAGGGTTAATAAGTTTATAAAAGAGTACTAAATCAGGAATATTTAAAATTTTCGCTAAAATGAGCAGAATACTGGTAGCCATAGGAAACAGCATCCCCACAAGACCAACTTTTAATCCCCAGTTCAAATCCTCCTGCATCCGTCCAAATTGGACAAAATTCTTTTCCCTGTCTCCATAATACCAAAGCGTAGTATAAAGAATTCCTCCGCTAACTACTGTACAGAGAAGCTGGATGAAAAATTTCCCCCATGTTTTATCTAAAAAGAAGGAAAGGGAAAAAATAATAATGGAGCAGATGATTACAGCAAAAAAAGTAGCTTTCACAATTTCCCAAAACATTTTTGGCATACTGCGTTTTTTATTCATAATTATAGCATCCTTTCATAGCTGGGAGAAGCGCTTCAAAATATTTTTTAACTGCCCAAATCTGCTGTTCTATATTCAACTTCCATTCTATTTCCCTTTCAGGAACCCAATGAAAGCTATGGTCTGTTTCCAAAGGTTCAGCAGTTTTCTTCCCTATCCGGCCGAAATAATAATATTGGATGGGATGGAAATATCCAAGCTCTGAATGATGGCAGTATGTTTCGGCGGAGCAGAAAAAGCCGTCAATTTCCACAGGGCATCCAATTTCTTCCATACATTCCCGTATAATACACTGTTCACAGGTTTCCCCGCTGTCGATTCCCCCACCTGGCAGGAAGTAACCTTTAGGCGTTCTCACTGCTGCCAGACAGCCATTTCTGACAGCAATTAAATATGCTCCTGGCCTATCATGGTATTGAACGTCTTCCTCTTTTATTCCAAACGTTTTTTTCATTCCGTCTATCATCCTTTCCAAATGAGGGTTTAAAACATTTTTATAAAGTTTTTTTGATTCTTTTTGGAAAAATACCCGCACTTTTGATAAAAAGCATGTGCTTCTGTTCTAGACTCCCCCGAAACTAGGCGAATTCCTTTGGCTTTTGTCTCTTTTGCCCATTCCTCAGCTGCAAAAAGGAGTGCTTTCCCAATCCCAGCCTGTCTATAATCTTTTGAAACAGCAATTCCCATAATATTTTTTAAATGTGGTGTATAAAGAGTATCATAATCGTTAGCATGAATGTAGCCTACAACATTCCCCTCCGCCACAGCAACCAGAATTTTGTCCTTCCTTCCGATTGTTAAGGCGTCCAGTTTCTTCCTTACTTCATCCAACGGAAAATCATATCCTAATTCAATACAGTTCAGCAAACAGATTTCTTTTGCATCTTCCTTGACAGCATCCCGAATATAAAAATTCAAACCTGCTTCCCCCTGTTTCTCCTTAAAAAAGCCTTTACAATAGAAATGATTTCTATGATTCCCCATCCCCCTAAAAGAATAAACCCTATCAGCGCAACAGCAGAACAGATAAATACAGCCGTTATATTCCGATCAATATTTACAATTCCATCTTTGAGAATAACGATAGACAGCCCTAAAACGCCAAGGAAAGCCATAACTACAGAAAAATATTTAAGTTTTTTCATAGAGTTTTCTCCTAAAAATCAAGTCGGCTTTTACAGGAAATCCTCCGTCCGAAGGAACCCCGGACGGAGGATGACATCATCATTTTCTGTCTGTAAAAAATGCTTATTCCATAGCTGTACACATTAACAGGAATGCCCCTACGCCGTGAAGGTCGTTCGCACTGGTGGGACGGTCACAGTAATGTTTGTATCCGCCGACGCCTGTACCAACACAAACATTATCAATGATAAGACCCTTTTCATCTTCTTTCAAGCGATTAATAATGCCAGTATACCCTTTTTCTGCCACAGGAAGGAAGGATTTATCCATAATTCCAGCTTCCACAGCACGCTTGATAGCAGCAGCATACAGGCAGGTACAGGAAGATTCCAACCAGTTTCCTTCCATGCCGCCTTTATCCACTACCTGATACCATAGACCAGTTTCCTCATCCTGATACTTGGCAACAGCAGTCATCAATTCGCGGATAATGCGTTCCAAGTCCCCTCTTTGCGGATGGTCTTCAGGCAGGAATTGGAGTACATCCAAAATAGCAATAGGCACCCAGCCAATAGAACGGCCCCAGAATTCTGGAGACAGACCAGTTTCTTTGTCTGCCCAGGAAACTTCCCGGCTCTCGTCCCATGCATGATACCATAAGCCTGTTTTGGGATCCTTAGTATTCTTTTCCATCATCTGGATCTGGAATACCGGGATTTCCAAATACTCCGGCTTATTAAAAGTTGCACCGTATTCTGCCAAGAGAGGACCACCCATATACAGCCCGTCCAGCCACATTTGATATGGCAGATGGGATTTGTGCCAGAACCCGCCGCATTTGCACTTGGGGTATTTGTCCATTGCATCAATAAGAGTAGCCAAAGCCTTTGTATAGCGTTCGTCTTTGGTCTCCTTATATAGCTGGAATAACAGGATTGCCGGTTGAATATCGTCCATTTGACCAGGATCAAATTGATGAATAGAACCGTCTTCCCAAATAATAGAATCTACCCAGCCTTTGATATAATCAAAGTATTTTTTGTTTCCTGTTAAACGATAAGTATTTTGCATGCCAGAGAGAAATACCCCTTGATGATAGTGGAAACGTCCTACTGGCGGCAACTGGTCAGGCTGAAATTTCCGCATTAGGGTCTCACAGGCTTTTTCTGCATACCCAAGGGGGGATATACCGTTGATGATTACACTCATGGCTGAGTACCTCTCTTTCCAAATCTAAGGCGGTATGTTTATTTTTGTCCAAAATATGCAAAACCACCCCGCCGTTTTCTTTTGTCCTCTGTACTATTAAACCAAATTTTAGGCAATTTGTCAATGCTTGATAACAGATTTCCACGGAAATCAAATTTCAGAATCATTACAAAAAAGATGCAGAAAACCCCCGACGCGGGCATAAAGCAAAGACACTCACAAACCAAACCCGTATCAAAAGCTTTGGCCGCTTTCCCGAAAGTGGCGGGGGTCCAGGGTTGAGCAGCGGAGTTGCTCAGAGCCACCGGCCGCCAGTTCAGCTTTGCTGAACGTAGCTCTGCTGAACTGAACCCGCAAGGCGCGAAACTCCCCTTTGGCAAGAGCATTTTTCTTTCCTCTTTTCTTTTTGCGACAGAAAAAGAAAAAAGAAGCTTCCCTTTTTCTCACCCTTCCCTGAAAAACATCCCGGTGAGGTGTTTTTCAATATCAACCTCATCAGCCCCAAAATCTCCACTAAATTGATTTCCATAACAGATTTCATGGAAATACGCAGATGCAGCCTAAGGCAAGTACGGCCTGAAACGGATTAAAAAAGGTTTTGAGTTCAGGGGATGCGGCAAAGCAGCTTTTTAAGCTAATCTGCATTTCCCTGTGGAAAATAATTGTCAATAATTTCAAGAATGCCCATTTGATAAATATTACCGCCAAGCAAATCGCCATTGGGAGAAATGCAGACCGAACGAATATCTACAGGATTTTCACAGTATGGATTGTTATACTCCCCGCCCTCATCAAAATAATCCTTCAAATATTTAAGTGCATTTCCACATGGAAAAATAATATTTCCCTTGGAAACGGGAACGCCTATTGCTTCAAATTCTTTTAGGATTTCAAGAGTTTGCTGATTATAAGGATTTGGGGATTCTCTCTGTCCCAGCCAAGCGGGGTGCACACGCAGCGGAATTCCCTCTTCTTTCACCATCTCGGCAAAATACCTTACTGGTTTTAATGGGATTATTTCCTGATGGAATGCATCTGCTGACAAAAGGATATCATTTACCCCGCACTGGGCAAGTTTTGCCGCCGTGTCTTTTATTTTGACTTTATCTTGACTGAAAAAACCATTTGTAATGAGCTGCCTTTTGGGAATTTTCATTTCTTTTGCAGCACTGTGTATTTTACAAACTTCATCAATATGCAGCAATGGCTCTCCGCCAAAGGTCATCATAGACTCTATGCTGAATTTGCCGCATAACTTATAGATAACCTGAGCAGCAGTGCCGCCGTCTATATATTCTCCCCTCGCCGCGTGCTCTCCTTCAGAGCAATGTTTGCATTGTCCTGTACAGGCAAGAGTAATTAAAAATTCTATACGACTTAAATTTTTTATATATGGGTTCATTAATTCCCCCTCAGCCTTCCAATACCTGGTACTGTTGGGAAGCTGTTTCCTTTGTAGCATACTCGCTGACTTGTAAGACCTTAACCTTTACAGGCTTACTGCCCAACTGTATTTCAACAACATCGCCAACTTTCACATCATAAGAAGCTCTGGCGATTTTCCCATTTACTAAAATCCGGCCCCCATCGCAGGCTTCATTTGCAACAGTCCGGCGTTTAATCAACCTGGTAACTTTTAAATATTTATCCAATCTCATGTATGCGCGCCACCTTTCGTATTACTGTAGATAAAAGGACAAAAAGGGAGACAGCGGCAAAAGCCGCGCCTCCCTTGACCACTAAGGCGGAATTTATTTTGACACAGCGTCCTTGAGCGCTTTGCCAGCCTTAAAAGCGGGTAATTTGGATGCGGCAATATGAATTTGCTCCTTTGTACGGGGATTTACACCGTTTCTCTCGGCACGATCCTTTACTTCAAAGGTTCCAAAGCCAACCAAAGAAACCTTATCGCCGCCAGCGAGAGCTTCTGTAATGGCATCCAAAACCGCATTAACAGCAATTTCGCTGTCTTTTTTGGTAAAATCTGCTTTTTGAGCAACGACATTGACTAAATCTGCTTTTGTCATAATTCCAATTCCTCCAAAAATTTCCGAGTCAGTTTGCTGTTAGCGTAAGCGATATGGGGATCGCCTTCTGCTAACCATTTTCATTTGTATCAAGAGTTCTTTTGACCTGTTCCCATAAATTTGAGAGGCCGTTGCGGGATAGGCCGTCCAATGGGACGCTATTTTCCAAGGCGAGCTTTTCAGCGGCAGAAAATTGGGCCACAAAACGGTCACATGTCTGATAAAGGCTGAACTCAGGATCCAAGCCAAACAGCCGCGCCGCTGTCGTCAAGGAAAAAAGCATTTCACCTAATACAAAATCTGCCTTAGCTGAATCATTTTTCCCGATTGCATCGGCAAGCCTGTCCAGATTGTCCCTCAGAGCGGAAATCGGCGGAAACACTGCCCCCATATCCACTCCAGCTTTTTGGGCACGGGATTGGAGCTTTTCTGCGCGCATCAATGCCGGAAGTACCTTTGGAACGCTTTCCAGGGTCTGCGTTTTGGTAGTCTGGCCTTTTTCACGTTGTTTGATTTCCTCCCAATTTGACAGGACCTCCGCCGTGGTGTCAGCTTTTATCCCGGCAAAGATATGCGGATGGCGCTGGATTAGTTTTTTACAGATTCCGTCGCACACATCATCAATATCAAAAACGCCTTTTTCGCTTTCCATTTCCGAGTGGAACACCACTTGAAGCAGTACATCCCCCAATTCTTCTTTTAGCATGTCAGGATTTTCCTGGTCGATGGCTTCCAGCACTTCATAGACTTCTTCCAAAAAATTCCTGCGTATAGAATGATGATCCTGCTCCTTATCCCATGGGCAGCCGTCGCCGCCCCGCAGAACCTTCATAATCTGACGCAGATCGTTAAAATAGTAGCGCTCTTTTTCAGTAAAAGATACCGGCACAATGCTAACCTCTTTCCACGTCCAATTTTGCCCCTGGCTGTCGGATTTCCCGGCCTTAGAACCCCATTCGGACGGTAAAAATCAACGACTTTATATATATTAACCGATGAAATATCTTTTTGCAAGAGGGTTTTAAGAAATATCGTGATTTTCTTCCCGATTTCCGAAACTTTTCTCCTTTTGACATTTCCCGAATTTTTTGTTATGGTATCTATAACAGATTGAAAGAGTCCGCAAGAACCAGAATGAAATTGTTGAAAGCCTTCTGAAGTTCTTCCGGGCCAGAAAACGAGGTGTTTTTATATGGGAATTGTGATTGGCGTTGATATTGGAGGCAGTACAACCAAAATAGCAGGTTTTCGGAACAGAACTCCATTTTCCCCCCAACTGGTGACATCTAGCGATCCGGTATCCTCTTTATTTGGCGCATTTGGAAAGTTTACTTATGACAACAAAATCCCCACTTCTGACATTCAGCGAATTGTCATTACTGGAGTAGGGGCTTCTGCTGTTGGCTCGCCTATTTTCGGAGTTCCTACCTACCGGGCAGCAGAATTTGACTGTATTGGTTATGGAGCGCTGTACCTTAGTTCTTTGGAAAAAGCCGTCATAGCCAGTATGGGCACCGGGACGGCATTTGTATACGCAGATCAGGAACAAATTCAATATTTAGGCGGTACAGGAGTAGGCGGGGGAACTTTAGTGGGTTTGTCCAACTATATGCTGGGGATGAACCATATTGGGAATATTGTGCGGCTGGCTGAAGAAGGCTCTGCTGAACATGTGGATTTAACCATTGGGGATGTGATGCAGGGCAATGGCCTTCCCCAGCTCCCGGCAGACTTTACTGCATCAAACTTCGGGAAGATCAGCGAGACAGCCAGCCAGTCGGATATAGCTATGGGGATATTCAATCTGGTAGCCCAGGTGGTGGGAATGTTCTGCGTTTTCGCATCACGGATAGTTCATAATTCTGATATTGTTTTAACGGGCAACTTATCAAAAGTAGAAGTGATGCATCCCATTTTCGACGCTATGGCCAAGCAGTTCCAAGTTAATTTTATCATCCCGGAAAACTCAGGGTATGCCACAGCCCTGGGTGCAGCTCTGTGCTTCAATAAGGGAACTTCTTTGGAACAAATATTATGAGCTGACAACTGTCTTTAAGCTAGTTTTTTTGATGCTCCAATACTAAAATCTCCTTCTCTCAACCGCTTTTGAATAAAATCCACACTTTCCTCAATAGCCTGCCCAGTGGTGTCTATTGTATTGGCTTCATACTCGCCTAAATTGGTGAACATTTGCCACATTTTCTGTACTGCCCCACTGTCCAGCGGAAATTCCGCCCTCTGCTCCCGCTCTGCCGCCCGTTGAATGGTACATTGCTCATCAGGGCGCAGTACAATATACCTGACATCAAACTTCTGGGCAAGATTCAGCCAAGGCTTCAAAAACCATGGGCCAATTACACCGTCCACATAGACTTCATAGCCGCCCGCCGCAAACCGGGCGGCGCTTGCTGCTGCCACTTCAACTACAGTTTCATTTTGATCCCCGGACTCATCCAGCCAGGGATCTGTGTAGCCTTTGCGGATGTATTGATAAAAGTCGTCTGTGTGCATATGTACCGAAAACCCGCAGGGCGAATTTTCAGCCAGGAAACGGGAAACGGTGCTTTTCCCTGTCCCGCAGGCTCCCGAAATAAGCACAACTTTTCCTGTCACATCTATTCCCCCTTCATAAAAGAATCAATTTGATTCAGCACCGCCGGGTCTTGCTGATAGGAAAAGTCTGAGGCTTCAATGGCCAGCGTTTTCCCGATGACCTTCTCATTTCGTATCCATTCTGCTGTTTTGAGAAAATTTTCTTTCACGTCCAGCGTGGTGGATAAATGGACAGGATGGCGGTTTTCCTCGTTCATACGATGGAGATATCTTTGATACAAAACCTCTGGGTTCGCCCGCAATACGATGGTCAATACCTCATACTGGTTCTGATTTGCAATGAAATGAAGCTTTTCTAATTCGTGTTCATGAAAATTTGCCTCCAGAATCAGATCGCCGCCTGCTGCCGTCATCTGAGAAAAAATATGAAACATGATTCCCATTGTTGCATTCGAAAGTTTTTTGTTTTCCTCGCGGTTTTGAAAGCCGATGGTATCTCCTAAAACTTCTTTTATGCTGTCTTTTTGAAATACAGCAGCATGATATCTTTTAGATAATATATTCGAAAAGGTTGATTTCCCCGCCGCTATATCTCCTGTAATCAGCAGTAATTTTTTCATTGGATATTTCTCCCTTGCGCTGTCAACAAACGAATGAGAGGCAAATTGAGGATGCCTCTCATTGTTCTTCATAGAATTAAGGCTTGCTCTGCACTTTAGCCCTCTCCGTTGATCTCCGCCAACATTCTGTTTTTGATATTCCAAAGCTTCTCGGAAAGGTCCACATAATAGCGGTGGGGATTCTCAAACCTTTTAACTTCGTCCCAAAGAAGATCGACCTGTTCCAGACAGAACTTACGGATATCGTGAATAGAGGGCGATTCATAGACACACTTCCCATTTTGGAAAATGGGAATAAGCATAGGCCGAACTTCCACATTGTCAAAGGTTTTGCGCTTCCAGGTGGCAATGGGGTCAAAAATGGTGATAGGATGTGTATCGTCCACTTCAACTTTTTCATCATGAACTGTAACATAATCGGCCATGGCTTTCCCTGTGTCCTTGCTGAAAAAGCGGTAAACCATCTTAAAGTGAGGGTTGATAATCTTTTCCAAGGTTTCGCTGACCTTAATCTTCGGCTGATAACTTCCATCTGGATGCTGAACCGCCACCAATTTATACACGCCGCCAAATACCGGGTCGCTCTTGGAAGTAATAAGCCGCTCCCCTATTCCGAACATATCTACCTTTGCATCCTGGAGGTACAGCTCGCGGATAATATACTCATCCAGGGAGTTAGAGGCCATAATTTTTACATCCGGGAAACCTGCATCATCCAGCATTTTCCGGGCTTTTTTCGAGAGATAGGAAATATCGCCGCTGTCAATGCGGATGCCTTTGGGACGGTTCCCGGTGGGCAGGACTACCTCGTTAAAAACTTTGATAGCGTTGGGGATGCCAGATTTTAAAACATTATAGGTATCCACCAGCAGGACACAGTTGTCAGGATACATTTTGGCATACTCGGCAAATGCTTCATATTCACTGTCATAAACCTGAACCCAGCTATGGGCCATTGTCCCCACCGCAGGGATGCCATAGATACGGTCAGCCAGAACGCAGGCAGTTGAAGTACAACCGCCGATATAGGCTGCCCTGGCCCCTAATACAGCGCCGTCATAGCCCTGTGCGCGGCGGGAGCCGAATTCTGAAATGGGATGTCCCTGTGCAGCACGAACCATTCGGTTGGCTTTGGTGGCAATCAAAGATTGGAAGTTAATGGTAAGCAGTACCATAGTTTCCACCAGCTGCGCTTGAATCATTGGCCCACGTACAACGACAATCGGCTCGTTGGGGAACATAGGGGAGCCCTCTTTCATTGCCCAAACGTCGCACTTAAACTCGAAATTGGCAAGATAATCCAAAAATCCCTCATCAAAAATCTTTTTGGAGCGGAAATAATTGATGTCCTCCTCTGAAAAATGGAGGTGTTTCAGGTATTCGATCAGTTGTTCCAGTCCCGCGCAGATGGCGAACCCGCCGCCATCCGGGATCCGCCGGAAGAACATATCAAAGACTGCAATCTTATTGCCCATCCCGTTCCGAAAGTATCCGTTAGACATAGTAAGCTCATAAAAATCGGTGAGCATAGTCAGGTTTTTCTCTTCTTTCCAGTCATAGTGCAGCATGGTTTTCTCCTCATTTCTTTTTTGTCATAGTAAATAATTATTATCTTTGTCAGCCACTTGCAGAGATGCAAGGGTATATGTTGCATAACCCTCTGCAACAAGCGGCTCCAATTTACACAGGGCTTCAGCTTCCTCATAACTTTGCGTTTTAAAGATTACCATTCCGGCGGCACCAGGATAACCTTTAAATGGACCACAAAGCTCTATTTTCCCCTCAGAATCCAATCTTCTCAGATTTTCTACATGCCTTATAATAACTGCTTTAGTGACCTTGTTATATGTTTTTCCCTTTTTTATCGTCATCACATATAACCATTTTTCCATACGTTTCCCTCCAGTCTATTGAAGCAGCTGATGTTCGTAAAATATTTTTGCAAATTTGCTTGCTCACAGTAAAACATTCTCGCATAACAGAACCCCGTTGGAAGCCATACTGTTTAAAAACACCACATTCATTAAATCCCCATTGTGCCATTGGCTGTCATAGGTTTCCACCAATGACAGCGGCACAACCACATCAGCTTTGACATCGTTTTGATTCAGGAAGGCTTTCAGAGACACTGCAAACTGATAAATGCAGATATCTGTACAGCATCCGGTGACAACATAAGTTTTATAGGAACCGGCCAAAAGGTTCCCCATCCCTGTCATAAATGCGTTGGTGGAATTTTTCCAGACTGGCTGAAGCTCCAAGTCCTGAAGCTCTTCCACCAGCTCATATTCCTCTGGTTCGGTACAATGTTCCGGGTACGCTTCCATCTCTGCTGAACCTTTTGTGTGCCGGTCGGAAAACGCTGTCACCTTTATTCCCTTGTTCAGTGCTACTTCCAGAAAATCCGCTGTGTGTTCAATGATCTCCGCTACCCGCCTGCTGGCCAGTGCGCCTTTTCGTGTAAACCCTTTATTCATATCAATCGAAAACACACAGATTTCTTCTGGTTTCTGTTGGCTGCAATCATAATCCGCCAGACCTTCCAGCGTGTCAATCATATCTGACAGGCTCGCAGATGCCTTCTGCATGAAGTACATCCGGTTCATTATCTTTTTCATAATGCAGGCTCCTCCTTACAGCTCTTACGGCCATGAGGCCAAAACCGTTTTTTTCTATTATAACCTTAAAATAGAAGTTTTCAAGATGTTATGAAAAAAAAGTGTCTTGACAGCTTTTTTTGTCATCTCTTTGAACTTATTGCAAATATTTTAAAAACATTTGTTCCAAAACACTATTTACGATATAAAATTAACGTGGTATAATAGCCGCATAATGGTTAATGCAATCAAATTGCACGGTTAATTATCCGTTTTGCTCCGCCGTATAACATGGGTTTGACGGAAAAGGACTGTGCGCATATCTGTTTTTTCGTCTAGCTCAACTTTTGAGGCAAGGAACCGAAAGGAGAATACCATGCCAGATCATTTTATCCTCCATTCAGAATACACCCCCACCGGCGATCAGCCGGAAGCCATCGCCCAACTGACCAAAGGCGTAAACTCCGGCCTGCGCGAACAGGCCCTAATGGGGGTTACTGGTTCTGGTAAAACTTTTACCATGGCCAATGTCATTGCCAGAACCAACCGCCCTACCCTGGTTCTAGCCCACAACAAAACCCTTGCAGCCCAACTTTGCAGCGAATTCAAGGAATTCTTCCCAGAAAACGCAGTGGAATACTTTGTCTCCTACTATGATTACTACCAGCCGGAAGCCTATATCGCCCACACTGACACCTATATTGAAAAGGACAGCGCGATCAATGAGGAAATCGAAAAACTTCGCCACTCTGCCACATCCGCCCTGTCAGAGCGGCGGGATGTAATCATTGTAGCCAGTGTTTCCTGCATCTACACTCTGGGCGATCCTATTGACTACCGAAATATGGTTATCTCTCTGCGCACCGGGATGGAAAAGGAGCGGGACGAGCTGATGCGAAAACTGGTTTCCATCCAGTATGAGCGAAATGACATCAACTTTATCCGCAACAAGTTTCGCGTCCGGGGGGATGTGGTGGAAATCTTCCCCGCCTATTACAGTGATACCGCCATACGGGTGGAATTTTTCGGGGATGAAATCGACCGTATCAGTGAAATCAACCCACTCACCGGAGAGATCAAGGCCGTTGTCACTCATGCCGCCATCTACCCCGCCTCACATTACATTGTTCCGCGGGAAAAAATGTATGGGGCCATTGAAGATATCCGCCGGGAGATGGAAAAGCGGGTGGAGTTTTTCAGGGAAAACGGCAAGCTCATTGAAGCCCAGCGCATCCAGGAGCGCACCAACTACGACTTGGAAATGCTGACCGAAATAGGCTTCTGCAAGGGCATTGAAAACTATTCCAGGGTGCTTTCAGGCCGTGAGCCGGGAAGCTGTCCCTATACGCTGTTGGACTACTTCCCGGATGACTTTTTGCTGTTTGTGGACGAGTCCCATGTCACGTTGTCTCAAGTTAGGGGAATGTTCGCCGGAGACCGCGCCCGCAAGCAAAATCTGATTGATTATGGGTTCCGCCTCCCCTCTGCCCTGGACAACCGTCCCTTGAATTTCGATGAATTTTATGGCAAACTGAACCAGATGATCTTTGTCAGTGCCACCCCTGGCCCTTTTGAACGGGAGCACTGCTCCCAGATTGTAGAACAGGTCATCCGGCCTACCGGCCTTGTAGACCCGGAAATTGTGGTCAAACCTATTGCGGGACAGATTGATGACCTTCTCTCTGAGATTAACCTCCGGGCGGAACGGGGGGAAAGGGTACTTGTCACCACCCTAACCAAAAAAATGGCTGAGGACCTAACTGCCTATCTGGAAAACATGGGCGCACGGGTTCGGTACATGCACCATGATATAGACACCATTGAACGGATGGAGATTATCCGAGACCTGCGGCTTGGGGAATTCGATGTTCTCATCGGCATCAATCTGCTGCGCGAGGGGCTTGATATCCCTGAGGTGTCTCTGGTAGCTATTTTGGATGCAGACAAAGAGGGCTTTCTCCGCTCGGAAACATCTTTGATACAAACCATCGGACGCGCTGCCCGAAACGCCGGCGGCATGGTTATTATGTATGCTGACCAGGTGACAGATTCCATGGAGCGGGCCATTTCCGAAACCTACCGCCGCCGGGAAATTCAACAGGCGTACAACCGGGAACATGGGATTGTCCCCAAAACCATCATCAAAAATGTGCGGGATGTGCTGGAAATCTCGGTTAAGTCCGACGATGGAAAGGGCAAATCCAAAAAGGGCAAGCCCGCTAAAAAGATGACTGCCAAAGAAAAAGAAGCCCAGATCGCCCAATGGACGCTGGAAATGAAGAATGCAGCCAAGCTGCTGGAATTTGAGCACGCGGCCTACCTGCGGGATAAAATTAAAAAATTAAAGGAAAGCTGAAAGCGAGGTCGTCAAACCCATGGCAAAGGATAAGATCATTATACGTGGAGCAAGGGAGCACAACCTGAAAAATATTTCTTTGGAGCTGCCGCGGGACAAGTTTATTGTGTTTACAGGGCTGTCTGGGTCAGGGAAATCCTCCTTGGCCTTTGATACCCTTTACGCTGACGGCCAGCGGCGTTATATGGAAAGCCTTTCTTCCTATGCCCGCCAGTTCCTGGGACAGATGGAAAAACCGGATGTAGATGATATTGAGGGCCTCTCCCCCGCTATCTCCATCGACCAGAAAACAACCTCCCAAAATCCCCGCTCCACAGTGGGGACTGTCACCGAAATCTACGATTATCTGCGTCTATTGTACGCCCGGATAGGGATTCCCCATTGTCCTATCTGCGGCCGGGAAATTACCCAGCAGACAGTTGACCAAATGGTTGACCGGGTTATGGCTCTGCCGGAAAAGACCCGCATCCAGATTTTATCCCCTGTGGTACGGGGGCGCAAAGGAGAACATGTCAAGGAGTTGGACGGTGCGCGGCGCTCCGGCTATGTGCGTGTGCGGATTGACGGGAACCTCTACGATTTGAGCGAAGATATCAAGCTGGAGAAAAATAAAAAGCATACCATCGAAGTTGTGGTGGATCGTCTGGTTATTCGCCCGGATATCCGCTCTCGTTTGGCGGATTCCCTGGAAACTTCCCTGGCCCTTGCAGGCGGTTTAACCACTGTCGCCACCGACGAGGAAGAATTAATGTTCTCCCAAAATTATTCCTGCCCGGAACATGATATCAGCATTGAGGAACTTACTCCCCGAATGTTTTCTTTTAACAACCCTTTTGGAGCCTGTGAAAAATGTACTGGCCTGGGAACTTTTATGAAGGTTGATCCTGATCTGGTAGTCCCTAATAAAAACCTTTCCATCAAGGAA
This sequence comes from uncultured Oscillospiraceae bacterium, assembly GCA_910589145.1. GTDB lineage: Bacteria > Bacillota > Clostridia > Oscillospirales > Ruminococcaceae > UBA1405. The sequence goes on from CAJUSD010000013.1 coordinate 57,751, forward strand.
GGTGCAATTAAGGCCAGCGGCTGGTATTACTCCGAAGGCGGCATTGCCCAGATGTATTTTGACGGTTTGGCGGAACATTACGGCTTTTCCCTGGACGTTCCCTTTAAACAGCTCCCAAAAAAGGCGGCTAACCTTCTGCTCTTTGGCACAGGGGATGAAAAAATCCTGCTGAAACGGGAGAGCGGTTCTATGCGCGGTTCTTATGAGGCAGCCTTTGAAGGGGTTGTCAACAATTTGGAACGGCGCTTCCGGGAAACCAGCAGCGACTGGATGCGGGAGGAAATCACAAGCTGGATGAGCGAAGTCTCCTGCCCCCAATGCCGCGGTCAAAGGCTGAAACGCGAGGTTTTAGCGGTGACTGTAGGCGGGCTGAACATCAGTGAATTCAGCAGCTTGTCGGTTACAGCGGCTCTGGAATTCCTGGAAAAGCTGGAGCTGTCCCACCGGGATCAAATGATTGCCAACCAGATTTTAAAGGAAATCCGCAGCCGTCTGGGGTTTCTGAAAAGCGTGGGGTTGGAATATCTTTCGCTTTCCCGTGCTTCCGCCACCCTTTCCGGCGGTGAAAGCCAGCGGATACGCCTTGCAACACAGATTGGTTCCTCTCTGGTGGGGGTGCTGTACATTTTGGATGAGCCCAGCATTGGCCTGCACCAGCGGGACAACGACAAGCTCATTGACACTTTGAAACACCTGCGGGACTTGGGGAATACCCTGATTGTAGTGGAACACGACGAGGACACCATGCGGGCTTCTGACTTTATCGTTGATATTGGGCCGGGCGCTGGGATTACTGGGGGCGAAGTGGTCTGCTCTGGGACAGTAGAAGACATTATGGATTGTCCTGATTCCATTACCGGGCAATATCTCAGCGGGGTTAAAAAAATACAGGTTCCAAGGGTACGCAGACCGGGCAATGGATTTTTTCTCACCGTCCAGGGAGCAGAGGAAAACAACCTGAAAAAAATCAACGTTAAAATCCCACTGGGGGCTTTTACTGCTGTGACGGGTGTTTCCGGCTCCGGGAAGTCTTCTCTGGTCAATCAGGTAATCTACAAGCATTTGGCGGCAGAGCTCAACGGTGCAAAGCATAAACCTGGGAAGTTCCTTTCTATGGAGGGGCTGGAAGCCTTAGACAAAGTAATCAACATTGACCAGTCCCCTATTGGCCGAACCCCACGCTCTAACCCCGCCACCTATACGGGACTGTTTACCGACATTCGGGAGGTTTTCGCTCAGACCAACGATGCAAAAATCCGGGGCTATGCCAGCGGGCGTTTTTCCTTTAACGTCAAAGGCGGACGCTGTGAAGCCTGTGAGGGAGACGGTATCCTGAAAATCGAAATGCACTTTCTGCCTGACATTTTTGTCCCCTGCGAAGTCTGTAAGGGCAAACGGTATAATCGTGAAACCTTGGAGGTAAAATATAAAGGCAAAACCATCAGCGATGTTCTGGAAATGACTGTTGACGAAGCGCTTCTGTTTTTTGAAAATGTCCCCAAGCTGGCGCGGAGGCTAACCACTCTGCGGGATGTGGGCTTGGGTTATGTTAAGCTTGGACAGAGCGCAACCACCCTTTCCGGCGGCGAGGCCCAAAGGGTCAAGCTGGCAACTGAGCTTTCCAAGCGTTCCACAGGGAAAACCATCTATATTCTGGATGAACCTACCACTGGGCTGCATACTGCTGACGTTCATATGTTGATTGATGTATTGCAGCTTTTAGTAGATGCAGGGAATACAGTTGTGCTGATTGAGCATAATTTGGATGTAATCAAGTCGGCAGATTACATTATTGACTTGGGGCCAGAGGGCGGCGACCGGGGCGGCACTCTAGTAGCCTGCGGCACACCGGAGGAAATTTGTCAGGTAGAGAAATCCTATACTGGAAAATATTTGAAGCCCTACTTGAAATAATTAATAAAAAATTTGGAAAAGTTTTTAAAATTTCCTTTCCAATACTTTACAAATATACTTGTTCCATATATAATTGGAGAAAAGAAATCCAAAGGAAAAAACCGGTGGATGAAATAAAAGGAGGAACCAATATGGAAAAATATGTCTGCACTGTATGCGGTTATATTTATGATGAGGGGGAAGGCGATCCTGACAACGGCATTGCTGCCGGTACTAAATGGGAAAACGTTCCTGAAGATTTTGTCTGTCCTCTCTGCGGGGTTGGCAAAGATCAATTTGAAAAAGAATAATCGCAGCAAAGCAAAGGGGAAAGGCGGAAAGCTCCTTTCCTCTTTCTATGTTATATTTAGGAAACGGCATAAACTATTTTCCAAGCTGGCTTTAAAACCCATAAATGAAAACTTTTAAAGTTAATTTTTGGACAATTTCAATGTCGTTTGCTATAACTGAAAAATGAAAGGATGATATAAGTATGGCTTCCTGTAAAATTACAGATGGAATTTATTCTGTTGGCATTAAAAATCCTTCCCTGCGGGTGTTCGATATAGTCATGACTACTGATTATGGCACCACCTACAATTCTTACATCGTCAAGGGCAATGATAAAACTGCCTTGATTGACTCCTGCCATCCTCGCTTCTTCGACCAATACCTAGCAAATATCCAGGAGATTACACCTGTTGAAAAGATTGATTATGTTATCTGCAATCATACTGAGCCGGACCATTCTGGGGTAATGGCACGGATTTTAGAAGCAAATCCCAATGCTGTTGTTTTAGCAACAACAGCGGGTTCCAATTACCTGAAAAACATTACCAACCGCACTGATTTAAAGGTACAGATTGTGAAAGACGGCCAAACTGTGGATTTAGGCGGGAAAACCCTCAAATTCCTGGTTGCCCCCAACCTGCACTGGCCGGATTCCATGTTTACCTGGATAGAGGAAGATAAAACCTTGTTCTCCTGCGACTTTTTGGGAAGCCATTACTGTGAAGTATACGACTTTGATACCAGCGTCACTTATGGCGAAAAATACGAATCTGCTTTTAAGGGCTATTATGATGCAATTTTTGGGCCATTTCCGGGTTTTGTTCAGAAGGGGCTGGAAAAAATCAAGGATTTTGACATCCATTTTGCCTGTCCCAGCCATGGCCCTATTTTGACCCCTGGCTGCCGGCTGGAATATGCGGTTGAACAGTATCATAAGTGGAGTGCTCCTATTCAGCGGGAAAATAAATTAATTCCAGTATTCTACTGTACTGCCTATGGCAATACAGAGAAGATCGCTGACGCTATCCGGGAAGGCATCCTCTCCATTCTGCCCAATGCGGATTGTGAGTGCTTCAATTTGATTGAAAACGATATGGGGCAGATGCACGGCTTGATTAATTCCGCCGATGCCATAGCTATTGGAAGCCCCACCATCAACCGGGAAGCTGTGCCGCCTGTGTGGATTCTGTTGGCGGGTGTTGACGCTATCAATTCCGGTAAAAAGCCTGCTTTGGTATTTGGCTCCTATGGATGGACCGGCGAGGCTGTACCGAATCTGATCCAGCGGCTAACTACATTGAAAATGAAGATTTTCGGCGAAGGTATGAAGGTTGCCTTTGTGCCTTCTGAAGAAGATTTGAAAAAAGCCTTTGAACTTGGACAGGAGTTTGCAAAATCTCTGTAAGGCCTCATTGCAGGCATAAGGCAAAAATGAGAGCCACCACTTCCCAGCAAATTAAAAAAGGTTTGAAGGTCCAGGGTTGTGCAGCAAAGCTGCACTCCTCAAAAGTTCCCTGGCCGCGCCCTCAGGCGCGAAATACCCCTGCACAAACAAAAAGAGGAGTAAAGCTGACCTAAAAAGGTAAAAGAAAAAAGTACCAATAAAAAGCCCGTTTGCACAAGCAAAACTCCTTTGTGGGAGAACTGGGTTCCGTTTCCATAAAACATTGTGAGGGAAATCAAGAAGGCTTTTTGGGCTAGCGAATTCTAATTCGCAGACGTAACCGCCCAGTTAAAGCCAAGGTAAAAGCCAGGTTTCCGTCTCTGGGGACATAATAATCTGTTGTCCTCACCAGCATATCACAATTTAAAAGAAAATCATGTATAAAAAACGCTGGACAAATAAAGTCCAGCGTTTTTTATACAAATTATTCAGGCTTAACGCCATTTAAAGCTTTCTGTAAATCTGGAGAATCTTTCCAGGATAAAATATGCTCCTCTCTCCCGCTGGCAAGGAAAACAAATTCCGTTTTTTCTTTCAACGAAAGACGAACTTCAAAAAAATATTGTTGGTTTTTCTTATAAGCTGCCTGATATCCAGGCAGACCGTTTATAGAAACTGGTTGAATATCAGATAACAGTCTAATCTCGGAAGGTTCCTGAAAGAGATCAGATAGTTCCTTTTCCGTACCAAGACATCCTTCCTCAACATTCCATTCCACATAACAGGATTTATCAGGAGTCCAAGCACCCAAACCATATTCATAGACGAAATCTGGTTCTGTTTCCAGTTGAAACCCATTTGGGATTGTAAAGGAAATCCCGTGTGTATAAAACCTTCCGTTTTGAAAACGTATCATTTGTTTGATCTCCTTTATTTTTGTATTAAAGAACGATATATTATGTATGCTGTAAGCTTACATAATATATTTTATCAGGTGCTATTTATCAAGTCAAGGAAAATGTAAGCTATAAGAGGACAAAATATATTCTTACAGCTTATATTCGGAGGCTTGAAATGGATAAAAAACGATTTGGAAGAAAACTTAACACAGCGCGGAAGGATTGTGGGATGACCAGTGAACATTTAGCTGAAATCTGTGGATTAAGTCCGGTATATCTTCGACAGATAGAAGCAGGAGGAAGAATGCCAAGTTTGCCTGTCTTTATATCGCTATGTCAAAAATTAAAAGTATCTCCATCTTATTTATTGTCGGAAGAACTTGAGGATCGTTCTATACGTGAAATGGATTTATTGTATGACCTGTGGGGGCGTGCAACACCTAAACAGCTTAAAATTATTACTTCGATGGTAAGGTGTGTATTGGAAACTTTCGATAGTTGGGAGGAATAAAAAAGATAGGGTAACAAATTATTTAATGGGCTCTTTTGCTATAAAAATGCAATTTTGGATTCATAACTTGCAACATATATAAGACAGCTTCTTTTTGTTTAACTGTTAATGGCATCCAAAAATTTAGCAGTTCTTTTACTTCTGGGGTAAGCTCTATCATTTCATTTTCAGCAAAAAATTGAGAAAGTGTGATGCCAAAACTTTTACAAATGGCTTCCAGGGTTGTAATAGATGGCACTGTATTACGTCTGTAAATATTAGCTATTGTAGACTCTGATAATCCACTGTTTTTTGCAAGCCTGTATTCTGACCAGCCAATATCACTCAATAATTGGCGTAGTTTACCATTTGTATCCATTGTATCACCACCCTTTTGTATTTATTTTACCGTTTCTTTTAATGCTTTTGTAGCGTTTACTTGTAAGGTAAATACCGTTATATTTAATAATGGATAGTTTAACTTTTGAATATTTTCTGCTTTACTCTAAGATTACCCTACAGTGAGCACTTTCATATAAATAAAAAACGCCAAGAAAATCTCCTTGGCGCTTCAATATATGAAATCTTTTAAAGATAAGGCTCCCCTACTCCTAACAGAACCGTCCAGCATGGCCTCCACACAATTTGTTATGGAAAGCCTCTTTGAATTGTGGTATACTGATAATAGGAAAAGATAACTGGCATGGGGGAAGATATGACAAAGCTAAAATATACATTTAAAAGCGATATCCTGTTTAAAATGGTATTTGTGAAATACCCTAAACTTCTCAAAGAGTTAGTAGCGGTGATACTCGGTATATCGGTTGAAAGCATTACAGAATTTGTAATTGACAATACTGAGATAACTCCTGAAAGTATTGAAAAGAAATTCTGCCGCTTGGATATCAACATGAGGGTAAATCATCAGCGGGTTGACATTGAAATGCAGGTTGCAAATGAAGGGAACTACCCGGAAAGGGTTATGTTTTATTGGGCAAGGCAGTATTCGGCGGCACTGTCGGCAGGCCAGGATTATTCCGAGCTGCCTTGTACAATTATAATCAGTATTATTGATTTCAATTTGTTTCATTGTATGGAATACCATTCATTTTTTCAACTTCTTGAGACAACACGTTATGAACTGCTTTCAGATAAAATGGGATTTCACTTTTTTGAACTGCCTAAACTGCCCGCCAATGTAAGTGAAGATGATCCATTGTTGTTATGGATGTCACTGTTTAATGCAGACACAGAAGAAGAACTGGAAAAAATTAAGACAATGGGGGTGCCAATAATGAGTGAAGCAATCAACGCCTATCATTCCGTTACAAACTCGCCGGAATACCGAGAGCTGGAGCGGCTCCGTGAAAAAGCTGAACACGATGAGGCTCAGGCACTGCACCACGCCCGACAGGTTGCCTTGGCTGAAGGTATGGAAAAAGGAATGAGAGAAGGTATAGAAAAAGGATTAAGAGAAGGTATGGAAAAAGGGATAAGAGAAAATACGATAAAGATAGCTCAAAATCTAATAGAGATGGGTATGTCAAATGCTCAAATTATAAAGCTGACAGGCTTGAGCCAAGAAGAAGTAAAAAGGCTTCGGACTGCGTTTTATTCGTCGTGAGCATTGACAGAGGCATTGGAATGAATTCAAAGTACCGTGGGATGGAACAGATCTGCGAAAAAGCCTAAATTTGATAAAAACCGGTATTCTCTTTCACTAGAGAATACCGGTTTTTCTGCTTAAAGTTCTGCTGTCGGCGCACTTTCCCGCACCGGCTCGGTGGTGACTTCAATTCCCAGCTTTTTCAAAAGCCGCTGATCCACTTCTGAAAGGATAACCGTTACATGGGCTTGGCATCCCCTCAAAGACGGAAGCTGTTCTAAGGCACGCCGGGCGTTATAGTCTGCATATGCCGAGCTGGAAAGAGCAATAAGGGTTTCATCAGTATGTAGTCTAGGGTTTTTACTGCCCAAATATTTGATCTTTAAATCCTGTATGGGCAGGATAGCCTCTGGAGAGATCAGAGTGACTGGGTCGGGGATTTCCGCCAAAATTTTCATAGCATTTAATAGAAGTGTGGCACATGCTCCTAAAAGTTCTGTGGTCTTTCCGGTAACAATGCTCCCATCCGGCAGCTCCAAGGAAGCGGCAGGGCCATTTGTGAGCCTTGCCCGCTCCAAAGCGGCAGGAACTACCACCCTATCCCCCTGGGTTACATGGGCTTGACGCATAATAAGCTCTAAACGATAAACTTCAGTCTGGTTCTCCTTTCCCTTTTCCCGATCACAGAGGGCGTGATAATAACGGCGAATGATCTCCTGCCGGGAAGCTTCACAACAAACATCATCGTTGGAAATACAATGCCCTGCCATATTAACACCCATATCTGTTGGGGAACGGTAAGGGCTTTCACCATAAATACCTTCAAACATAGCTGAAAGCACCGGAAAAATCGCCACGTCACGGTTATAATTGACAGTTGAAATCCCATAGGCTTCCAGATGGAAAGGGTCTATCACATTAAGATCGTTTAGATCTGCGGTAGCAGCTTCATAGGCAATATTTACCGGATGTTTCAGAGGAAGATTCCAAATTGGAAAAGTTTCAAATTTAGCATACCCAGCCTTGGCTCCCCTTTTATTTTCATGGTAGAGCTGGGAAAGACAAGTAGCCATTTTACCGCTGCCCGGCCCTGGCGCTGTCACCACCACAAGCGGACGTGAAGTTTCAATATAATCGTTTTTTCCAAAACCATCCTCACTGAGTATTAAGGATATATTGGAAGGATAACCTTGGATGACATAATGAAAATATACCCGAATCCCCATTTTCTCTAGCTGTTGGCGATATAAATCCACCACTTTCTGACCGCTGTACTGGGTAATAACCACGCCGCCAACATACAGCCCTTTTTCCATAAATTGGTCACGCAGGCGCAGTACATCTTCCTGATAGGAAATCCCCAAATCATCCCGGACCTTATTGCGCTCAATATCTCCTGCACTGATTACAAGGATAATTTCCGCCTGGTCTTTGAGCTCCAGCAGCATTTTCAATTTGCTGTCCGGTTCAAAGCCTGGAAGTACTCTTGAGGCATGATAATCGTCAAAAAGCTTGCCGCCAAATTCCAGGTAAAGCTTATCGCCAAACTGGTCAATCCTCTTTTTAATATTTTCAGATTGCAGTTTTCGATATTTTTCACAGTCAAAGCCAATTTTTTTCATCTGTCCCACCCTTTTTCCTCGCTGACGTTGTTTTTTTACAAATACTCCCCTATTTTACCATGTTCTAATAATAGTGTCACCTGGTTTTTAAAAGATTTTTAAATCAACACAAACAAAACGGCGAAAATGGAGATGTTCCTTTCCGCCGCTTTCAAATGATTATTTTACTTTGCCTATTTTGCCTCTGAAAACTTAGATACAACTGTATCGTATTCTTTTTTAAGTTTTTCGGCCAATCCCATTAAATCTCCGAAACGTTTTTCCTTGACTGCAGATAATACTTCCCCGCTGAGCTGGGACAGATCCTTCAGCCCTAAGCCGGAAGCTGCGCTGTTAAGGGAGCGGGCAGTATCTTCAACCTTTTGATAGTCTTTGTTTTGAATTGCATCTTTCAGGCTGTCAATAATCTTTTCCCCACCGACCTTCTGGACCAGTTCCGTTAATGCGGAAGGATCCTTTACCAAATCCCCCAGTTTATCCAAAACGCCGCCTAAATTTCCTAAATCCATTATATGAATCCTGCCTTTCCAAAATTATTCTTTATACAGTTTAGCGTTCCCTGTCGAAAATGTCAAGAATTGTTTTCTACTTTTTCCGAACTCAATCTGCCACTCATAATACTTTCTAAAATTATTTCAATTTTTTCGACAGATATAGCGTCAAGTCGTCGTCATTCCGGCAATCGGAATAGGGCCTGCACACCTTATCCCCAAACCATGCGCCGGACCCATCTGGAATATATCCACGTTTGACATACATCCTTTGGGCAGAACCGTATCCACTGTGCAGCCCAACACCCAGATAGACCATATCCGCATATTTTCCCGCAATTTTCTCAGCAGTGTCCATCAATCTGCCGCCAATCCCCTTCCGGCGGTATTTTTCCAATACGCCGAAATCTACGATCTCCGGCAATCCCTGGTTGGCAAATGCGCCCCAGGAAGAATCCGGGTATATGTTGATATACCCGGCCACATTCCCCTGATACTCCGCAGTCAGTGAGACGGACTTCCCTTCTGCCTGATGCCGGAGCCGCAGCTCATATTTGCTGATATCAGAGTTCCAGCCTTGGGCAATTTCTTCCTCTGTGATCGTTTTCGCATCCTCTGGCTGCATATCCCTTATTAATATTTCATCATCCTGATAATAAATCATATTTTTTGTCCTTTCTATCCCTGCCAAATCATAAGGATTTCATTTTCCCCTGTTTTTTCATCTTTTTTTGAGGATTGGGACAGAAATCCTTCCCTTAAATAAAATCGGACTGCCCGCTCATTTTTCTGGTAGACTTTCAGTGTCAGATGTCCTTTCAACGGCTTAACATAATCCAAAAGCTTCTTTCCAATTCCACGGGAACGCGCTCCACTCTCTACAAAAATGCCCTCAATATATTCGCTGGACATCCCAATAAAACCATTTACTGCCCCCGAATCATCCTCTTGGAATACATACAGTTCAGCAGCAGGCAGTGCAGCCTCTACCTGTTCAAAATGTTCTTCCCAATATCCCCTTGGAATAAATTCGTGGGCCTGTATATTGGAACCAAGCCAAATCTGCATGACTCTTGGCAGATCATCCATTTCAAATTTTCTTATCATAGCAGAGCTCCCTTATAAAAACAGTCTTGCTGCTTGGTATACAATCGCGCCTGCAGCCCAGGCAATCCCTGTCTGGAACACAGCGACAAAGACAGCGTATTTTGCACCGCCCATCTCTCGCTTGACAGCAGCCACTGCCGCGACACAGGGTGTATACAATAGAGTAAAGGTCAAAAACGCAACCGCTGCAGCAGGAGGGAACATCCCTGCCAGGGCGTTGGGCAGCTCCGCTGTAGAAGTCCCTGTCAAAACTGCCAACGTACTGACAACAGCTTCTTTTGCGGAAAAACCGGTGATTAAAGCCGTAGAAGCCCGCCAATCCGCAAAGCCCAAAGGTGCAAAGACGGGGGAAATCCACTGTCCAAAGGCTGCGAGCATACTATCAGCACTATTTTCCACCACGTTAAACCGCATATCAAAGGTCTGGAAAAACCAGATGGCAATGGTGGCAACAAAAATAATGGTAAAAGCGCGGGTCAGAAAATCCTTGGCCTTATCCCACAGCAAAAGGGCAACGCTTTTTGGGCTGGGCAGGCGGTAATTGGGCAGTTCCATAACAAATGGGACTGGTTTTCCCCGAAAAGTTGTTTTTTTCAGCAAAAGCCCGCACAAGACTCCCACAAGCATCCCTCCTACATAAAGGCATATCATTACTAGCGCCCGATATTTTGGAAAAAAAGCCATTGTAAAGACTCCATAAATTGGCAGCTTTGCGCTGCAGCTCATAAAGGGGGTCAGAAGGATGGTCATTTTCCTGTCCCGTTCGCTGGAAAGGGTTCGGGATGCCATAATTGCAGGAACTGAACAGCCGAAACCAATCAGCATAGGCACAAAGCTTCTTCCAGAAAGTCCAATTTTTCTCAACAGCTTATCCATAACAAAAGCAACCCTCGCCATATATCCGCTGTCTTCCAGCAGCGAGAGGAAGAAAAAGAGGACGACAATGGTTGGAATAAAGGAAAGCACGCTCCCCACTCCCGCAAAAACCCCTTCAATAATCAGGGAATGAACCACTGGATTAATTCCATAGGCAATCAGGCTCCGGCTTACAATATCAGTCAATCCATCAATCCCCATAGAGAGCAGGTCACTTAAAAATCCGCCGACCACCCCAAACGTCAGCCAGAAAATCAACATCATAAGCAACAGAAAAACAGGAATCGCCAGATACTTTCCAGTCAGCACTTTATCAATTTTCACACTGCGGGCATGTTCCCTGCTTTCGCGGCAGGCAACCACACAGTCTGCACAAAGCTTTTCGATAAATACATACCGCATATCTGCCATGGCTGCTTTTCTGTCAAGGGCAGCTTCCCGTTCCATCTCTACAACGGTATGTTCCAACATATCTTTTTCATTGTCAGAAAGTCCTAGGGATTCCAGCATGGGCTCGTCCCCTTCTACCAGGCGGGTTGCCACAAACCGGGAGGGAATCCCTAATCGTTCAGCATGGTCTTCCACCAGATGGGCCACTGAATGGATTGCCCTATGTACTGCACCGGAGCAGAAGTCCATCCGTTTAGGAGTGCGGCGTTCTCTCGCGACATGCAGGGCAGTTGAAATTAATTCTGAAACCCCTTCATTTTTGCTGGCAGAAATGGGCACCACAGGAACTCCAAGTTCTTCCGACAGGGCTTTCAGCTTAATTGTTCCGCCGTTTGCGCGCACTTCATCCATCATATTTAAGGCAATAACCATGGGAATGTTCAGCTCAATTAACTGCATACTCAGGTAAAGATTGCGCTGGATATTGGTAGCGTCAATTATGTTGATAATTCCATCTGGATGATGCTTTAAAAGAAAATCCCGTGTTACAATCTCCTCGCTGGTATAGGGAGAAAGGGAGTAAATTCCCGGCAGATCTACTACTGAATCCTGATCGCTGGAGCGAATTACGCCTTCTTTCCGTTCCACAGTTACGCCGGGAAAGTTTCCAACGTGCTGGTTGGAGCCAGTGAGCTGGTTAAATAAGGTCGTCTTTCCACAATTTTGATTGCCTGCTAACGCGAAAATCATACTTGTTTCATTCCTTTCCCGCAGCGGCTTCTTCCGCTTCTACAACAATTTCCCTCGCATCGTCTAGGCGCAAGGTTAATTCATATCCCCGCAGGGTCAGCTCAATAGGGTCTCCCATTGGTGCAACTTTCTGGATTACAACCCTTGTTCTGGGAGTCAGCCCCATATCCAGCAGTCGTCCCCGCAAAGCACCTTCTCCTCTTACAAATGTTATTTTTGCCGGTTTTCCAATCGGTAATTGGTCTAATGTCATACCCTTCCACCCTTCTCCTGTGTATTAATACATTTAAACTGCTTCTATAAATTGTTAGCCAAAGCTAACATCCGATGCTATTGTATCCTATTTATATGGTACTGTCAACTATTTTTTCACACTATGCAGGAAATTCAATTTTGGAGGTTTTGAGGTTGATGTTGAAAAACACCCCGGTAGGGTGTTTTTCAGGGAAGGCAGAGAAAAAGAAAAATGCTCTTGCCAAAGGGGAGTTTCGCGCCTTGCGGGTTCAGTTCAGCAAAGCTACATTCAGCAAAGCTGAACTGGCGGCTGGTGGCTCTGAGCAGCTCCGCTGCTCAGCCCTGCCCCCCCCCTCTGCCACTTTCGAGAAAGCGGCCAAAGCTTTTGGTACGGGTTTGGTTTGTAACAGTCTTTGCTTTGTGCTTGCGCCGAAGGTTTTCCTGATTCTTTTTCGTGATGATTCTGAATTTTGATTTCTGTGTACACTATGGGCATCTGCTGCAAAAAGCAAATTTAGATTTTTATAAGTTATGCAAAAATAATAAAAGATTCCCCGCAATTTTTATATTGATTCTCAACGAGAAAGGCGATATACTAAAAGAGTACATGAGTTTCCAATGTAAGGAAACAAAAAAATAAATGAGCATTTATAAAGGAGGCAGATTGACATGAAATTAGGTGCGCAGCTGTACACTGTTCGGGCATTTACCAAAACGCCGGAGGATATTGAAAAAACGCTCCGCAAAATAAAATCTATGGGTTTTGATGTAATCCAGATTTCCGGGTTTGGTCCAATGGATCCCCGCAAGCTTGGCGATCTTGTTCATGAGCTTGGATTAGATGTATGTATCACCCACAGCAGCTATGACCGTATCACTGGCGATTTAGACAATCTGATGGAAGAACACCGGATGATGGGATGTGATTCTATTGGAATCGGTTCCATGCCGCAGAAATTCCGCGGGTCTGCAGAGGGAACAGAAGCATTTATCAAAGAGATGAGCCCAATTGCCAAAAAGCTGGCAGATGCGGGAATGTCGTTGGGATACCACAACCACAATTTTGAATTTATGCGGTTTGACGGCCGTCGGCTTATGGATCGTCTGATTGAAGATACTCCAAAAGAATTTGGATTTATTCTGGATACATATTGGCTGCAGGCAGGAGGCGTAAGCCCTTCTGATTATATCCGCCGGGTTGCAGGACGTATGAAAGTCTGCCATTTTAAGGATATGCAGATTGTTCCTAATGAAGAAGGCAAAGCTTCCCAGCTCTTTACAGAGGTTGGCGAAGGCAATCTGAATCTGGCTTGCTGTATGAAAGCCTGCATTGAGAGTGGAGTTCAATATATTGTTATTGAACAGGATATTTGTCCTGGAGACCCCTTTGACAGTTTGGCTGTCAGCTATAAAAATCTTAAAAAGCTGGCTGCCGACGCAGGAGCCCTTTAAAATAACAGGAAAAGAGAAAGGCGGAGGATAAATCGTGAGCAAAGTAATCCTTTCCGGTTTTGCCGATGAAATTGACAGAAACCTGACCGTTCAAATGAACGTCCTGGAAAAGCTGAATATCCACCATATCGAGATGCGCAGCGTCAATGGTAAAAACCTCTGTGACTGCACCCTTGACGAAGCCAAGGACATTAAAGCCCAGTTAAAGGGGCGGGGATTTTCTCTGTCAGCCATAGGCTCCCCAATTGGTAAAATTAAAATCGGAGATCCTTTTGAGCCGCATTTGGAGCAGTTCCGCCATGTGTTGGATTTGGCGGAATTGTTTGAAACACAGTATATCCGGCTGTTCAGTTTTTATCTGCCTAAAGATGAAGATCCCGCAAAATACCGGGAACCGGTAATGGAGCGGATGCAGGGATTTGTCAACGCATCCCAAGGCCGGGGCATCACCCTGCTCCATGAAAACGAAAAGGGCATATATGGCGATGTGGCGGATCGCTGTCTGGATATTATGAAAACCATTAACTCCCCTATTTTGAAGGTAACATTTGATCCTGCCAATTTCGTACAATGTGATGAAACAGTTTATCCCCATGCCTATGAATCTCTTGCTCCATACTTTACTTATATGCACGTTAAGGACGCTGTGTATTCGGATCATCATGTTGTACCGGCAGGAGAAGGCGATGGAAAGGTTTTGGATGTGCTGAAAGCTCTATCCAGCAGAAACTATACTGGTTTCCTGTCTTTGGAGCCACACCTGTGTCATTTTGTAGGCTTTACCGCACTGGAAAGTGAACCTGATATAATTAAAAAAGCCGCTGAATCAGATGGAGCACGTTTGTTTGAAGTGGCTGCTAATGCTCTGCGCGGATTGATGGAAAAAGCTGGGCTGACCGAATAAATACAGCCAAAATTTTATATCTTAATCTACAGGAGGAAAATAGAAATGGACAAACTGCGTTTTGGCATCATTGGAATAGGCAACATGGGAAGCAGCCATGCTAAAAATTTATCGGCTGGAAAAGTCCCCAACGCTTGTCTGACTGCTGTCTGCGATATCAAGGAAAGCCGTCGGCAATGGGCTAAGGAAAATCTCCCCGAAAGCGTGGAAATTTTTGAAAACACAGACAAATTTTTTGCGAATGCGAAAATAGATGCGGTACTTGTAGCTGTTCCCCATTATCTTCACCCGGTTTTGGGCATGGAGTCTTTAAAGAACGGGTTCCATGCTTTGGTAGAAAAACCTGCAGGGGTATATACTAAGGCCGTCCGTGAAATGAACGCAGCCGCTGATGCAAGTAATAAAGTTTACGGCGTTATGTTCAATCAGCGCACCAACCCTGTTTACCAGAAAGTCAAGGAACTAATGGAAAGCGGCGAGCTTGGCGAAATGAAACGGGTAGTCTGGGAGATCACTAACTGGTACCGCAGCCAGAGCTATTATGATTCCGGCGACTGGCGGGCAACCTGGGGCGGTGAAGGCGGCGGAGTGCTGCTCAATCAAGACCCCCATCAGCTTGACCTGTGGCAATGGATGTGCGGAATGCCAACCTCAATCCGTGCATTCATGGATTACGGCAAATGCCGCAATATCGAAGTAGAAAATGACGTAACCGCGATTGCAAAGTATGCCAATGGTGCCAACGGTATATTTATTACTTCTACCCATGAGGCCCCCGGAACCAACCGTTTGGAAATCTCCGCAGACCGCGGCAAGTTAGTTGTTGAAAATGATGTAATTACTTTCTGGCGCAATCGTGTCGGAGAACAGGAATTCAACGCCACCTATACCAAAGGCTTTGGCTCTCCTGAATGTTGGAAAGCGGAAATTCCCGTCAAAGGTCCTAATCCACAGCATCTGGGAATTTTGGAGAACTTCTCTTCTGCCTGTCTGAAAGGTACTCCCCTTCTCGCTCCCGGACAGGAAGGAATCAAAGGCGTTTCTATTTCAAACGCTATGCATCTTTCTGCCTGGACAGATTCTTGGGTTGATCCTTCTAATATTGACGAAGAACTTTTCTATAAGCTCCTTCAGGAAAAGATTCAATCCTCTAAATTAAAAAAAGAGACCAAAGAGGCAAATCTGGATACTTCTGGAACTTATTAAGCAAACGGAACGGTCCCTCGTATGAGGGACCGTTTTATCGTCTATATTAATGTGATTTCGACAGAAAGGTCCAGAGCAGCTTGATTTTTCCGTTAGAATTAAAATTCACTAGCCCAAAAAGCCCTTATTTTCTCTTTAACAATATTTACAGAATCTGAACGTATTCCCCTACTGCGGCATTTTGCTTCTCCGCTTTCAGATTCGTGCTGCTGAAAGCGGCTTTACAAAACAATCTGGCAAAAAATCCAGAACAGGGAACTGTCTTGACAGACAGCTCCCCGATAACTGGAATTATTTTTTGCCTTTTTATAAGCAGATCTTTTCATAAAATCTTTTTAGGAATGCTATTCTTATCCTTTTAGTATGTGCAAAGGAATTTCGAGTCTGCAGACGCGGCCAGGGGACTTTGAAGACTGCGTTGCTCGCAATGCCACTGAACCCCGAAGCCTTTTTTATCCGCTTAGGTACTGCTTATCTTAGGCCGCCTTCAATCTTTACTATTCCCATTTACCTGGTTCCGCCGATAGGCCAGATAATTTTCCAGAATAATAGCGGCTGCAACCTCGTCCACTACATCTTTCCTCTTTTTACCG
The DNA here is from genome assembly GCA_910589145.1 of uncultured Oscillospiraceae bacterium. GTDB lineage: Bacteria > Bacillota > Clostridia > Oscillospirales > Ruminococcaceae > UBA1405. The sequence continues at coordinate 73,939 of CAJUSD010000013.1, forward strand.
CGTGTGTTCGTCTCATTCAAATAATTATGGGCGGAAACTGTAGTAGAACGTTCATCCCACAGCCGAACAGGAATATCAATAATCTGGTTAAGCATATCTGCAAACAGCTCGCACTTTTTCGCCCTTTCACCAATTGTTCCGTTCATATTAACCGGATATCCCACCACAACTTCTTTTACATCAAATTCCGTCACAGCGGCGGCAACTTTATTGACAGTCTGATACATTTCTTTCTCATGAATAACCCCTACCGGAGAAGCCAAAAACTCAGTTCTGTCACAAACCGCCAATCCGGTGCGGGCATCTCCAAAATCGACAGCCATTATTTTCATAAATGGAGAACCTCCTATTTTATAATGTTTTCTTTTCTTCCCAAAGCCGAATCATCCTAAGGGTTTCCGGGATATGACTTTTATCATTTAAAAACAAAGGAATAAATTCCTCTCCATTTATTTCGAAAGCGCTTACGGCGGTATTTTCGGCCAGCGGGACGCGGTTCATCTCCTCAATAGGGTACCCCAATAAAAAACAAAGCGCATTTCGAATGGCGCAGCCATGGGTGGCGGCGACAATTCGTCTCCCTGGATTTTGTTCCAGAATATATAGCAATCCTTCTTTGACACGCTTGTAAACCTCTGCCATTGTCTCCCCATGGGGAGCGTGGAATCGTGCAGGATAGTTGACCCAGTTGTCAAATTCCTCCGGGAACTGTTTGGGGAACTCATCCCAAAGCATACCTTCAATATCACCGCCATTGATTTCGGTCAGCCGCGGTTCAACCAGAACAGGCGAACAACCGGAAGCCCGGCTGACAGCCATAGCGGTATCATATGCTCTCTGCAAAGGGCTGGAATAGATTACATCCACCGGGATTTTCAGGAAACGGTTTTCCAGGCATTTTGTTTGTTCCTTTCCCCGGTCAGTTAAGGGAGCGTCAGTGCTGCCCTGGAAACGCCGGTTAATATTCCCTAACGCTTCTCCGTGACGAATCAAATATAATGTGGTTTTCTCCAAAATAGTTCCTCCCAGATTCAGGTTTTACCACGGCTGAACTGTTCCCACAATTTCATTAATATCAGAAATTCCCTGTTCATCCAGCCATTGGTTCATCCCGTCGATAATCTTAACAGGCGCATACGGGTCATAGAACATCGCCGCCCCAACCTGGATTGCACTAGCCCCTGCCATCATCATTTCAATTGCATCCTGCCATTTTTCAATTCCACCCAACCCGATCACTGGGACTTTGACGCGGTTGGCAGCCTGCCATACCATTCGAACTGCCACAGGGAAAACAGCTGGACCGGATAACCCTCCTACATTATTTTTCAATACTGGACGGCGGGTTTTAATGTCAATCCTCATTCCCAGCAGGGTGTTGATTAAGGAAATTGCATCTGCCCCCTCTGCTTCCACTGCTTGGGCAATCGCGGCAATATCGGTGACATTGGGGGAAAGCTTGACGATTAAAGGCTTTTTACAGACTTTCCGCACTGCCTTTACCACAGAAGCCGCTCCTTCGCAGGTTACACCAAAAGCAGCTCCCCCCTGCTTTACGTTGGGACAGGAAATATTCAGCTCAATCATATCAACATCGGAATCGGAAAGCCGTTCCACCAATGCGGCATAGCTTTCAACAGTACTTCCAGCAGCATTGGCGATCAGAACCGTATCAACATCTTTTAATGCAGGAAGCTCATGGGCCAAAAATGCCTCAACCCCTGGATTTTGTAATCCTACACTATTGAGCATTCCAGAGGGTGTTTCTGCAATACGAGGAGGTGGATTTCCCTGCCGTTCCTCATAAGTCATCCCTTTTAAGGAAATTCCGCCAAACACAGATGCAGGATACATTTTCGCGTATTCCTGCCCAAACCCAAAACAGCCGGAAGCCGCAATTACCGGATTTTTAAACGCTACACCGCAGAGTTTCACACCTAGTTTAGCCATTAAAATACAACCTCCTCTGCATCGAATACAGGGCCGTTTTTGCAGACATGGCTATATCCAGTTTCTCCGTCAGGACGTTTGGTCTTGCAGGCGCAGACCAGGCATGCACCAATTCCGCAGCCCATCCGCTCTTCCATAGAAACCTGACAGCGTACCCCATATTCTTTCGCCAGAGCCGCCACGCCTTTTAACATAGGCAGAGGGCCGCAGGAATAAATTATACTGGGCTTAGACTGTTCGAGGCATTCCTTCAAAGCCTGAGTAACAAAGCCCTTTTTCCCTTTAGTGCCATCATCTGTGCAAAGAACCACCTGACAGCCAGCCTTTTGAAAATCTTCCTCTAAAATAGAGACGGATGCAGAACGAAAACCGAGGATTGCAGTTGCATTTTTTCCATAATAAGAGGCTGTTTCAAGCATAGGCGGCACGCCAATTCCCCCGCCAACCACAATGGCGGATTTTGCCGGTTCCAAAAGCTGGAACCCATGACCTAGGGGGCCCATTATATCCAACATTCCGCCTTCTGGAGTCTGGGCGATCTGAGCAGTGCCGTCACCACGGACTTCCATTACAATACGAATATTACCTTTTTCTGAATCTATCTGGCAGATAGAAATAGGTCTTCTCAGTGTAAATCCAGCCGCCTTTACATGTACAAATTGCCCTGCTAGGGCTGTTTTTGCGATATCCGGGCAATGGACTGTAAAATCATAAATTTGTTTTGCACAGGCGATCTTTTGGACAACCAGATAACTGCCCTGGAAAACAGACGGTTCCATTTGGGTATCTCCCCCTTTCGGACTTGGTTGATTCGTTTTACTTTGTTATGACTGGTTTTCCATCCTGATCCAACAGCGGGGTAAAACCCGCTGCATTTCCATTATGATGGAACAGATAATTTACACCTGTTTCTTTGTCAACCCAGATTTCCATAACATCAACAGTTCCCTGGCGATAAACTTTTTCAAATCTCTTGTCCATCATTTTATCTCCTTATTTTCACTATACTCTGTTTCGATTTCAGCAATCTGGTTGACCCGGCGGGCATGGCGGCCGCCTTCAAAGGAAGTATCCAGGAAAACATCCACCAATTCAATAGCAGTCCCTGTTCCAATTACCCTTGCACCCATACAGAGTACATTTGCATCATTATGAAGGCGGGTATATTTTGCACTAAAATAATCCGAACAGCAGGCTGCACGAATACCTCGAACCTTATTGGCAGCCATAGAAATTCCAATTCCTGTGCCACAAAATAGTAAAGCTTTATCACATTCTCCATCTGCAACCGATTTACATGCAACTTTAGCCTGCATAGGATAATCGCAGGATTCCCCATTAAAGGAACCAAAATCATGGAAGGATAACCCGCGTTCTTCCAAATGAGCCTTAACGGCTTCTTTTAAAGGATATCCTGCATGGTCGCTGGCAATTGCAATCATTGATAATTCCTCCTACTATTATTTCAGGCATTTTTTGAAGCTTTTTTTGCCTGGAGTTCCCTTTCCGCCTGTGGTAAACGAAGATAAAACGGATTAAGTTCTACAGCGGGGGCAAATAACCCGTTTTCCTGTTCCGCTGCAAAGGCGGCGCTGGAAGCATGGGAAAACTGTCGGGCGGCAGGGGCTAAAAATGCTGGAAAGTCAAAGTTTTGTTTCTCCCAATATTCAGCACAAAGTTTTGCACCATCCCCTACAAACCATACCGGAGCTTTCTCTATTTGGTAAATATCCTGTAATTGGGAGAAAATCTGTTCTATTGGCACAGCCTCGTCCACAATCAGACGTTCTAAAGAAGTTTCTGTCCCACGAAAGGCAGCAGTATAGACTTGACCACACCGTGCATCCATTACAGGACAGATAATTCCCTTTGTCCCAACAAGATTATAAGCCAAAGCCAACAGCGCAGACACCCCCGCAGCAGGTTTTTCCACTGCAAAGGCTAAAGCTTTTACAGCGGAAATTCCAATCCTCAGGCCAGTAAACGACCCTGGTCCCGCTGCCACAGCAAAAGCGTCGATCTCATTCAAAGAAAGACGGCAGTTTTTCAGCATATCCTCCATCATGGGGAAAATGGTTTGGGAATGGGTCAGTTTCCGGTTGAGAAAACTTTCGCCCAATACAACCCCATCTTCACAGACGGCACAACTCGCCGCCACAGCCGAAGTATCAACAGCCAAGATTTTCAAACCGTTCCCCCCCTTCTATCTCAATGGTTCTGGAGAGGTCCCCTGTCTGGGAAATGGCAATCCAAATTGTATCCTTTGGCAATATATCCAATCCTTCAATGTTTTCGCTCCATTCAATCGCCAGTACAGCACCCTCATCCAAATAATCAAAAAATCCTGTAGAATACAGAGCATCATAGCTGTCGATCCGGTACATATCGAAATGACAAAGCCGCTGCCCATTTTTCCGGTACTCGTTGACAATGGCAAAGGTAGGGCTGGAAACACAGTCCACCCCTATCCCCATTCCCGCAGCAAGCCCCCTAGTAAAAGCGGTCTTTCCCATACCCATCCCGCCCCGGTAGGCAACTATATCCCCAGCCCGCAGCTTTTCCCCGACACAGCGGGCAAGCTGTTCTGTTTCTTCAGGACTGTTTGTCTGATAAACTGCCATTGGCGGCACCCCCATTTTCCTTCTAATCACAGTCCGACCAGAGATGATATTTTCCACAATGGAGGCACTGGAATAGATACCCGGCGCAGCTTCCGGCAGGCTCCAGATATTCCCTGATTTCGTCTGGTTTTATGCTGACCTTGTCACAGTATTCCTGAACCACCTCATCGGCGATTTCCATTTCTTCCAGCTCTTTGATTCCCACATCTCCAATAAAAGCGCAGTAATCATCGCAGCAGGTCAGCCAGTATTCCCCCTGCCAGCTAATATAGCCTGGCGTCCTGTTAAAAAGCTCGTCAGTTTTTTCAGAATCGCTTACTTCGCTTTCTGCATCCTGGATAAAACTTCCGTCAAACTTCTCCGAAGCAGAGCCATCTGCCACACATTCCAAACAGATGCATGAAATATTTTTGACACAGTACATATCGCTGATAAAGGCAGTGATATCTTTGCCGCAGCACTCACATTTTCCCCGGTTAAAATGCACCATATCGCTTTTGTATAAATTGGGATGATACTTAAATTTAGGCAATGTATCAATATTTCCCATCCTGCCACACACCTTTCAATCAGAACAATCCGCTGATGTTCCCCAATTCGTCACAGTCGATTTTTTCAGCAGCCGGAAGTTTCGGCAGCCCCGGCATAGTCATAATGTCGCCGCACAGCGCCACAACAAATCCTGCTCCAGCGGAAAGTCTGACTTCCCGAACCGTAATTTTAAAGTTTTCCGGCCGTCCCAGCTTTTTAGGGTTATCCGAAAGGGAATATTGTGTTTTTGCCATGCAGATAGGAAGCGCTCCTTTGCCCATTGCTTCAATGGCGCGAATGGAACGGCTTGCTTCCACTGTATAGCTTACGCCGGAAGCTCCATAAATTTCCCTGGCAATGGTTTCAATTTTCTCTTTAATGGACTGTTCCAGATCATAGATGGGACGGAAAGAGGAAGGCTGTTCGCAAGCTTCCACCACCTTCTGCGCCAAATCCATACCGCCTTCCCCTCCTTTGGAAAAGACCTCCGACAAAGCAAATTCCACCTTCTGTTCCCCGCAAAAATTGGAAAGGAGCTGAATTTCTGCATCAGTATCAGTTGGGAAGCGGTTGATGGCAACTACCACAGGAACACCATACTTGCGCATATTTTCAATGTGCTTTTCCAGATTTACAATACCTTTTTGAAGGGCCTCCAGGTTTTCCTGGGAAACGTCTTCCTTTTTCACGCCGCCATTATACTTGAGGGCGCGCAGAGTCGCCACCAATACAATTGCGGAAGGCGCAAGCCCAGCAAAGCGGCACTTGATATCCAAAAACTTTTCCGCACCCAAGTCAGAGCCAAAGCCCGCTTCTGTAATACAGTAATCCGCCAGCTTCAGGGCCAGTTTGGTAGCACGGACAGAATTGCATCCATGGGCGATATTGGCAAAGGGGCCTCCATGCATTAAAGCAGGAGTATTTTCCAGGGTTTGGACTATGTTTGGTTTGAGGGCATCTTTTAACAGAGCCGTCATAGCTCCTTCCGCTTTTAAATCGGAAGCGTAGACAGGAGAACCGTCATACTTATAAGCCGCCAAAATGGAGCCAAGACGTTTTTTCAAGTCGGCCAGGTCGCTGGAAAGACAAAGGATAGCCATAATTTCACTGGCAACTGTAATTTGGAAGCCGTCCTCTCTGGGAACACCGTTGGACTTGCCGCCCAGCCCGACAATAACATTCCGCAGGGCGCGGTCGTTCATGTCCATGCACCGTTTAAACAGAACCCGCCGCGGGTCAATTCCAAGGCTGTTCCCCTGCTGAAGATGGTTGTCCAGCATGGCGCAGAGAAGATTATTCGCCGCAGTAATGGCGTGCATATCCCCTGTAAAGTGGAGGTTAATGTCTTCCATTGGCACAACCTGGGCATAGCCGCCGCCAGCCGCACCGCCCTTTACGCCAAACACTGGCCCCAATGACGGCTCGCGGAGGGCAATAATCGCCTTTTTGCCGATTTTCTCCATAGCTTCCCCAAGGCCGACGCTGGTCGTTGTCTTGCCTTCCCCAGCGGGGGTGGGGTTGATGGCTGTTACAAGAACCAGTTTGCCATTGGGCCTGTCCGCCAGACGTTGGTAGATAGATTCGGAAACTTTCGCTTTATACCGGCCGTATGGTTCCAGTTCTTTCTCTAAAATCCCCAGTTTTGTCGCGATTTCATGAATCGGGAGCATTTTGGCCTGCTGTGCGATTTCAATGTCCGTCAGCATCATCGTTCACTCCTTCTGTTTTATTTCATGTTTCGTTCTTCAAAGGTTCCATTTGGAATGGAACATAACTGTCCCTTATTATAACATAGTTGCCAGTTAAAAGCAATTCTGAAAAACTGCCGATAATAAAGCCGGTTTCAACTATTTTCTATAGAAGAAGCGCCTTGAATTTTCAAGGCGCTCAGATTTTCTATAAAAGGATATTCTGTTATTTTTCTGGGATTGGTTTGCTGGCGACACGAATCAAGTCAACATAAGATTCGCAAAAGTAATTGTTAAGTTTTTCATTACCCGGTTTGATTCGATTATTTTACCATATGCTTCATACATTTTCTCAATATCCCGGAACTCAGGACTATCACCATCACATCTATAACATATATCATTCACATAAAACATGTCACAGGAAGCGGAAATAATGATATCTGTGCCGTCTTTCATATGAAGCTGGAACATTCTACTGGTGCCGCCGTCAGCTATTATCAATTCATCCAATCTTTTGGAAACCCTGATCTTTTGAAGCAAGGCAACTAATTTTTCTTGATCGCTTTCACTTACCGGATATGTTCGGTATACCCAATAATGCACATCAACAGAAACAACATCCTCTTGCTGGAGATTTCCAAACAGCCGCCATGTCCATCTTTCCCTGATTTCAATGCCAACTGTAACCGCAAGCATAATGCACAGCCAAACAATGATGCCGGTTTTATTCCGTTTTTCCATCCCATCACATCCTGACAACATCCATTTTCTGGACAGATATACACCTTGACGCCCTATCCTTTTTTATATAGACAAATTACCATGTGTGACATATTCCACGATATAATGTCCAAGTAATGGCAGTACCTTCATCGATATAGGTATAAGAATAATCATATCCGTTGTTATTATATGCAACCATTGCGCCTGCCTGTGGATCCATCACATAAATAAACCCAGAAATTACATTAACTGCATAAATTGTTCCGGCATGACGGTGCCCTTCATATGTAAAACTACCGTAGACAGGATAGCCATTTCTAATATTACCAAGTATGATAGTATCAGACGGTATCTGGACTTTATATGAGTAGTCTAAACCATATTCGTTTTTCATCACTGTAGCTGCAACATCTGTACTAATTGCCTTATCCCAGCCGCTATTTCCATGTTTGTTTTTCGCCATAACAGTAATAGATAAGGGGGTTTTTGATTGAGTAATATACTGATGAATAGAAGAAATCGTGGCAGCCCAACACAAGTTCTTGTATGGTTTTTGGGTTACATACTTTACATCACATAAGTAAAGATTTGAAGCCTTACTTTCTAAAGCAGGAAAATATCCAAGAGGGGCGGATTGACTTAAATCACATAAATCTAACGAAATTCTTCCATCTTTTGCAATACCATCTTCAATATTTAGACGGGATGGAATTTCAATTAAACTCTCACTTAAAAAGGTAAAGTCTGTTCCATCATATAAATAAACCGCATGAGAATCATAAACCAAGGAAAAGTTAGAAATACCCATATCATCAATTTTAGCAGCTAATCCTGAGGAAATTTGATACTTTCCATTTTCTACTTCGATTGCAAGCGCAACCAGCTCGTCATTGTAAAAAAGAGGGAAAGCCGAATAAACGTCCTCAAACCCACTCTCTACATATTCATAAGCCTGAATTCTGTTTCCAACATAAAGGTCACTGAATTCCACATCTTGCAAATTAAAATCGCCCTTAGCATTCTCAATAATCTGAAGACCTGAAATAATAGAATCCTGCTCTGCATTAGAGAGAATAGCTTCTTGCGCAGAATCTGCGGCCAAAG